>NZOY01000050.1 GCA_002695445.1 Flavobacteriaceae bacterium
GATCTGTATCAAATACGGGAACTGAGAATCTTGCAATTTTTAGTTCAATAACTCATTTGGGCAGTAATCCCGCTCTTTTAAGTTTTTTTCTAAGACCAAACGTTGTGCCTAGAAATACATACAAAAATATCAAGGAGAATAAACTTTTTACCGTCAATCATGTAAGCAAGGAAATAATCGAAGATGCTCATCACACAAGTGCAAAATATGATGAAGAAATATCCGAGTTCGACAAAACTAATTTCCAACCTGAATACAAAAAAAATTGGGGAGCCCCCTTTGTAAAAGATTCTGCAGTTCAACTAGGATGTAAATATGTGAACGAATATTACCTAGAAGAAAATGGATGTTCAATGATAGTCGCATCCATTGAACTTATTTTCATAAGAAAAGGTTTATTACAAAATGACGGATGGGTGGAGCTTTCAAAAGGTGATATCGTAACTGTAAATGGTTTGGATGCGTATGCGCTACCCAAAACTATAAAAAGATTAAAATACGCTAGGCCAAAATAAAGATTTAAATTAATTTTTCTTTGACAGCATTTGTCAAAATTTTGTATCCTTTTTTATTTAAATGGAGGCCATCTTGGAGAAGGAATTTTGATGTAACTTTTCCTTTATCCAAAAGCCTATCATAAATATTTATATAAATTAAGTTAGGTAGGTACTTTGCAAGAAGTTTAACACCCTTGTTGATTTCTTTTATGTCTAATAGTTTATTTTTCCTTTCTAAAGATGGCTTAATTGAAATATATCCAATGGTTGTGTTAGGAAATTTTCTATTAATTTTTTCTATAAAGATTTTGATTTTAAAAATTATTTCCCTGGGGCTTAAATTTAAATTGAGATCATTACCTCCCAAGTAAATTACAATTGCTCTAGGGTTTTGAAAATTTATCAGAAGAGGAAAATTTTTTGATAATGAATCAATGTAAGCTCCACCAAACCCAAGATTAATTACATTTACATTTTTAAAATCTTCATTCAAAGATTTCCATAATCTGATTGTAGAACTACCATAAAAAATTATTGGACTTTCAATACTTTTATTATTCTCTACTTTGAGTAAAAGTTTTTTGATTTCAATAGAAAAGTCACGGTCATAAAGTTTCATTTTATTAACCCATGATTTGTATTTTTTATTTAGTTTAAGATTTTCAATCTCTATATCACTGTTTGTAAGAAGATCTTTATATATAATTGGTTTTTTTATTTCACATTTAAAAACAGCTTTTGATGCAAGTTTGTCAAAATTTAGTGTTACAATAGGAACTAGAATAGTGGGAATAGTTAAATTGGAAAGGAGTTTAAATAAACCTTTTTTAAAAACACCCGGGGACTCATCAGTTGAATAAGATGCTCCCTCAGGACTTAGCACTAGACAATTTCCTTTTTTTAAAAGTTGTGATGCCTTTTTATAAAAATTTTTATTTGTATTTATTACCTCGGTATCAGTTATATTTTTTGGAATAAAATTTTTAGCATAAACCCTAATATAATCAAGCTTATCGTAGTAATCTTTATGAAATTTCTCATTGGGTAATGAAAGTCTTGAAACTCTGATTCCTGGATTGTTGTAATATCTATCAACAATCATTGAACTAATAAAATGGCTATCTAATGTTATCTGGAAGTTATCTGCTACTGAATATAACGGATGATTATTTAAATGATTGTAAATAAATATTAAATTTCCTTTACTTGGTAAATTTTCAGAACCATGAATTTCATATTTAACTTTAGAGAAAGCTTTTTGAATTTTTTTTGATGATAAAGAGCGAATTTCGTCAACGGAAAGTGAATCAGGTGANTTAATNACCGATTTAAATGCATCCTTAAGAAAACTCAAAAACAATTCATCAACTTTGTTCAAGTNACTAACCTTTTAATTCTTCTTANTATTCCTAATTTTTTGCAGGTATCGTTGCCATAGTTTGGTTTGATGACTTTCCATGGACACTTCCCTACCATCTATAAAAGCGTAATCTAATATATTTGTCCGCATATCAAGGGCATCTCCTTTTGAAATAAAAAATGTAGCACTTTTGTCTACTTTTATTGAACCATAATTTTTACTAATTCCTAAAATTTTAGCTGCATTTAGAGTTATCATACTTAAAGCACTTTCTTTTTCCACGCCATATGCCGAAAAGCTTCCCGCGTAGAAGGGAAGGTTTCTAGAATTCATCCTTTCCATATCTCCAGTCACATCTATTGAGACTAAGAGTTNTGAGTCAATTAGTTTTTTTGCANTTCGAAATCTAATTTTTGGATCTTCATCAATCAAAGAAGGTAAATTGTGTGGATGNTTTAGTACTACAGGNATTTTATTTTTAATTAATAAATCTATCTGTTTAAAACTATATATTCCTCCTACCAATACAATATTTTTAATTTTGAGGGAGCTTAAAAAAACTATTCCATCTTTGATTTGTTTAGATGAATTTGCGTGAAGAAAAATTGTTTCACCGCCATTAAACAAATTTCTCATTGCCTCGTATTCAAGATTTATTGGATTTGGATTTGGTAAATAAGACTTTGAGCTNGTAAAAAAATCTTTTATTTCTTTTACCTTCTTAATGTAATTTTTATTTTTTTCGATAGTTCTTTCTCCAGAACTAAATNTTTTAGATGTGTATGGTGAAGGCCAATTTAAATGTATGCCGACATTTTTTANAATTAGGGCATCTTCCCAATTCCATGCGTCAAGCTGCATTACAGAAGATTTTCCACTTATAACGCCTCCNCTTGGTGTTGTTTGCGCGATGAGAACACCGTTCATTCTCATACTCTCTACTACCTTGGACTCTGCNTTGTAAGCTATGGATGAACTAATGTGTGGTAAAAAAAAACCTATTTCATCATAATCTCTAGTTGCCCTAACCGCGTCAATTTCAGCCAACCCCAAAGTTGAATTTAATGCAATAAGTCCTGGATAAAGATGAGATCCATTTGTATTAATTGATTTTTCATATTTATTTTTAGGTTTAGTTTCTCCGACATATTTAATTTTTCCATCCTGAAATCCAACATAGCCTTTTTCAATAATTGAACCATCTCCTATGTGAATGACAGCGTTTTCTATTAATATACTTTCATGCTGAACAGTACCTGGAGTTTGTTGTCCAATAACCAGGAATTGAGAAATAAAAAAAAGGATAAATGTTTTCTTCATTTTTATTTGTCTACTGTTTCACAAGTAAACTCTTTATTTGANTTAGAGACAANTGGTTGTAGCTTCTGACCTCCATTAGTTGCCAACATCATTTGATTAATAATTTTATTTTTTTNATTTTTTATTTCCTNTATAATTGATGGAATTTTGCTACTATCATAATATATCTTTCCATCTATAAAAGTTTTTTCAGCACTAGCATAAATCGACAGTGGGTTGTCTGACCATAAGACTAAATCAGCATCTTTACCTTCTTTTAAACTCCCAACTCTGTCATCTATGTGTAATAGCTTTGCTGGATTTAATGTAACATACTTCCAAGCCTCCTCCTCACTTAAGCCACCATATTTCACNGCTTTAGCAGCCTCTTGATTTAGTCTTCTAATAACCTCCGATGAATCTGAATTATAAGCAACTACAACTCCTGCTTCAGTCATAATTGGTCCATTATAAGGTATGGCATCAATAACTTCATATTTATAAGCCCACCAATCTGAAAAGGTTGAACCACCAACTCCATGATGAAACATCTTTTCTGCCAATTTGTACCCTTCCAAAATATGAGTGAATGTATTAATACGAANNCCAAAATTTTCAGCAACTTTCATTAGCATNTTAATCTCACTTTGAACATATGAATGGCATGTAATAAATCTTTTCCCATTTAAAATTTCTAATAAAACGTCCATTTCAATGTCTTTCCTAGGCTTTTCTTTAAATGTCTTCTCTTTTTTCGATAGAGAGTTATAATTTTTCCATTTTTCTCCGTATTCTAATGCCCTATTAAAGTAATCAACAAAAACTTGCTCTACTCCCATTCTAGTTTGAGGAAACCTAGAATAACTCCCCCAGTTGGATTGTTTTACATTTTCACCCAGAGCAAACTTTATAAATTTATCTGAGTTTTTGAAAATCATTTTTTCGTCAGATTCCCCCCACCTGAGTTTAATAATAGCGGAGCGGCCTCCAATAGGATTTGCAGAACCATGTAAAATTTGGGCTGTAGTTACCCCACCAGCTAAACTTCTAAAAATTGATATGTCATTAGGTTCAATCACATCTTCAATGGATACCTCTGCNGATGAGTTTTGACCAGCTTCGTTTATTGAGGAAGCGGCAATATGTGAATGTTCATCAATTATGCCNGCTGTCAAATGCTTACCGGTACAATCTANTTCAAAATGGGTTTTTGGGGTTTCTATATTTTTGTTGATTTTTTTTATTTTTCCNTTTGTNATTAAAACATCTATATTTTTCAAAATTCCTTCCTCTTCATTTGTCCAAGCTGTCACGTTCTTAAAAACTATGTTTGAATATTTTGGCAATTCTTTAAAACCATAGGCTGTGTTTGGAAAAGTAACGGGTAAAACCGGAAATTTTTTCTTTGGTTCAATTTTATTAAGAACTTCATCTTTTAATTCAAGTTCTCTTTTTGCATTAGAAAGTCTATCCCCTAGTATTTTTATTTCCCCAGTAGATAATCCATTAAATTTGGCAATTTTTTTTAACTCTTCAATTGAATATCCAGCACTTTCTGCCTTTTCTAAATATTCTAATAAATCTTCATCTGAAATATCCAAATTCAAAACTACATCATTTGGGGTTAATANATANTGNTTTCCAATAACCCAATTTTCGTAGATAACACTTTCTTCTTTAAAAATAGGTCCNGATGTAACAAGAAAATTCGCATAAAATCCTTTTTTTAATTCACCTATTTTTTGGTTCATTTTAAGAACCTTTGCAGGAATTTTTGTAAGCGACATCAGTGCTGTTTTTTCAGATAAACCGTAAGCTACCGCTTTTTTTACATTTTGAATAAAATCAGAACCATTTTCATGACCCTTGGAGGTTATGGCAAAATCAACTCCATTTTNTTCTAAAACAGATAGATTAGATGGAGCCTGATTCCATTCNTTTAAGTGTTTTAAAGAGAGTTTTNCATTCAATTCAGAATCAGATACNTCATAAGGTTTTGGAAAATTAATAGGGACAACNATAGTGTTACCGTATGATTTAATTCTCTTGTGATCTAAATATTCAAGTCCAGAACCAACTACAACAAATCTCTGATTTGTCTCACTTGCAATTTTAAGTGCTCGCATTAAATTAAGTCTTCCTCCGCTATCAAAAATTTTAGGTAAATTTTTGTTTTGAATGGCTGCTTCGATTGAGATATCCTTGGAATTGGATTTTTTTTGCTCATACCATTTGATATCCAAAAAAAACTGTCTTAAAAGAGCCATAGCACCCATAATAGAGGTAGGGTAAGACTGTGCAGAATTTATACTTTTTTTAAAAGAATAAAATTCTGTTGACTTACTTTTAATAATTCTATAGTTATCTGTATGCCTGTCACTAAGAGCAATCAATGAACCTGTTCCTCTATGAATTCCATTTTCGCGATGAATATTAACGATTCCAAATCCAGCTTCTCTTAATTTTTTTGATTTGACATGATTATAACTATAGTCATTAATAGAGTTGTAATCGCTTAAAATGTGATCATTCCAATAAAATCCTTTTCTGTTAGGATTGTACTGCGAACTTCGTCCTATTCTTGAGGATCTTTCTGCTTTTTTTATTCCAAAATTAGAATACAAGTCAATAAAAGAAGGGTAAATATATTGTCCTGTTTTATCATGTATAATTGAATTTTTTGGTATTTCAATATTCTTTCCTACTTCAACAACAAAACCATCTCTTTCAATCAAAATTCCTTTTTCTATTTTTTTACCTGGAGAAACTATTATCGAGGCATTAACAAAAACGTTGTAGGGTTGATTAGATGTTTTCACACCAGCATTTTCAGGAAAATAATCTTGGGAGTGAGATTTTTCAATTGAGTATATAAAAAATAAAAGAATTAAAACAATTTTTCTAACCATATTTAAAAATACAAAACAATAAATTTAAACTCTATTAAAATTCTAAAAAGACNAAATTAGTGATTCTCTAATTTTTCAAAAANTCCAGNGCTANGTTACTCATNNNNTTCACNCCNAGAATTAATGCGCTATCATCAACATAAAANTCTGGNGTGTGATGAGANGGTGCNTCTTTTTCNNNAACNGATGTAGGAGTNCCTCCNAGGAAAANNTATAAACCNGGTANTTTTTCTTGAAANTAAGAGAAATCCTCAGCCCCNGTTTGTGCTTTTGACAAAATNACATTTTTTTCACCAGCTACTCTCNTTAAAGTAGGAAGCATTTTTTCNGTNAAAGCAGGATCATTNTAGGTTATNGCNGCTCCTTCTGTAATTTTTAACTTTGCAGAAGCACCATAAGCNNTGGANATNTTTTCAACNAGCTCTGACATTCTTTTATTAATTAATTCTTTCATCCCCTTATCTAGTGTTCTAATTGTCCCTATCATCTGCGCACTTTCTGGAATAATATTAAATCTTATTCCAGAATGGATCGAACCTACTGAAACAACTGCACCTTCTTTAGTCAGTTCGCTATTTCTACTTATGATAGTTTGTAAACCATTTATTATTTGGGCAGAAACAACAATTGGATCAACACCCATCCATGGNGATGAACCATGAGACTGTTTTCCTATAACATCAATAACAAACCTTTGAGAAGANGCCATAGCTCCCCCAGGTTTNTATTCAATTTTTCCAACATGAAGACCAGAGCTAATATGTAATCCAAAAATTGCATCCACNTCAGGGTTTTTTAATACTCCTTCTTCNACCATTAANGAAGCACCACCNGTTTCTCCNTCAGGATAACCTTCTTCTGCAGGTTGAAAAATAAATTTTACAGTTCCNGAGAAATTTTTATTTTCTGATAAAACTTCAGCAACTCCCATCAAAATTGCAACATGCGTATCGTGACCACAGGCATGCATTACTCCAGTTTTTTTTCCATTGTATTCAGAAACCACATTAGATTTGTAAGGAAGATTATTTCTCTCTGTTACTGGCAGTGCGTCCATGTCGGCCCTCAGAGCAACAACTTTCCCCGGTTTATTGCCTTTCAAAATTCCTACAACACCCGTGTGTGCTACTCCAGTTATTACTTTTATCCCCAAACTCTTTAAATGATCTGCAACCAACTCAGCAGTTTTGAATTCTCTATTTGAAAGTTCGGGGTTTTGATGAATGTGGTGTCTCCACTCAATCACTTTATTTTCAACTTTTGAAACTGACTTTTCTAGTTCTTGACTCAGGACTGGTTTAAAAATAAATATACAAATAGTTAGAAGAGCAAATCGAAATGAGAAAATTTTAGATTCTGTTTTATTTTTATAAACCATAAAAAAGCTAATTTAAAAGTTGAAATATTAATATTATTAAAATTAAAAAATATATTCATTAAATAATTAAGTTCATACACATAAACAGATGTTAATTTTTATTGTAAAATTTCAAGATTATTTTCAACAAAAAACCATAAACTGGTAGAAAAAATAAAATCCCAATAAAGATTTTAATTATGGTCTGATTAAAAGCTATTTCGGTCCAATTTTCAGACATAAACATATCTTTTGAATTATAAAAAGCAGTAAAGAAAAATGTGTATGTGTCGATAAAGTTTGAAATAACAGTAGATAAACTGGGCGCAATCCACCATGCCTTATAATTATTACGAATCTGTTGGAATGCAAAAATATCAATTACAATTCCTAAAGCATAAGAAGTTGCACTAGCAAATCCGACCCTAATAGCAATGTTTAAAGAATCTTTTTCAATGAAAACTACCAAAATGGAGAAAATTATAGCTAGAGGATAAGTGTATGTTATTGTCTTTTGAGCTATTTTTTTTCCAAGTAGTCTGACAGTTAAATCGGTTGCAACAACTACAAGGGGGAAAACAAATGCAGCCCATGTAAGTTTATATCCCAAAAAAGTAACTGGAAAAACTACAAGTGCATTTGAGGTTGTTGTAATTAATAAATGAAAAATTATTA
>NZOY01000051.1 GCA_002695445.1 Flavobacteriaceae bacterium
GCATTTCTTTATTGGGAAATTAAGACTCCTTCTATGCCTTCTTACAATCCAGCACGAGATTATTTGGATATGGAGATTCCAATTCTTGAAGCCTTTATTATGGCAAAAGATAGCAGTATAATTAAACTACCAGAGGGACACTATTTATTTTCTCAATCACTAATTATGGATGGTAAAAAAAATATTACTATCAGAGGGGCTGGAATTGAAAAAACAGTACTTTCTTTCAAGGGGCAAAAACAAGGTGCTGAGGGTATTAGAATTTCAAATTGCCATAATATTACAATAGAAAACTTGTCAATCGAAGATGCTGCAGGAGACAACTTAAAAATCACCGATTCAGATAGTGTTATTATGAGAAATATTCGCTCAGCTTGGACAGGTAAAGTCTCAACAGAAAATGGTGCTTATGCACTCTACCCTGTCTTGTGCACCAACCTAATTATTGAGGGCTGTGAAGCTATTGGATCCTCAGATGCAGGTATTTATGTTGGGCAATCAAAAAATGTAATAATTCGTAACAATAAAGCTTATTTCAATGTTGCGGGTGTTGAAAGTGAAAACAGCAGTCAAGTTGAAATTTACGATAATGAAATTTTCCATAACACTGGTGGACTCTTAATTTTTAATCTTCCACATTTAACAGTATATGGGGAAAATGTAAAAGCCTTTAACAACCATATTTATGACAATAACATAAGAAACTTTGGGGTTAAAGGATCAATTGTAAGCACAGTTCCCAGAGGAACAGGGGTTATAGTAATGGCTACTAAAGAGGTAGCTATTTTTAATAATAAAATTGAAAACCACAAAACGAGCAACGCCTCAATTGTAAGTTACGAAATATATGTTCCCCCTAAAGAGAAAAAAAAGAAAAAGAAAAAAGTACTTAGAAATGGTCTAAGACAAGTTGATCATGACTATAAGGATGATATTAAGTACAGTGCCTATCCTGGTAAGGTTACCATCCATGACAACAAATTTAAAAATATACATTATATTCCTGCTTTAGATAACGACTTTGGATTACTTTGGGTTATGAAAAATGGACTAAAAATTCCGGATGTAGCGTATGACGGGATTTTACCAAGGGACTTCTATCTTAAAGACAGGACTATTAGTCCAGATTATAAAATTTGTGTTAAAAATAATGGAAAGATTAACTTTGTTGTAATGGATGCTGCAAATGATTTTGAAAAATTTTCAAATGAGCTTAATGGTTATGAATGTGATATTGAATTTTAAGGTTCTATGATTTCGTTAAATTACTACTCTCTTTTTTTAATCATTATTATTTTTGGTTGCCAATCTATTGAAAGAAAAAACTCAGTACCCAAGGCCAGGAAAGTGGTTTCTAAAACAATAATATCTAATATTGTCTCAAATGAAGTTTCTAAACTTTCGGATTATTCCTTTTTTGATGGCAAGTTATCTGATCTAATCCCCTCCAAAAATGTTTATTTATATGGACTAAACAATTCACTTTTTTCTGACTATTCGTTTAAAAAAAGATTTATCTACCTTCCAGAAGGTAAAAAAATGACATACAGAGAAAAAGAAGTTTTACATTTTGACGAAGGAAGTATAATAATCAAAAATTTTTACTACCCAAATGACTTTAGAAAGCCTGAGGCAGGAAGACAAATAATCGAAACCAGACTTTTAATTAAAGAAAAGAATGAAAATTGGAAAACTCTTTCTTATGTCTGGAATAAAGAACAAACTGAAGCTCATCTAAATATTATTGGAGGTGAAACCCAAGTAAGTTGGAAAGACCACGAGGGAAAAAATCAAAATCTGAACTATATTATTCCAAATCAAACCCAATGTAAAAGTTGTCATTTGTTAGATAAAAAAATTACTCCAATTGGGCCAATCGCCGGTCAATTAAATCGAAAAAATATTTACAATGGTATGGTACATGACCAGTTAGAGTATTTTTCTCAGCAAAATATTTTATTAGGCCTCCCAAAAAAAGAGGACCGCCCTAAGTTTGCTATTTGGAATGAAAAAAAATCTGGAAATATTGAAGATAGAGCCAAGGCCTACTTACATATTAACTGTGCTCATTGCCACAATGATTTAGGTCCAGCTAAAAATTCTGGACTTAATCTTACTTATTACGAAACGAATGATAGAAGAAGAGGGATATATAAACCCCCTATTGCAGCGGGTAAAGGGTCTGGAAACCTAAAATTTAGTATTGTTCCCGGTTCGCCTCAAGAATCAATTATGATTTATCGATATAACAGTATTGATCCCGGAATAATGATGCCTGAAATAGGGAGGAGAACAATTCATAAAGAAGGTATCGCAATTCTTGAAGAATATATTAGATCCCTATAAATTCTCAAGCTTAATCTCTTTTTATTGGTTCATTTTTAGGTTATCTTTGATTAGTTTATTATTCAATAATAAATATGAATTTATCCGATTTAAGGACAGGCCTTTTATTCAAAAAGCCAAAGCCTACCAACGTATCACCTTTTGAGAAGCTATTTGAAATTTTCAAGGAGTTAATTACACATACTTCTGGTGATTTTGATGAAGCAATTGAATGGTTAAGAGAATTAGACAAGGAATATCAACTCACAGATGAAAGTTATACGATCGACGATTTTATTAAAGATTTACTGGACAAAGGTTACATTAAAGCAGAAATCAAACCTGATGGNAGTCAACAATCGATGGGTATTACAGCTAAAACAGAAAAAATTTTAAGAGAATACGCCNTAAAANAAATTTTTGGGAAATTAAAGCGATCTGGTTCTGGGAATCACAACACTAAATACAATGGAGTAGGGCATGAAATTTCAGGAGAATTGACCGGGTTTCAGTTTGGAGATCCAATAGAAAATATTGTGCTCACCGAAAGTATCAAAAATGCTCAAATAAGTTCAGGAATTAATGACTTACTAATATCAGANGAGGATTTAGTAGTTGAAAAAAATTTNCATAAATCTCAGATGAGTACAGTTTTGATGATAGATATTAGCCACAGTATGATTTTATATGGAGAAGATCGAATCACTCCAGCAAAAAAAGTTGCCATGGCACTAGCTGAGTTCATTACAACAAGATATCCTAAGGACACACTTGATGTTTTGGTTTTTGGAAATGATGCACGGCCAATATCTATTAAGGAATTACCCTACCTACAAGTAGGACCATATCATACAAATACTGTCGCAGGTCTTCAATTGGCATTGGATATACTAAGAAGAAAACGTAACACCAACAAACAGATTTTTATGATTACTGATGGNAAACCTAGTTGTTTGAAATTAAAAGACGGTAGCTACTANAAAAACAGTGTTGGTCTTGATCCTGATATAGTTGATAAATGTTATTTAATGGCTCGTCAAGCCAAAAAACTTAAAACACCGATTACCACTTTTATGATTGCTTCAGATCCTTATCTAAAACAATTTGTTCAAGAATTTACCAAAGCAAATCAAGGAAAAGCTTTTTATACAGGACTTAACAATCTGGGTGAAATGATTTTTGAAGATTATGAAAAAAATAGAAAAAAACGATTTGGATAGAAATGGAGCACCCTAAAATCTTTACACTAAAAGAGTTAAAAACTTCTGGTTATGAACCCAAAAAAATTCAAAAAGAACTTGCTGATAATTTAAAAGCGAAGATTAAAAGTGGTGAAACCACCTTTGAAGGGCTGATTGGTTATGACAATACTGTTATTCCTGATTTTGAAAGAGCAATTCTCTCAGGTCACAATATCAATTTACTAGGATTGAGAGGGCAAGCCAAAACCCGATTGGCTAGAAAAATGACTAGCTTACTTGATGAGTGGGTTCCAGTAGTAGTTGGGTCTGAAATTAACGATGATCCTCTTCATCCAATATCTAGATTTGCCAAGGAATTAATTNCTGANAAAGGTGGNAATACCCCAATAAAATGGATGCATAGAGAGGAACGTTTTTTCGAGAAATTATCCACACCAGATGTAACAGTNGCAGATTTAATTGGAGATGTTGATCCTATAAAAGCGGCTACACTTAAACTTACTTACGCAGATGAAAAAGTCATACATTTTGGGATGATTCCAAGGGCTCACCGATGTATTTTTGTTCTCAATGAGTTACCTGATCTTCAAGCACGAATTCAAGTAGCACTCTTTTCCATTTTACAAGAAAAAGAAATTCAAATAAGAGGTTTTAAATTAAGGTTACCTCTTGAAATACAATTTATATTNACAGCTAACCCTGAGGATTACACAAACAGGGGAAGTATTGTAACCCCTCTTAAAGATAGAATTGGCTCTCAAATATTAACTCACTACCCTCANAATTTATCTATCGCCAAAAAAATAACTGAACAAGAAGCNAAAATAAGTATTGAAAAAGCAAATTTAATTCATTTACCTGAACTTGCTAAAGACCTNATAGAGCAAATCGGTTTTGANGCGAGAAAAAGTGAATATGTTGATGCNAAAAGTGGAGTAAGTGCGCGAATGAGTATTACAGCTTTTGAAAATTTATATAGNACAGCTGAAAGGCGTTTNCTNATATCNCAAGATAAAAAAACCTCNATTAGAATGACTGATTTTTTGGGTGTAATACCNGCGATAAACGGAAAAATNGAATTAGTATATGAAGGGGAGCAAGAGGGAGCAAATGAAGTTTCCTTTCATTTAATTTCAATGTCAATTAAGACATTATTCCCAAAATATTTTCCTAAAATTGAAAAATTAGAAAAGCCAAATCAGGTTTCACCATATGACGAAATATTGGAATGGTTTTTCAAAGACAATGAGCTTTTTTTGGAGGATGACCTAATTGAAAAAAACTATAAAAACACATTGGATGAGGTGCCTGGATTGGCTAAAGTTGTAAAAAAATACTTCAATGATCTGGATGAAAAAGATCGATATTTTGTTATGGAATTTTTATTATGGGGCCTTGACTCCCACCAAAAATTAAACAAACTTAGAAGGCTGGAGGGGTTTCATTTTAAAGACTCACTTGGAAGTTTTATAAACCGACTTTAATAAAAAACAGATTTAATTATGATTTATTTAATCTAATGATTAAAAACTATTATTTACAATCATAAAGTACAATCCCCATCAAAGATTGATTTCTTTTATAAATTAATTTAAGCCTTATTAAAGCCTTGATTTTACAACTGCTAATATGCCCAAAACTATACATATTAAAGCGGATGCTATAACTATATTTCCTACACCCATTAGTTTTTGTTTAAATATACTATTTATTTATATTTCCAATTGAAATTGGAATTATTTCTGAGGGAATTCTTAACTGTTGATTAATATCCCAATTTGCTCTTAAATCAATTGTATCTGTTGAATAATAGACAATTTCAGGTTGAATTTTCTTCAAGTAGTTCCCTGTATCCCATTTTTTGTTTCCATTTTTATCTCTTATATAGCGAAATAAATATTTCCCCGGCAGTAAGTATTTGAATTCATAATAATCAGAATCATTAAATTTATCATATCTCCTTAGTACTTTACCCTTTAGATCAACCAACTCCAAAATAAATGGAGATTTGTCTTCCCTTAATATTTGTAAGTAAAGATTTCCATAATCTGATATAGGTCGTGTTTTAACAGAATATCTCAAGGTGTCGTGAGTTTGTCCCCAAAAATCTACCATTGCATCGGGAAGAAATTCAATTTTATAGTTATCATTAGGTAAAGCATCAAAAGTTAATGCAAGCTCGTCATAATTCTTGTTAAGGAATGCTTCAAATTGAACTTCCAATGAATCCAATCCAACGATATTTATTAAATCCATGTTAACCTTTACAATAGGTAAAGAAGATTTAATTTTAAAACTATCAATTAATTCTATTGAGTTTTTAGTGACAGAACTTATAACTAGGGAGTCAGGTTTTATATCCTTTATTTGTATAGTATAAGTTTTAGTGGTGTCTTTTTCTTCGATACCAAATTTAATTGAATCAATCATTGAACCTCTAAACCAAAAATTTAAAGTATCAGTTTCCCTATCTTTATTTATTATGTATCTAAAATTCCTTGGGACTTTACTTTGAACCTTAATTGCTGAGGGTTCAGGTTTACCGAAATAACCAAAACCAATTTTATTTTTATTGATAAAAAAGGGGCGAGACCAATATAAATTTGGCACTTCTTTAAAAATCCTGAAATTTATTACACTATCACCAGGAAGAGTAATAGGTTCCTCTATGAAACCAATTTTATCAACACTTTGGTCAAATATATAATTTCCCGAAATATCTTTGATTGCTACTATTTGATATTTATCAGGACGAAGATTTCTAAAATTGTATACTGTTGAGTCGAGTGTACTAGTAGCATAAAAAGGCTTTTTCAAAAAAATAGTTGAGTCTGTATATGTGCTATCTATTGGATAGAGATATACTGAAGTATAGGAATCAGTTATTCTTTCATATGAATCAGTTATTTTTCCTTTTATTTCTAGTGAATCTATGATTGCACCTGTTGAAATTGCATAGTTGAAAAAAGGAAGCAAATTTCCTTCATTATTATCAATTATACTTTCTCCAAAATTGAAAGTATANGTAGTATTTTCAAGTAGAGAGTCTAACAATTCAATTTGAATTTTTTTAGAAACGGTTCCTTGTGGCTTTACCTTATATTTATTGGGCTCAAGGGGAGGAGAAATAATCAATTGCTTATTAAGGTCAACTAATTTAATGTACTCATCAAAAGTGATTGTAATTTTTTCTTTGTCAAAAAAAACAGTATTCATTTTTGGAGAAGTATTAACTACATTAGGAGGTAATGTGTCTTTGAATCCTCCTGTGGGTAAACTTCTTCTAGCGCATTGAAACGATGAAACTAATACAAAGGAAATTAAAAAGTAAATTCCAAATCTATTCATACACTGAACCATTTCTGCAAAATTATAATAATATATTGAAGATATCTTAGTAGTTAATTGAACAATGATCTAGCTGATAGCTGAATTTGAACTGCAAAAAGTAAATTTTATAAATCCAAATATTTAATTGATGAAGATTCGACACCATTTAAAACACGAAAAAAACTTATTTTTACTCCATGACTAAGCAATTAGATAGCTTTAAAAAGGTAATTTCCCATGCCAAAGAGTATGGGTTTATCTTTCCCTCCAGTGAAATATATGATGGTTTAAGTGCAGTTTATGACTATGGCCAAAATGGGGTCGCATTAAAAAATAATATCAGAGAGTATTGGTGGAAAGCGATGATTCAGTTGAATGAAAATATTGTTGGTATAGACTCAGCAATCTTCATGCATCCTACTACATGGAAAGCATCTGGGCATGTAGACGCTTTTAATGACCCATTAATTGATAATAAGGATTCAAAAAAAAGATATCGGGCGGACGTATTAATAGAAGATTATGTTTCAAAAATTGAAACTAAGATTAACAAAGAAATTTCCAAAGCCTCCAAAAGATTTGGAGAAAGTTTCAATAAGGAGGAGTTTGTATCAAATAACCCAAGAATATTAGAATACCGTTCTAAAGCAGATAATATTCTCAAACGAATGGGTAAATCCTTAGAAAAAGACGACCTTTCTGATATAAAGGCTTTAATAGAGGATTTAAATATCACCTGTCCTGAATCTGGTTCCAGAAACTGGACAGATGTAAAACAGTTTAATCTGATGTTTGGCACCAAACTTGGTGCATCTGTTGATACAGCATTGGATTTATTTTTGCGTCCTGAAACCGCACAAGGAATTTTTGTTAATTTTCTTAATGTTCAAAAATCAGGGAGAATGAAACTCCCTTTTGGAATTGCACAAACAGGCAAAGCTTTTAGAAATGAAATTGTTGCCCGGCAATTTGTCTTTCGAATGAGAGAGTTTGAACAGATGGAAATGCAATTTTTTATTCCTCCAGGTACTCAAAAACAATGGTATGAATATTGGAAAGAAAAACGACTAAAGTGGCACTATAATTTAGGGCTTGGAGAACTTAATTACCGTTTCCATGACCATGAAAAATTGGCTCATTATGCAGATGCNGCCACTGACATTGAATTCCAATTTCCTTTTGGATTTAAAGAATTAGAGGGTATTCACTCAAGAACAGATTTTGACCTTGGTAATCATGAAAAATTCACTGGAAAAAAACTTCAATATTTTGATCCCGAAAGAAATGAAAGTTATGTTCCGTATGTGATTGAAACNTCTATTGGACTTGATAGGATGTTTTTAGCAGTCTTTTCAATGGCATTTACGGAGGAAATACTTGAAAACGGTTCTACGAGAATCTTACTAAAAATTCCTCCTATATTAGCTCCAATTAAATTGGCAATTTTACCACTTGTAAAAAAAGATGGTTTACCAAATATCGCAAAAAAGATAATTGATGATCTCAAATGGGATTTCGATGTTGCTTATGACGAAAAAGATGCAGTTGGTAGGCGTTACAGAAGACAGGATGCGATTGGTACACCATATTGTGTGACAGTTGACCATCAAACACTTGAAGATGAAATGGTTACAATTAGAGAACGTGATTCAATGAACCAGCAAAGAATTGCAATCAAATCATTAAGTAAAATACTTAAGTCAAAGCTATCTTTGAGTGAATTGTTGAAAAAGCTTTAAAATCTTATGCCCCGAAGGCGCTTTTTAAGCTATTTTTCAAAATTCAATTTTTTAATTTTGTGAAAAAACATTCTATTGAAGATTATATCTTATAATGTAAATGGAATTAGGGCGGCGCTTAAAAAAGGCTTAGCAGATTGGCTTAAACAAGCTGCTCCTGATGTCCTTTGTATACAGGAGACTAAAGCTATGGCTAATCAAGTAGATACATCTGTTTTTGATGATTTAGGTTATAAGCATTATTGGCACTCTGCACAAAAAAAAGGATATAGCGGTGTGGCGATTTTAACAAAAGAAAAAGTGCTCAATGTTAACAAGGGAACTGGAATAGAGCATATAGATTTTGAAGGTAGGGTAATTAGAGTAGATTTTAAAGCAGTGTCAGTTATTAGCCTTTACTTACCATCAGGAACGAATATTAATAGATTAAGCTACAAATTTAAATTCATGGATGAATTTCAGAACTATATTGATAATCTTAAAAAAAAATATCCCAATTTGGTAATCTGTGGTGATTATAATATCTGTCACCAGGCCATCGATATACACGATCCTGTTCGGAATAAAAATGTCTCTGGTTTTTTACCTGAAGAACGGAAGTGGATTGATAAATTTATGAATCGNGGATTTATAGATTCTTTTCGCTATCTCAATGATAAACCAAATAATTACAGCTGGTGGAGTTACCGCGCTAACGCTCGAGAAAATAATAAGGGCTGGCGTATTGATTATAATCTTGTGAGTGAAAATTTAAAAAATAATATCAAACGATCATATCTGCTTCCAGATGCATGTCACTCAGATCATTGCCCAGTAGGATTAGAATTAAATTTAAATTAATATGAATAGAATTATAACCTTTGCACTGTTTATTTTAACAATGAATTCCTGCGTGTCTACCCGAATTTTTAATGACCTTGAATCACGTTATGCTTTGCTTAAAAATAATTATACCCAACAGACCAAAACAATTGAAAAAATTAAAAATGATTTAGATNAATTGAATAAAAAATATAAAGCCCAAGAAAAAAGNTTGTCATTGACANATGACAGTTTNAGAGCTAAAAAGCAANGTCTTGAAAANCTTAAAACTTCACTTGAACTATTAAAGGAGAATAGTGAGAGTGCACTGAGGGTACGGATATCAGAAAATGAAAAACTAATGGAACGAATCTCTGAGAGAGAAAATGAACTTGCTGANAAAATAACTAGAGTAGATGATCTTGAAAGATTAATTAGTCAACAAAAAGAATTGATGCAAGGTCTTAAAGAAANACTTTCAAATGCCCTTTTAAACTATGAGGGTAAAGGTCTATCCGTTGAGGCTCGTGAGGGTAAAGTATATGTTTCCATGGAAAATAAGCTGCTATTTCAATCCGGTAGTTGGGATGTTGAAACTGAGGGGAAAAGTGCGTTAGCTAGCTTGGGTGANGTTCTTNCAGACAATCCAGATATTTCAATTTTGATCGAAGGTCATACAGACAATGTTCCNTTCACTGGAAGAGGTTCAATTAAAGGCAACTGGGATCTATCAACTAAACGAGCTACCTCCATTGTCAATATATTACTTGAGAATCCAGAAATTCTCCCGCAAAATCTTACTGCTGCTGGAAGAGGAGAATACCTTCCAATTGCACCTAACTCAACGAGAGAGGGGCGATCTGCTAACCGAAGAATAGAAGTCATACTCAGTCCGCAACTAGACAAAATAACTCAAATCATTAATACACTCGATTAGCATTATGCACTATAATTTTTTGCCAGGTACTGACATTAAAGTCAGTAAAATATGCTTGGGCACAATGACATATGGTAAACAAAATACAGAAGCTGATGGTCACGAGCAAATGGAGTATGCCTATNATCAAGGAATTAATTTCTTTGACACTGCTGAACTTTATCCTGTTCCTGCAGANAAATCAACTCAAGGGGAAACAGAAAAAATTATTGGCACATGGTTTAAGAAAAGTGGTCTTCGAAATAAAGTAATTTTNGCTACCAAAGTAGCTGGACCAGGAGATTACACTAAACATATTCGAAAAAACCTAAGTTTTAAAAAAGAACATATCAACGAGGCTGTAAATAAAAGTTTAGAGCGATTGAATACTGACTATATAGATCTCTATCAGCTTCATTGGCCTGAAAGAATCACCAATACCTTTGGTAAACGGAATTTTAAATTTNCTCCTAATGATCCTTGGGTTGAAAATTTTGAATTAGTAATAGATACACTTGAAGAAAATATTAAAAAAGGAAAGATTAGACATGTTGGATTATCAAATGAAAATCCATGGGGGATAATGCGATTCCTTCGAGCNTCTAAAAGCTCAGCTACAAAAATGATTACCGTTCAAAATCCTTATTCCCTTCTCAATCGTCTTTTTGAAATTGGAAGTGCTGAAATTTGTCATCGTGAAAATATTGGCCTATTAGCTTATTCCCCTCTAGCATTTGGAGTATTATCTGGGAAATACAGAAATGGAAAAATGCCCCCGAAAAGTCGTTTAGCACTATTTGAAAGGCTTGCAAGATATAGTGGTAAAAAATCTTTTGAAGCTACTGAGCGGTACTATGAGCTTGCTAACCAAGTGGGNCTTACTCTGACAGAATTATCCCTCGCATTTGTTAACGACCGATCATTTGTTACCTCCAACATAATTGGTGCAACTACTATAAATCAGTTAAAGGAAAATATAGAAACATATAAAGTAAGATTGTCTAATGATATCTTGANCGCTATTGATTTTATAAATGAGGAAATCCCAAATCCTGCTCCTTGAGATACACTATTTTTCGATTATAAAATTAACATACCAATGAATTAAATTTTTTTTCCATTCAGAGTTAAATATTTGGCATTGATGAAATCATTTTTTTTGTGTAAGTATTTTTTGGATGATAATACAGTTCATCCGCCTCCCCCTCCTCGACTAAAATTCCCTTTTTCATTACAACAATTCGGTCTGACATATATTTTACTACNTTTAAATCATGAGATATAAAAAGGTATGATAACTCAAGTTCTTTTTTAAGATCATTAAGTAAATTCAAAACTTTTGCTTGAACAGAAATATCCAAAGCAGCTACCGCTTCATCAAGAATCAATAATCTGGGTTGAGTAGCGAGTGCTCGAGCAATAACAACTCTTTGTCTCTGACCCCCGGAAAGTTCATGTGGGTATCTATTAAAAAATCCTCTTTCAAGATTTACCTTTTCAAGCAATCCTTCTACCATCTTTAAACATTCCTTTTTATTATTAACCAGTCGATGAACTAATAAGGGTTCTGAAATAGCATTAACAACTGTTTTCAAGGGATGTAAAGCTGCAAAAGGATCTTGAAAAACTAATTGAATTTCCCTGCGTTTGGAACGGGCTAATTTATTTAACTNTTTACCCTGATAAACAACTTTTCCTGATGAAGGAATATCAAGATTAACTAAAATACGNCTCAAAGTAGATTTTCCACANCCTGACTCNCCTACTAAACCTAAAGTCTCACCTGGAAANAGCTTGAAACTCAGATTTTTAATTGCACTAAAGCTTTTGTTTTTTTTAAACCAATTCTTAGCAGGGGAATACTCTTTGTTGATTCCTGAAACCTCTAGAATAGGGGAATTAGAATAAATTAATTTATGCTTTTTTCTTCTAGANTTATTACTTACAACCTTAAAACTTTTTTTGACTAAAGTAAAATCTTCAACAGTAGGTAATCGCTCTAATCTTTTATTAGGCTGAGGTCGAGCAAAAATTAGGGCTCGGGTATAAGGGAATTTAGGGTGTCTAAATATTTTAGCTGTTTTTTCAGTTTCAATTAATTTCCCCTGATGCATTACAATAACCCTATCTGCAAATTGGGAAACCAAACTTAAATCATGAGAAATAAATAAAATGCTCATTTTATTTATTTTCTNTTGNTCTTTGATTAAACTTAAAATTTCTTTTTGAACTGATACATCCAAAGCAGTAGTTGGTTCATCAGCAATCAATAACTGAGGTTTGCAAATCAATGCCATAACAATCATAACCCTTTGTTTTTGTCCCCCACTAAGCTCATGAGGGTAAGCCTTAAAAACTCTTTCAGGGTTAGGCAGTTGGACTTCATTAAACGCAGAGAGAACCTTAGCAATATTTGTTTTTTTATCACCTTTTTCAAATTTTTGCAATCGTTCCATAACTTGAATTCCACATCGCATACTTGGATTTAAACTAGACTGAGGCTCCTGAAAAACCATTCCNATGTTTTTGCCCCTAGTAGATTCCCAATCCTTTTGCGACAATTTAGATAAATCATTTTCTCCTAATTGCAATTTTTTGCTTTCAACCTTCAGTTTTGAATCTGATAATAGGCCNGCAATAGAAAGTGCAGTCAACGATTTTCCACTTCCAGATTCTCCTACAATAGCTACAATTTCATTTGGAAAAATAGAAAAGCTCAACTCGGATAAAAGTACTNTATTNTTAGAGGAAATAGTCAAGCTNTCAACANNTAATAAAGGTGAGTTTGATTTCATTTAAAGGTTAATTCCATTCACTGTTTTTTATCCTTAATATTTAAGAAACTTATTGGTTCAGGTTTTTCAAAATCATCTTTCATCGAATATGGTAAGAGGAAAACATTACCTTTCAAGTCACCAAAATACAATTGGGATTTGGAAAACTCATGAGGGTCTCCATCAGCCCAGAAAAAAACAAATGGTGCTTTTCCATCAACAACTTTTCTTACATACGAATGATTAAAATCACTGTTCTTAGTTATAGCTTTTTCTTTTTTCCAATTATGACCTTTGTCAATAGAACTCCAAATTTCTATTTCACCGCCAACTCCCCATTTTTGGGGGGGAATGCCGACAGGTGCAACTAATCTCCAAAAATTTTCATCAACCCAAAGACTACCCATATCATAATTATGGTCTGAAGTTGTAATATTATAAGTCAACCATTCAAATCCATTCCATAAAGTGACTTTCCATAAGTATGGTGCACTATTTGGACCAGGCTGATGGCCATTACTCTCAAGGTAGAGACATATGGGGTTTCCATTTTTATCATATACCATATCTTTTAGATAAATATTTTTTTTTGCGTCATTATAGTTAACTACCCTAGCTGGAGAATTTAAATTTGTTACTGGCAGGCTAAGTTTTTTTTTATCTACAGTTTGCCATGTTTTACCAAAATCACTAGTTTCCATATAGTATAAGTCAGTTCTCTTATCTACTATACCATTTGGGTGACGATTAAAAAAAGTACCTACTTTTTCCCCTTTGTAATTAGAACTTACTTGGTAATGCCCTGACTTTTCTCCAGCTTGATTTGGAATTGCGGCCAATAATTCGTCATCAGTCCATAGTTGACCATTATAAGACTTTTCGAAATATAGTTGCCTTATACCAGAGTATTTTGTAAAAAAATTAAAAATCCCAAATTTGGTTTTAAGAGGTTGAGGATAAGTCATTTCCTCCTCAGTTAATTTGATAAATCCTTCAATATTATAAGGTGCCAAACTTTTGTATTTAAAACCAGGTCTTTTTTTTCCCCTACCACTGACAAAAACCCAGATAAAGCCGTCATCATCAATTAATAATGATGGATTATCATGGGGATCATCAACACCAATTTTATCTGAGACAACTGTGGGTCTAGATACTTTACCACTGTTATGATCATAGACTCCAATCATACAAAGAAGGTGTTTCTGGTCATAGTCTTTTGTTCCCCCGTAGACAAAAAAAGTTTTATTAACCACTGTTGAGTATATTGCTAAAGGTCTGTGCTTAGCTGTATAGGTACCTAAGGCTCCAGAGTATTTATCTCCATATTCATATTTTTGGTTAAGTTCAAACCAAATGGGTCTAAAGCCTGAAATTTTTTTATTTTCAATGGATTGAGCTATTGAAGCTTTCCCAAATATTAAAAGAAAAAAAAGTGATAAAACTTTATAGATGAACTTAGACATTTTAGAGTATTTAAATAATTTCCATATTTACAACTTTGAAATTAAACTCTCATAAGTTTTCGATCAATTTAAGTCCACCGTCAATATAACGATAAATATCCTTAGTAAAAGGTTCACCTCCATAGCTTTTACCTTTACGACTTGACTCGGCATCTTTAAGGTGACCTAAGCGAACCACCATAGCATCAATCTCAGGAATAATAATGACGTACTGTCCCAAAT
>NZOY01000052.1 GCA_002695445.1 Flavobacteriaceae bacterium
AAAATTAAAATGGAAATCAAAGAAAATTGTTTCATTCTCATCGGATTAATTGAACTAATTTGATTCTTTATAAAGAGGTGAATGAAGATTTTTTAGGATCTCCGTTGGTATCTTAATTACCTCTCTATCATAGGTTAATAATCCATTAACTTCTCCTTCGACATCAGTTGTTTGAGTATAAACAGCACCAGATAGCCCATGCATCTCTTTCATTTTAAGAATTTGATTGAATTTATATTCGTAACTCTCAATCAATTCCTTTTGAGAATTGTATGTTTGGTATCCCCAGTTAATAGTGTTAGGATTCCAAAGATTTTTTTTAATAGGCAATCCTATTCCACCATATTCACCAATAACAGTTGCTCTGTCTTGGTGGTAGGGAGGTTTTTTTAAATCAACATCATAGGTATGTATGTCATAAATATCACCGCAGTTTCTTAATGACCATCCACTTGTAGGAATAACTAATCTCGAAGAATCTAATGCTTTCACTAAATCGCTAATTCTACAAGTGTCGTATTGACCCCACCCTTCGTTAAATGGAACCCAAACAACAATACTTGGTGAATTATAGTGAATATTAATCATTTTCCTTAGCTCTGTTTCAAACTGAATAGATTCAGCAATATTTTTATTTAAATCACCATCAGTTCTGCCTACATGCTGTAAATTGGTATAATATTTTTTATCTCCTCGTTTATTTGTTGTAGGTCCATTAATTTTTTCAACCATTTTTCCTCCCGATGGCATGTCTTGCCAAACTAAAATTCCCAAATGATCACAATGGTAATACCAACGATCAGGCTCAATTTTAACGTGTTTACGAATCATGTTGAATCCCATAGCCTTTGTTATTTCGATGTCGTAACGCATCGCTGCATCCGATGGTGGTGTAAGAAGTCCATCAGGCCACCAGCCTTGGTCCAAAGTTCCATAATGAAAAAGGGGTTTATTATTGAGAAAAAGGTATTTAACACCTTTATGATCTCCAAGACTAATTTTTCGCATCCCGAAATAGCTATCAACCTGATCAATAATTTTCCCTTTAGGATTCGTTAGAGTTAGTTTAAGATCATAAATATTTGGATTATCAGGTGACCATAATTTGGGTTCTCTTATTTTTAGCTCAATTAACTTATTGGTAGAAACTGATCCCTCAGCAATTTTTGATTTATTTTTATAAATTGAAGCTTTTACTTTATAACTACTTCGAAGGGCCTCATGCCCAAATGGGGTAATTTTTACTATACCTTTGTCAATATCAGTGGTTATTTTTACCTCACCTAAATAAGCTTCATTTGAAACAGCTTCCAACCAAACTGTTTGCCATATTCCACTAACTGGGGTATATACAATACCACTAGGTTTAAAATGTTGCTTACCTCTTAATTGAGGGCTTAAGTTTGTTCCATCTTTTACAGAGACCTCAATTGTTTGGTTTCCCCTAACATTTAGGAAAGTTGTAATATCAAATGAAAAGCGATCAAANCCTCCCNTATGCGACCCAACAAAAATATCATTTACCCATACATTAGTGTCATGGTCAACGGCCTCAAAATTCAATAAAATCCTTTTACCCTTCCATTCACTAGGTATGATGAATTTTTTTCTGTACCACATTTTGTCTTCTGGGGTAATACTTCTTCCTACACCTGATAACGCAGATTCAAAACTAAATGGAACTAAAATCTTACCCTCATAGCTTTTTGGTTTTGGTTGATTTGGTTTAAGTATTACATAATCCCACATTCCATTGAGATTTTTCCATGTTGATCTNTCAAATTGTGGTCTGGGGTATTCCTGCCAGACATTGTCTGGAGTTACCTCCTTCGCCCANCGGCTCATGATTTTTCCATCGAGAGGTTGCCATTCTTGACAAAAAGAATTNAGTACCANGAGAAAAGCAAAAGGTAAAAAGTTTGGTTTCATATTATTATATTTTCATCTGAAATATATGAACTCTTAATGACTTATTAAAATTAGCAAGATAAACTTGGAGGTTTTAATTATACTTTAAAAATGGTTATATTGTTATAAAAACAACAAACAGTAAATTTTGCTCAAAAGTGAAATTNCCACAGCAAATTTGACTAAAATGAANAGTAGAAGAAGTTTTATTAAAAAAGCTGCTTTAGCATCAGGTTTAGCAGTCAGCTCAACTCAGCCAATATTTGGAATTATATCTAGAAAAAGAGACGAAAATCCAATTATTGGGCATGGTGCTCACAAATATAAAGTTGATAAAAATTGGGGAATACAAGACCCCAGTCAGTTTCCAGTTAAGGACTGTCATGAGATGGTGATGGATAAAAATCAAAGNCTAATAATGACTACTACTCACCCTAAGAATAATATATTAATTTATGACAGATCAGGAAAAATTTTAAANGCTTGGGGTACAGATTATCCTGGAGCTCATGGGCTTACTTTANTTNANGAGGGTGAAGAGGAGTTNTTGTTTATCACAGACCCCAAATCCAGAAAGGTTTGTAAAACTACCTTAAANGGTGAATTATTAATGACTTTTAATAAACCCATTGAAATTCCTGAATATCAAAATTCAAAAAAATTTAAACCTACTGAAACTGCTGTAGCNCCNAATGGAGATATTTANATTGCGGATGGTTATGGAATGGATTTTATCATTCAATATGATTNAAAAGGTAATTATATTCGACATTTTGGTGGACATGGTAAAGGCNAGGATAANTTTGAGTGCTGTCACGGTATTACAGTNGATAAAAGAGACAGTAAAAACCCAACNCTTTTNATTACNTCNAGAAGTGCAAATGAATTTAAGCGATTTACTATGGATGGTNANCACATTGAAACTATAAAATTACCNGGATGTTATATTTGTAGACCCGTAATNAANGNTGATTTAATCTATTTTGCAGTTATAANAACCAATAATTGGGATACATANGANGGAATGATNGCAGTTTTGGATAAAAACAATAAGGTTATTTCGTTTCCTGGGGGCAATAAGCCCAATTATCTTGATGGTAAATTGGTTCCTCCTGTTTATGATAATATGACGTTTTTTAATCCACACGATGTTTGTTTGGATAATGATGAAAACATTTATGTTCCTCAATGGAACTCTAATAAAACTTATCCTTTAAAACTTGAAAGGATCTAAACTAGAACAATTAATGATCAAATGAAATATATTTACTCACTGATAATCCTATTCCTATTTAATGCTTGTCAAGAGAAAGAGATTAAACTATTTAATTCCAGTAANCTNGATGGATGGGTCAACTATGGAGGTGGTANATTTTATGTTGAAGANGNCTGTATTGTTGCNGAGTCTATCAATAACTTGCCTAATACATTTTTACATACAGAAAAAAAATACCAGGACTTTATTCTAGAATTCGATGTTAAATTAGATACAGTTTTAAACTCTGGCGTTCAAATCAGGAGTAACATATACAAGAAACAGACTTCCACTGATAGATGGGGAGGGCTTTTTGACAAGGAAGGAAATAAATTGATAATGAAACGTACATGGATGGCTGGNAGGTTCTGGGGCTATCAGATAGAAATTGACCCTACTAGCCGATCATGGAGTGGTGCCATCTATGAAGAGGGAGGAAGAGGATTTCTCCATACTCCTGGAATAAATGAAAAGGTTAAGTCTGCNTTTAAACCTTTGGAATGGAATCACTTTAAAGTTCTCGTTAAGGGAGATCATATTCAGTCATGGATAAATGATGTAATGATTGCTGATGTATATGATNACTTAACTTCAGATGGTTATATTGCACTTCAATTGCACGGGATTGGAGACAGCACTTTAAAGGTCAATAAAAAAATTAGGTGGAAAAACTTAATTTTAAAAGTTTTATAAATTCAGAGTCATTGAAAATATCATTTATTTTTTTTCTGGTAATATTTATTACAATGGGATGCGATGAAAATTTAAAAATGGATAATGTTTGTGTCGGTCCGAAAAAAAGTATTGCTTGTACTAAGGAGTATGCTCCTGTATGTGGTTGTGACAATAAGACTTACTCAAACGATTGTGTTGCTGAGTCTTTTGGAATTAGCAAATGGGAACAAGGAGCTTGTCAATAAGATAATAAATTGTTCCTATGAATATTAAATTAATTTTTAATTAGTAAAAACCTCAATATTAATGAAAAATACAAGTAGAAGAAATTTTCTAAAAAAAACTTCTTTGTCAGCTGCTGCTTTTGCCACAAGCGGCTTAATTCCAGCTTGCGAAGATTCTCAGACTGAAGTTCCAAGCTCAGGAGGAAATTACATGGGGGATTTTATTGCCCCAAAACTGGACAAAGTTAGAATTGCTTTTATCGGTGTTGGCAAAAGAGGTGGAGGACATTTAAAGTACTTATCTGGCCTGGAAGGAACTGAAGTTGTTGCAATCAGTGACCTTTATGAGGATAATGTAAATGATAAAATAAAAATCATTAAACATTCAACTAATTTTAATCAACATCCTAAGATTCAGACTTACTGGGGCTCCGATATTAAATGGAAAGCCATGTTAAATGAGGTTAAACCTGATGCTGTATTTATTTCAACTAATTGGAAAAATCATGCTCCAATGGCAATTGAATCGATGAAAAATGGAGCTCATGCATTTGTAGAGGTTCCACTTGCGACATCAATTAAAGATCTTTGGTCAATTATTGACACCTCAGAGAGAACTCAGAGACACTGTATGATGATGGAAAATGTTAACTATGGAAGAACAGAGTTGATGTACTTGAATATGTGTCGAAATGGCCTAATTGGAGATTTTTTACATGCTGAGGCGGCTTATATTCATGAGTTAAGGTGGCAAATGAATGAGGTTAATCGAAGCACTGGTTCATGGCGAACTCCACATTACGCAAATGGGAAAGGAAACTTGTATCCTACTCATGGACTAGGTCCCGTTGCGCAATATATGAGTTTGGCTAGGGGGGAGGATAACTTCAAAAGTTTGATTTCTTATTCAACACCAGCTTTAGGAAGAGCTATTCATGCAAAAAAGAACTTTCCAGACAACCATAAATGGAATCAACTTGATTACATGAATGGAGACATGAATACTTCAATCATTAAAACTTTAAAAGGAAGAACAATATTGGTTCAATGGGATGAAACCAGTCCTAGACCTTATTCGCGTTTGAATTTGATTCAGGGTACAAAAGGAGTTTTAGCAGGGTTCCCCACTCGTATAGCTCTCGAGGGAGGATTTGATGGGCTTTCTAAAGATCATCACCAATGGATCGAGGGAGAGCAGCTCAAAAGAGTATATGATAAATTCGATCATCCTCTATATAAAAGGCTAAACAAAAAATCTGTTGGAAGTGGTCATGGAGGGATGGATGGAATCATGAGGTATCGAATTATTGAATCTTTGAGGAAAGGTATGCCAATCGATCAAAATGTCTATGAAGGAGCTTTTTGGAGTGCTGTGACAGAATTAAGTGGACGTTCTGTTGATCAAAACGGAGCTCCTCAACAATTCCCAGATTTTACTCGGGGGAAATGGAAATCAACAAATCCACTTGGAATAATTAATTAAAATATCAATGAAAAACTTTTTTTTAATTTTTTTAATATGCTTTTTAATTTCTTGTAAAAGTGATTCCAAAAAGAACGTATCTGATTGGATCAATTTATTTGATGGAACCTCACTTGAAGGATGGAGGGCTTACAATGGAAATGAAATGCCACCTGGTTGGATGGTTATTGATAGTATTCTCACATTTACTACTGATCAAATAATGGAAAAAGATTATGATTATAAGGGGAGTAGAGATATTATATACGGAGCTTCTGAGTTTGATAACTTTGAACTTTATGTAGAGTGGAAAATTCCAAAAGGAGGAAATAGTGGTATTTTTTATCATTTAAAAGAGGGTTATGGAGGTCCACCTGAAGTTGCACCTGAATATCAATTACTTGATGACGAAAATTATGAAGAGGTTCACAATTATAAGCTTAAAGAATGGCAAAAAACTGGAGCGGATTATGCCATGCATATACCTGATACATTAGAAAAAAAATTAAATCCTGTTGGTGAATGGAATAGTAGCAGGATTGTTTTTACCCCAGAAAGTGTAGAACATTGGCTAAATGGCAGGAAAATTTTATCATTTGTTCCTTGGTCAGAGGATTGGTATAAAAGAAGAAATTCAGGCAAATGGAGTAATGCTCCAGATTATGCAAAATTCAAAACTGGATTTATTGGCTTTCAGGACCACGGGAGTAACCTGTGGTTTAGAAATGTTAAGATCAAAAAATTGTAAAAAATTCAACTTATGAAAAAAAGAGATTTTTTAAAAACATCTGCAATTATAGCTTCCTCCATGCTTTTTCCTAGGACATTGATATCTCAAGGAAAATCGTTTAAAAAAATAAGGACTGCGCATATTGGCGTTGGAGGGATGGGATTTCACGATCTTAAAGCAATAAGTTCTCATAATAGTGTTGAAGTAGTTGGTCTTTGTGATGTGGATTCTGATGCACTTTTAAAGTTGAAGGTTAAATATCCAAATGTAAAAACATATAAAGATTACCGCATAATGTTAAGTGAACTGTCTGATCAAATAGATGCAGTAATAATTTCAACTCCTGATCATACTCACGCACCTGCTGCTCTTATGGCAATGAAAAATAATAAAGCGGTTTATTGTCAAAAACCATTGGCTCATTCCGTTTCTGAGTTGAGAGAAATGAGAAAAATTTCTGAGGAGAAGAAATTGACCACTCAAATGGGAATTCAAGTTCATTCTTTTTATGATTATAAATTAGCTACTCTTTTAATACAGTCTGGCATTATTGGTAAAGTGAGTAGGGTAAGAGCTTGGTCTCCAAAAAATTGGGGTTATGATGGAAAAAAACCTGAAGGATCGGATCCTGTTCCTTCAAGTTTAGATTGGAATTTGTGGTTAGGAACTGCTAGTAAACGACCTTTTAAAGAAAAAATTTATCACCCTGGAAATTGGAGAAAACTGGTTGATTTTGGATGTGGAACACTNGGNGATATGGGAGTTCATATTTTTGANACACCNTATAATGCTCTCGCTTTAGATGTTCCTAAAANTATTGTAAATAAATGTAGAAAACCCAACGGNTANGGTTACCCAGAAAAAAATATAGTTAAATATATTTTCCCTGGNACCTCATACACTACTNANGAATTAGAATGGATATGGTACGATGGAAAGGGATCTCCAAGACATCATNATGAACTCAGATTACCTAACAANGATAAACTACCATTACAGGGTGCGATGTTTATTGGTGAAAAAGGTCGATTATTACTNCCTCANTTTATGGAACGACCAAGATTAATTGTAAATGGAAAATANCAAGNTATCGATGTAAAACATTATGATCCAAATGGAGATCTTGGAGTTGAGGTAAATGACTATGAGAGAGATGCTCCTAAACATTATCACCAGTTTATNAATGCCTGTTTGGGAACTGANNAGGTTTCAGCTTCATTTTCCTATTCTGCAAGATTGACAGAAACAATTCTTTTGGGAGTTATTGCTGGACGTTTTCCCAATAGAACCCTTCACTGGGATAGTAAAAAAGCTAAATTTAAAGAATCAGAAGCAAATATTTATTTAAAAGAATCNAATAGAAATTTTTAGGATTTATTATTTCCATTTTGACTTAATTAAGTAATCTATACTGTATTTTCCGGAGCCATTGAATAATATAAAAAAACTAATAATCAAATAAATCAATGGCAACTCACTTCCNCCAAACCCTGTTTGGGAAAGTTTTTTCGCGGANGCAACAAGCATAGTGAAAAANAGTAAAAAAGCCATNGGGCGNGTCATCAGACCTATANCNATAAATATTGAACCAATNGATTCNGCAAAAGTTGCCATAAATCCTAATGGAGTTGANAAATTTTCAAAACCTATCCATTGAGTTAATGTTAATCCTAATCTATTCCAACGATCGCTATCACTAATTAATTTTGACCAGCCATGAAAATAACACATAAATGCCCCAGTTGAGACTCTCAATATTAAATATGATTTTGATGAAAAAAAATTTGACGAATTAAGTAAAAAAAATGGCTTCATACTGCAGTCAGTTAATTATTTAATGTTAACNAAAAAATCGGGAATTTTAAAATTATTTTAAAAAGTAAATTAACAATTATATTCAAATAACTTTATTACTTGAAACACAGCATTCATCAGTTTTACATTGACAAAAATTAAGATTGTAGATATGTAAACAAATAAGTGTTGAAGCAGTTGTGAAAATAAAAATTTCTTCAATTTNAAACCACAAAAATTTTTCATTAAGTATTAGAAAAAATATTATTACCCAAAATATCCAAAATGAGATTTTAATTAGTNNATTAGTCGAGAGTTTTGTCGAGCGATAAATTGCAAAAAAAGAAATAATTAAGAATATGAAATCTAGGTTCTTCCACCAAATCGAAGCTCCCTCTATGTTATTGATTGAAAGGCTTTGCGCAGCAAATAATAAAGGTGTCAAAAGGCAATGGAGAATACAAANGCCGCTAGCAATTGCACCTAANGTGTCAGGTTTTCTTAGAATAGAATTAATAATTGAAAATTTATTAGTTAAATAATTTGCAAATATAAAAATACTATTTGTTACTCCAATTAAGTTGTAATACATTTGATTTATGCCAATAATTAAGAAAACTAGATATTACCTATTAATATCATTCTTATTAGTATTAGTTAATTACAATACATATTCCCAAGAAATTCAAAAGGAGTATTTAGTAAAATTTATTTCAAAAGATATTAAAATAGATGGAATAGACGATGATCTGGCTTGGTCTGAAGCNGAATATGCCGAAACTCAATGGACAAGTTTTCCAGCCGTAACAAATGAGTTTGAATCCAAAACATTTATTAAAATGTTGTATGATGANAANTATATNTATGTACTATGTAAAGCATTTACTAAGAATGATAATTTTGTTATTCAATCATTGAGATGGGATTTTAGTGGAAGAGCGGCTGACAAACTTAACCTAGCTTTTGATACTTTTAGCGATGGAAATAATGCATATCATTTTGGATCAAACCCTCTTGGTGTTCGAGCTGATGCATTGATTTCCAATGGAGGTGTAATGGGAACAGGAAGTCGAGAAGAAGTTTATAACCGATCTTGGGATGGAATGTGGGAGGTTGATGGAAAAATTTATCCGGGTTATTATTTGGCTGAATTTAAGATTCCATTCACAACCTTTCACTACCCAGAGGATTCAGACTCTTGGAGATTCAATTTTACCAGAATGGATACTCAACTAAAGCAAAGAACAACTTGGGCAAAAATACCTCAACCGTTTAGTCCAATTAATTTATCCTTCATGGGAAAAATAAAATTTGAAAAAGGAGTTTCCAAATTAAAAAGTAAAATTTATTTAATCCCTTATTTAAATGCTATTTCTGGAAAAGATAAAATTTTAGATAATACTATTGATGATGTGACCGTTGGAGGAGATGTCAAAATTCCAATAAGCTCCGGACTTAATCTTGATTTAACAGTGAATCCAGATTTTTCTCAAGTTGAGGTTGATAATGAAATTATTAATCTTACTATGTTCGAAATCAGAATGCCAGAAAAAAGACAATTTTTCCTTCAGAANAGAGATATTTTTTCAAATTTTGGAGCNGTGAGAACAACTAATCCTTTTTTTACAAGAAGAATAGGGCTNTCAAGAAATCNAGATGGNGACGTAATTCAAAATAAAATTGTAGNTGGACTAAGATTAAGTGGAAAAATTAATAATAATTTGAAAATTGGNGTATTGAGCATGCTTACTGATGACGATATAGTCAACGAGATACCCTCAAATCTAAATACTGTAGTTTCACTTCATCAGAAAGTTTTCAATAGTTCAGCAATCAAGTTTTTATTTGTTAATAGGGAGATTACAAAAGATTATGATTTCGTTGATAAAAATGACACGTATAATAGACTTGTTGGACTGGAGTATGACTTAATATCAAAAGGAAATTTATGGAATGGTAGATTTTTTGCATATAATTCATTTAGTCCCCTCAAGAATGAAGACGGGTTTTCGGGTGGGGTTAGAATTACTAGAGAGTCGAGAAAACATAAAATTAATTTTGAGTATAGCTATTTAGGGGATGATTATAGAACTGATTTGGGAATTTTAAGAAGAATTGGAGCATCTAAATTTTCACCGTATTATTTGTATACAATATTTCCAAAAAAAGGTAAAATAAATAATATAAGCTTTGGATTATATTATTGGTTATGGTTTAAGTTAAATACTAGTTCGCAAAACATTTTAGAAAATAATTTTAATATTCCAATTACTTTGACTTTCAATAATCAAAGTGAGATTCAGTTAATGTATAGACAAGCACACCAATTTTTTAAAAGAGACTTTGATCCTACTGGTATAAATGAAGAAAACCCTCTTGATGGCGGAAAAGTTTACAAATCAAATTACATACAGATAGCTTACGAATCGAATCCAACTAAAAAATTTTATTTAACCTTGTCTCAAAACTATGGTATGTTTTATGAGGGGAGCAAATACTCATTTGAAAACACTTTTAATTTAAGAGTTCAGCCCAGACTTTCTGCAAGTATGGTTATTAATTATGACAGAATAAAATTGAAGCATCTCAATGATTATTCAAAATTATGGTTAATCGGCCCCAATATTGACTATACATTTAATAAAAAATTATTTTGGAGTAATTTAATTCAGTTTAGTAGTCAGTCTGAAAACTTTGGTATAAATTCAAGGTTACAATGGAGATTTTCAGGTCTTTCAAACCTATTTCTAGTATTTAATGACAATTATTTAGTTAAAGATGAACTTATACCCAGAATGAGAAGTTTTAATTTAAAATTAGTTCATTGGTTTTGATCGTAATGAATTTTTAAAATTAAAAATCAAATAATAATTATTACTTTAAATTCATAATAAAAGATAAAAATGAAATATAAAATCAATTTGTCAATTAATATAATATTAGGTCTGATTTTAGTTTTTATTGCAGGGTGTCAAAAAGGTAATTTTGAAAAATTAAAACCTAATATCGTTGTAATCTTTATAGATGATATGGGTTATGGAGACATTAGTTGTTTTGGAGATCAAACTATCAATACTCCAAATATAGATGCATTGGCAGATAGCGGAATAATATTTACAAATTTTTACGTTAATTCCCCAATTTGTTCTCCATCTCGAGTAGCCCTTAATACTGGAACATATCCAATGAGACACAGAATTCACTCTTATATTGCTAATTCGAAAAAAAATAAAAATCGAGCTATGGCTAATTATCTCGATCCGTCAGTCAATACATTAGCCTCTACTCTAAGAGATAATGGTTATACTACAGGACATTTTGGAAAGTGGCACATGGGAGGGGGAAGAGATATTGGAAACGTACCACTTCCAACTGAATATGGCTTTGAAAAGTCACTAGTTAGTTTTGAGGGTGTTGGAGATCGTTTACTTTTTCCTAATGATAATTTAAGTAAACAAAGCTCAAAACTTGGAAGAGGTAAAATAGTATGGGCCGAAAAGTATGAATCAACTAGAATATATATTGATAGTGCCCTGGCATTTATTGATCGTAGAGGAGACAAACCTTTTTTTGTTAACCTATGCCCCAATGATGTGCATGATCCACATTTACCTGAATCTAAAGTCCTGGAAGAATTTGTATCCTTAACAGATAATCCATGGGAGCAAAAGTTTTTTGCTGTACTAAGAGATTTGGATAACCAAATAGGTAGGCTAATTAACTCTTTAGATCAAAGAGGTTTAATTGAGAACACAATTATAATTTTTACCAGTGATAATGGGCCCACAGACTGGGGCGACTACTACAATATTGATAATTATCCAGATGACTACGAAGGGGAGCTTTACCCACCTGGATTTACTGGTGGTTTTTACGGTAGAAAATGGAGTCTGTTCGAAGGAGGAATAAGAATGCCTTTCATAATGAGGTGGGATTCGAAAATACCCAAGTCTTCTAAGGATTCAACCTCAATTGTCACAGCAATGGATCTTTTTCCATCAATTTGTTCACTAATAGGAGTTAAATATCCAGATAATCTCGATGGAATTGACAAAAGTAAATCTTTTCTAGGCTCTCCAATTATTAATAAATCTCCTGTAATGTGGGAATACTCAAGTAATCCAGGAGGCTCTATTAAACCAGGTGAAAGTTGGAAGATTGATGGTTCTATGAAGCCAAAAAACAAAAATTTCCACTCCCCAAACTTGGCTATAAGAAGTGGAGATTGGAAATTGCTTATAAATACCGATTTAACAGATAAAAGATTGTACAATTTGAAAAACGATCCTGGCGAAAAATTAAATTTGGCAGAAAAAGAAAATGAAATTGTTGAAGAATTGACAAATAAAGTTATTGAATGGCGAAAATCTATGCCTGTAGAAATTCCAGAAACCATACAATAACATATGCAATGAAAGAAAAATTACATTTAAGTATATTTTTGTGCTTATTAATTTCAATTAATATCAATTGTCAATTAAATCAATTAAAAAAACCTAATATTATTTTAATAGTAGCTGATGATTTGGGTTGGAATGATGTCAGCTTCAATGGTAGTGATATTTCAACTCCTTCTATAGATTCTTTAGCTTCTCAAGGGGTTTTTCTTAATCGTTTTTATGTATCACCTGTATGTAGTCCAACAAGAGCTGGAATCCTTACTGGAATATATCCAGATCGTTTTAATTTAAGAGGTTATGTCTATTCTCCAAGAAATAAGGGGGGCTTACCACCTGATTTGACAATTTTGCCTGAAATGTTAAAAGAAGCTGGTTATAATGAACTTGCTGCATTTGGTAAGTGGCACCTAGGTCACTCACATCATAAATACCATCCGATTAGTCAAGGATTTACCTCCTTTTACGGCCATTATAACGGTGCAATAGATTATTACAGTCATTTGAGNGATGGGGAGATCGACTGGCATAAAGACTACAGCACTTCTTATGATGCTGGCTACTCAACAGATTTAATAGGTTCTGAGGTTGTAAAGTTCATATCAAATTTAAATACAAAAAAACCTTTCTTTGCATATGTTGCTTTTAATGCACCTCATTCTCCAATGCAAGCCAAATTAGAGGAATTAGAGAAATATAATTTTGATCCAGATAATAAAGATGACGAATATTTGGTAGTTGAGGGTCACAAAGGGGAAGTAGGAATGGATGTTTATGGATTAAAAGGAAGAGGAAATAATTTAAGACAAACCTACTCAGCAATGGTATCATCTTTGGATTTATGGATTGGAAAAATATTAAGCTCATTAAAAACAAAAGGTATAGAGGATAATACGATTGTTTGGTTTTTAAGTGATAATGGAGGTATTAATAAATTCGGCGGCAACAACTCTCCACTTCGTGGTGGTAAACACACCCAATGGGAGGGGGGAGTCAGAGCTATTTCAATTGTTAAGTGGCCTGGTANGATTANGTCCGGAAGTCAATCCAACCAACTTACTTCATACATTGANATATTCCCAACCTTACAAAATATTGTTGGCATAACTTCTTCAGATGAAATTGATGGAATTAATATAATTGACGCATTTCACAATAAAAGTTTACCTNAACGTCATATTTACTTGGGTAAAGATGCAATAGTCTCTAAGAAATGGAAAATGAATAAAGGTGAGCTTTTTGAAATTGAAAGTGATATTTCTGAAAAAAATGATTTATCATCAAAAAAACCTGAAATAGTTAAAAAATTAACTGATCTAATAAACCGTTACAAAAAAATGTTACCTGGGGATAANCCACNTACTCAGCCTGTAGGTTGGAGACCACCAAAAAATTGGAAAATGCCTAAGTAAAAATATTTTTAAAAAATAAATCGTTGNAAACAAAAAAAATAGGGNTAATACTTGGACCATTACTCTTTATTCTTATAAGGTATTTAGTTAGCTTTGATGGACTACAGGATGAAGGAAATGCTGTTTTGGCCTCATCAGTTTGGATTGCAGTATGGTGGATTACCGAGGCTCTTCCAATTTCAGTAACCGCCCTTCTTCCAATAATTCTTTTTCCACTTACAGGTGGTATGGAGTTATCCGATACTACTGCTGCATATGGTCACAAGCTCGTTTTTTTAACTATGGGCGGATTCATCATTGCAATTGCTATTGAAAAATGGAATTTGCATAAACGCATCGCGCTATATATCATAAATTATTTAGGTACCGACATTAATAAAATTATTTTAGGTTTTATGGCAGCTACCGCTTTTCTCTCGATGTGGATTTCTAATACTGCTACCTCAGTAATGATGTTACCAATTGGTATTGTAATAATAAAACAATTACAAGATAACCCAAACCTTAGTGTATCTGAAAACAATAATTTTGCAAAAGCCTTGATGCTTTCGATTGCCTATAGCGCATCTATCGGCGGAGTATCTACATTAATAGGAACCCCAACCAATATGGTCTTAGCAGGAGCAATATCTCAAATCTACGACTACGAAATATCCTTTTTAGAGTGGTTTATTTTTGGTTTTCCACTTTCATTAATTATACTTTTTTTATCATGGTATTATCTGACAAGAATAGCTTTTTCATTTAAAAATATAGGTTTAATAAGCGGTAGAGAGGAAATATCAAAATTAAAAGATGACTTGGGAAAAATAACTTATGAGCAAAAGGCAGTAAGTTTTATTTTTTTTGCTGCAGCCTTTTGCTGGATTACAAAGAATTTATTGATAAAAAATATTTTACCAGGAATTGATGATACAATCATTTCAATTTTCTTTGCTACTCTTTTATTTATCATAAATGTAAAAGGAAAAAAGGAAAAAATACTTAAATGGGAAGATACATTAAATTTACCCTGGGGTGTACTTCTGCTACTTGGATCTGGAATGGCATTTGCAAAAGCAGTAGATACAAGTGGTCTTTCTGTGTGGGTAGGTACTCAAATTTCCAACCTTGGAACAATGAATCTTTTTATCTTGTTAATAATTCTTATTACAGTCGTTAATTTTTTAACCGAGATAGCTTCGAATATGGCTACGATAGCTATGATATTGCCCCTACTTGCTCCCCTTGCCCTTGAGTTTGATTTGCATCCATATATTTTGATGGTAGCTGCATCTGTCTCTGCCTCGTGTGCTTTTATGTTGCCTGTTGCAACACCTCCAAATGCCATTGTCTTTGGTTCAGGTTATTTGAATATGCCAGATATGGTTAAAAAAGGGTTTTTACTAAATCTAATTTCAATTGTTATAATTGCACTTATGGTCTATTATATTCTACCTATCCTCTGGGACCTAATTCCCAATCAATTCCCTAAATCCCTAATTTCTTAAAATTTAATTAAACTATATGGATATTAAAATTACAAATATTAAGAGTGAATCATTTGAATGGGAAAGGCCGGGTATATGGAATGGAATGCATTTTTACGGTCCTGGAAGATTACATAAAGTTACCATATCAACTGACCAAGGAATAGAGGGAATAGGATGGAATGGAGGAACAGCAGCCGTTCGTCCAAACAACTTTTATAGTCTCTATGTTGATTATTATAAGACTCTTTTAATAGGTAAAAATCCCCTTGAAACTGAAAGCTTAACAATTAACCTTGGAGAAAAACAAAACAAAATCCTTGGATCTGCAGGTCTTCATACACAGGTGTTAGCAGCCCTAATGATTGCTTGTTGGGACATTAAGGGGAAAGTCATGGGTCAATCTATTCACTCCCTTTTGGGTGGAGAACAAAAAAGAGTAAGGGCTTATATTGCGGGGGGTTATTATGCAAAAGGTAAGGGCTTGAGTGAATTACAACAAGAGTTACTTCACAATGTAGAAAACTTAAATGCAACTGCTGTCAAAATTAAAATTGGAGATCCAAATGCTGGAATTTCCAAAGATATGAAACGAATCGAAGCTGCCAGAAATGCTATTGGTCCCAATATTGACCTGTTAGTTGACGCTAATTGTGCATTTGATTTACCCACAGCATTATCTTATGCCAAAGAAATGGAAAATTACAATGTTTACTGGTTTGAGGAGCCTCTAGCTATTCATGACTTTAAAGCACATAAAACTCTTAATTCATCTACTAAATTAACTATTGCTACAGGAGAAAATTATTACACTCTTGCTGATTTTGAAACCCTAATAGAAAACAAAGGAGCAAGTATGTTGAATGTTGATGCAACAATTTGTCCTGGTTATGATGTGGCTTTAAAGGTTGCCAAACTAGCCCAAGAAAAAGGTTTGAAAATTGCACCTCATGGATGTCAGGAGTTACAATTACCTTTAGTTGCAGCAGTTTCTAATGGAGAGCTATTAGAATTTTATCCCCCCGAGGTTGATGAGCTTCGTAAAGAGTTATTTTACCCTAAGCTAAAAATTGATAAGGATGGTTATGTAACAGTTCCTGACATTCCAGGTATTGGTTTTGAATTAAATATGGATTTATTAAATCGTTATAGAGTTAAGTGATTCAGGATTATTAGTAATTATCGATTAATAGAAGTTTTACCACTCAAAATTATATTTTGAAAACTATATAAAACCCACTGATTGAAGATCACTAATTAAAGAATTAATCTCTGAAGATGAGAATATTTTGACCGGGGCTCTGGATGGTCCACAGTCAATACCAATGATTTTCATTATTGCCTTACCAGCTCTTACCCCTCCTCCATATTTATTTAAAATTTCAACCATATTAACAGAAAATTGTTGAATTTTCCTTGCCTCTTCTATCTTTCCAGTATCGAAATAATTAATTATTTTTTTATAATGTGATGACATGTAATTATAGGTGCTTCCAACAGCACCTATAGCTCCTATAGATAAACCCGCCAATAATACTTCGTCATATCCATGTAAAATTTCAAAATGACCATTTTTAAAATTTAAACATTGCTGATATTCCATTAAATCATGATGAGAAAATTTAATACCAACTAAATTTGGAATTCTTTTAGATGCTTTTTCTAAAAAGTTTTTCATTCCAATTTTCACATGAGAAATAGGAGGTATATGATAATAGTAAAAGGGAATATTTTTAGCCGCTATTGCAATCGGTTTACAAAAATCAATTAAGGATTCTTCATCATTAGGAGAAAGAAAGCTCGGTCCCATTGAAGAAATTCCATCTACTTTCAAATTTTGAGAGTGAGTCGCAAGTTCTTCAGATAATTTGTAAGAGGAGCTCCCAACGTGACTTATTATTTTAAAATCCTTAGATTTATGTTTTATCCATTCTTGTAGAACTAATTTTCTCTCATCAATATTNAGTAAACCTCCTTCTCCCGTTGTACCAGAAACAAATACTCCCTCAACCCCATTTTTTTTTAGATAATTTGCGTACTTATCGATAACCTTTAGATTAATTGAAAAATCTGATGTCATTGGGGTGAAGGTGGCAGCAATTAATCCTTTTATATTTAATTTTTTAACCATAATTAATNTTTTTGTTAAAAATAACGCTACCTAGAATACCTATCAATACGCACATTAACATNCCTGANGCAGTNTATAATAGTAAATTTAAGTTAGTAAAATTAGAAATNTATATCTGAAAAATTAAACTTCCTGTAAAACCAATTAATGCTCCAATTGAATTAGCTTTTTTAAAAAAAACTCCTAAAACAAAGAGACCACTCATACTTCCAATTATTAAACCAAGGATTTTTTGAAAAATATCCCACAAAGACTTTATCTCAAATTCAGCCATGAACAAAGCGGATAATGTTCCAATAATACCAATTAATAATGTTGCCATTCTGGCAAGGTTTAATTTTTTTCTTGAATTCCAAAATCTAAAATGAATATCCTCACAGTAGGAGGTTGCAGCGGAATTAATACTGCTGCTAACACTAGACATGGCTGCAGCCAATATCCCACTAATTA
>NZOY01000053.1 GCA_002695445.1 Flavobacteriaceae bacterium
GTTGGACATACAATTACCTCTGCACCCATAGCTCTTAAAACATCAAATTTTTCTTTTGACTGCTTATCATTTGAAACACAAATTAACTTATATCCCTTTACAATAGCAGCTAGAGCAAGTCCCATTCCAGTGTTACCAGAGGTTCCCTCAATTATTACACCCCCTGGTTTCAATCTACCATCTGCTTCAGCATCTTCAACCATCTTTAGTGCCATTCGATCTTTTACAGAGTTTCCTGGGTTGAAACTTTCAACTTTAGCCAAAACAAGAGCTGGTATATCTTTTGTTATTTTATTTAACTTTATTAATGGTGTATTACCAATAGTTTCTAAAATATTTTTCGAGTATTTCATAGATTAGATTTCATAGCAAAGATACCATATCCTAAATAAAAATATAATTAGATAGATTAAACTAATGGTATCGCAAAATTTTCGCAGGGTTAATATTATTAATAATCAATAATGGTATTAATAAGAGGAGAGTACTTACAATCAAGACACCGACATTAATATAAGTTATATCTAGAAAATCTATCATTACAGGAGCAATATTAACAAAGTATGTTGTCGGATCTAGTCTTACCCAGCCAAAATACTTTTGACTAAAATAAAATAGTAAACCAATTAAATTTCCCCAGAAGAGTCCATTTCCTAAAATAAATATTCCATTGTACAAAAATATTTTTCGGAGTAATTTATTATCTGCACCGATCGTTTTTAACAATGCAATCATTTGGGTCCTCTCTAAAACTAAAACTAATAAAGCTGTTGACATATTAATAACACCAACAATAATCATTATAATAATTATTATTAATATATTAAAATCAAAAAGTGATATCCACTTAAAAATTGTAGGAAATTGTCTTGAAATTTCAATAGCATCAATATCAGAGGGTAACTTATCATATAGCGAATTTCCAATCGACTCCATTTGTTTAATGTCTGAAACAAAAACTTCATAGGCACCAATTTGATTTGATTTCCATTTATTTAACATTTGGATATGACGGATATCACCAATTATAAAATTATTGTCGAAATCAGAAAACCCTGATGAAAAAATACCTTGAATAACAAATTTTCGAAAATTAGGCATACTTTGAGATCTTGAATTTTGAAAATAAGATTTTAATTCATCTCCTACTCCAACAGATAGTCTATCTGCGATTACTTGAGATATTATAATTTTATTGGAGGGAGTGTCATTAAATTTTGGGAAATTACCATCAACTAAAAAATTTTCTAAATTTTTCCACTTGTAATCATCTCCCACTCCCTTAAAAAAAATACCCTCAAACTCTGACTTAGACTTTAACAAGCCACCTTTGATCGCAACTCTTTGAACGTGATTAACTCCAGGTTCATTTTTTAATATTTTGTAGATATCTGGATTATCAATGATCGGAAGAACAGAAATTTGAGACTCACTGTTTTCAAAAGGTGAAACAACAATGTGTCCATTAAAAGCAGCAGTTTTGTTTTGAATATCATTCTGAAGGCCTTTACCTGTTGAAACAGCAATTAAAATCATAGTAATTCCAATTGCTACAGCCAATATGGCTATTTTCATTATACGGCCAGAAACACTACCTTTATCTAAATTATTAATCCGCATCCTGCGCGCTATAAATAAAGGTAAATTCAATCTTAATTTATTTTATGAAAGTTGCTTTCAAAAGTACATTTTTATTTTTTCTTTTCTTTAACTTAAGTATTATATGTAACTCCCAACAAAAGTTACTAACGGCAGCAGAACAATTTCCTAAATACATTAAGTTTTTAGAAAATGAAAATGTTGGAATAGTAGCAAATAAGGCCTCTTTTGTTTACAAAAACAATCACATTGTTGATAGTCTAATCTCCCTTGGAATAATTATAAAAAAAGTATTTGTACCAGAACATGGCTTTAGAGTTAGTGGAGATGCAGGAGAAAAAATATTAGATCAAAAAGATACTAAAACAAATATTCCAATCATTTCACTATATGGAGATCAAAAAAAACCAAATGATAATCATCTTAAGGGGATATCTATAATGGTATTTGATCTCCAGGATGTAGGGGTTAGATTTTTCACATACATATCAACACTTCATTACATTATGGAAGCCTGTGCTGAAAAGAATATTCCATTGATCGTTTTAGATCGACCAAATCCCAATGCTCACTTTATTGATGGTCCAGTCTTGGAAAATGATTGTAAAAGTTTTGTAGGAATGCATCCGGTTCCAATTGTTTATGGAATGACTATAGGAGAGTATGCAAGAATGATCAACGGCGAAGGGTGGCTAAAGAATAAAATAAAATGCCAGCTTCGAGTAATAAAAATTAAAAACTACAAACATAACACAAACTATGAATTACCCTACAGACCATCACCAAATCTACCAAACTCAAAAGCTATTGCTTTATATCCCAGTCTTTGTTTATTAGAACCTACTGCAATTAGCGTGGGAAGAGGAACTGAAATGCAATTTCAGGTTTTCGGTCACCCAGACCTTCCGAAATCTAAATTCACCTTTATCCCTATACCAAATTTTGGAGCAAAAAATCCAAAACTAGTCAATCAGCTTTGTAATGGAGTCGACTTAAGAGACCAAGCTTCACCAAATAAAATTGAACTAAAATGGATTATAGAATGTTATAAAAATTTTCCAAAATCTAAAAATTTTTTTAAAGATGGTTTTTTTAGAATTGCAGGAACAAAAAAACTCAAAAATCAAATTGAATTGGGAATGAATGAAAATGAGATAAGAAAAACTTGGGAAGAAGATTTAAAAAATTTTAGGAAAACTAGACTTAAGTATTTACTATACTAAAATAGATTATTTAACTTTTGTAATTAAGGAATATTTAGGTATTTGTGGGTCTGAAGTGAAACCTTCCATTTTGGATTCTTCATAATATAATCAACAATCAACGGTATCATTTTTTTATTTCTACTCCACTCAGGCTGAAGAAAAAGTTTACAATCTATATTAACTTTTTTAGCTTGTAAATCAGCAAAATTAAAATCATCTTTATTATGAATAATGACTTTTAATTCATCCGCTCTCTCATATGCACCATTAGTAGGTAACTTATTTTTTTTTGGTGAGAGACAAAACCAATCCCAATTTCCAGAGAGAGGATAGGCGCCAGAGGTTTCAATATGAGTTTTTATACCAAAAGACCTTAATCCATCTGTAAGTGGAAACATATTCCACATTAAAGGTTCTCCACCAGTTACAATTACAGTGTCGGAGAAGTTTTTAGCATTATCAATAATATCCTTTATATCAGTAATGGGATGAATTGATGGATTCCAACTTTCTTTTACATCACACCAATGACACCCTATATCGCAACCTCCAATTCTTATGAAGAAAACAGCGCTTCCCTTGTGATATCCTTCACCTTGAATTGTATAATATGCCTCCATCAAAGGAAGAGCCTCTCCTGTTTCAAGCCTTTCGTCTTTTTTTTTGAGATCCATTTTGTAAAGATAAAGTATAAGGCATGAAATTTTTGTCAAAAAAAAGGTATATTTGATACCAATCAGGCTTAACAATTTCTGTATAAATATGAAACGATGGCAAAAGTCAATTGACTCTACTTACGCTAAAGTTTTTTCTACATCAAATCAAAAAAAAATTGAGTTCGCCACTTTATGGTTGTCACTAATTGGATTTGTTGTTCATCTAATTTTAATTTATGCTAAAAAATTTGAATGGTTTGATATACCTTTTGAAGCTAGCTTACTAATTGATCCTATTTCAGCTATTTATACTCCATTCTCAATTATTCTTATATATGAGATTTATCTTTTAGTTGTCAATCTTCCAAGATCATTTACCACCTCTGTTTCAAAACAATTTGAAATTATTTCATTAATTCTAATTCGTAGAATTTTTGCAGATATTCCACAAATTGATTTAAAAGCAAACTGGTTATATACTCCAGAAAATGTCCAATTAATTTATGATGTTTTGGGTGTACTGATAATTTTTTACTTAATTTTTCTTTTTAATAAAGCTAGGTCAAGGTTACCTAAAAAGCCTTTGAACCCAAATATAAAAAGCTTTGTATCTTCTAAAAAGGCAGTAAGCCTTATTTTGTTACCAATACTAGTAGCAACATCGTTTTTTAGTGTCTATTTTTGGATTTCCGAAATCGTATCAAACAATTCTAGTTCTGATATAAATTCAATATTTTACAACGAATTTTTTTCAATTCTTATTTTAGCTGACGTATTCATTCTACTACTATCTTTTCAATACACAGAAAGATACTCACAATTGATAAGGAATACTGGTTTTGTTATATGCACAATATTGATAAGATTATCATTTGGGGTATATGGGCTTACTAATGTTTTATTAATTGTATCTTCAGTAGCATTTGGATTGTTAATTCTTAATATTTATAACTTGGAGGAAAATCCAGTCAAAAAANGAATTGATTANAAANGAAGCTAACTATCTTTTCGCTCACACGAAATTAAAGTATTCTTTAATAACATAGCAATGGTCATTGGNCCTACACCTCCTGGAACNGGAGTTATAAAACTAGATTTCTTAGATACATCTTCAAAATCTACATCTCCTTTAATTACGTAACCTTTGGGGTTATTTTCATCTGTGACTCGAGTAATTCCTACATCAATAATAATAACCCCTTTTTTGACCATATTTCCTTTTAAAAAATTAGGAATACCAAGTGCAGATATAATTATATCTGCTTTTTGTGTAATTTGTTCTAAATTATTAGTTCTACTGTGGGCTAAAGTTACAGTTGCATTACCTGGTTCCCCTTTTTGGCTCATTAATATGCTGATTGGGCGACCAACAATATGACTTCTTCCAATAACCACACAATGCTTCCCTGAAATCTCTAGCTTGTACCTTTTTAGCATTTCCATAATCCCTGATGGAGTTGCAGGAATAAAAGACTCCATTTCCAATGCCATTCTTCCAAAGTTGGTTGGATGAAATCCATCTACATCTTTTTTAGGATCAATCGACAAAAGAATTTTCTCTTCATTTATATGCTTAGGTAAAGGTAGCTGAACTATATATCCATCTAGGGTATCGTCGTTATTTAGCTCTTTAATTTTTAATAACAAATATTTTTCTGAGATAGAGTCTTTAAATTGAATTAAAGATGATTTAAAACCAACCTGATCACAAGATCTGACTTTGCTCCCCACATAAGTGAGACTAGCGCCATCATTTCCAACTAAAACTGCTGCTAAATGCGGAATTTTTAACCCTTTTTTATTTCGAATACTAACTGTGTGTTTAATTTCATCCTTGATTTGTTGCGATATTTTTTTCCCGTCGAGTAATTCCATAACTTATTTTAACCCCTGAAACATTTGCATCATTTGTTTGCTTTTACCTCCTTGCATCATCTTCATCATCTTACTCATTTGATTGAATTGTTTGATTAATTGATTTACTTCATTTACATCTCTTCCAGCACCTTTTGCTATCCTATTCTTTCTACTATAATCTAGAATCGCAGGATTTGATCGCTCTTTAGGAGTCATTGACCCTATAATCGCTTCTATATATTTGAAAGCATCATCATCTATATTGACATCACCCATCATTTTTCCAGCTCCTGGAATCATCCCAATTAAATCTTTCATATTCCCCATTTTCTTCAATTGTTGTATCTGATTAAGAAAATCATCGAAACCAAAACGATTCTTCGCTATTTTTTTATTAATTTTTCGAGCCTGCTCAATATCAAATTGTTCTTGAGCTCGCTCGACCAAGGAAATAACATCTCCCATACCCAATATACGATCGGCCATCCTTTCTGGATAAAAGACATCTAATGCATCCATCTTCTCTCCGGTCCCTATAAACTTGATAGGCTTGTTTACAACTGACTTAATAGATAATGCTGCACCCCCTCTTGTGTCGCCATCAAGCTTAGTTAGTATGACTCCATCAAAGTTAAGTCTATCGTGAAATATTTTAGCTGTATTAACTGCATCTTGTCCAGTCATGGAATCAACTACAAATAGAGTTTCATTAGGACTTACTGCACTATGAATATCAGAAATTTCTTTCATCAGGACTTCATCTATTGCAAGTCTTCCTGCAGTATCAATGATTACTAAATCATTATTATTTTGTTTAGCTTTAGCAATTGCTGACTTAGCAATTTTCACAGGGTTTTTTTGTTCTAAATCAGAATAAACTTCGACACCAATTTGTTCTCCTAAAACATTTAATTGATCAATTGCAGCTGGCCTATATACATCGCAGGCAACTAAAATTGGTTTTTTTTTCTTTTTATTCTTAAGAAAAAGAGCCAATTTAGCGCTAAAAGTAGTTTTACCAGAACCTTGTAATCCAGACATCAAAACTACTGTGGGTTTAGATGAAAGATTTATACCCTCAGCATTGCTACCCATTAATTCTGTTAATTCATCTTTAACGATTTTTATCAACAATTGACCAGGCTGAAGACTGGTTAATACCTTAGAGCCAATAGCTTTTTCTTTAACGGTGTTAGTAAATTCTTTAGCTATTCCAAAATTTACATCAGCATCTAGTAATGCTCGCCTGACCTCTTTTAAGGTTTCTGCAACATTAATTTCAGTAATTTTACCATGTCCTTTTAAAACTTTAAAAGCACTTTCAAGCTTGTTGCTCAAACTTTCAAACATCACGAAATAATTTANATTATAGCAAATTTAAACTTTTCAATTTTATTTAAAAATCTCACTTTTCATGTATTAGTATATTTCATCATTCCAATGACTANAGTATGAGGAAAAGTTATGGCAGCAAGAAATGAAAAAAATAGTGGCATAAAATAATCTGCCTCAAAATCAATATACCTGTAAACCATAAAAAGTGAACCCAAAGATGCTATCCAATATATAATTGAAGTTTTTAAATATCTTAAACAGGAATTGAAGTTAAAGTCACCATAAAGATATATCAACTGTTCTTTAAGGGAAGGTAAACTGTGCCAAACCACAAAATAAAAAGCAAATGCAAAAAATAATGAATNAATATAAAAAATNGNCGATAACAAAATAAATAAAATGCACTCNTTAACTATATGTNTCCTAAGAGAATAATTGAATAGCATCCANATAAATACTGTAATACCTAGTATTATTGATATGTTTAAAAAAAAATCAAAACCAAAAGTATATCCTGAAATTTTATTAATAACGTATGTGACCTCTTCATACTGAAAACTAAACAAAATAAAAAAAATTAAAGCCCCATAAAGGGTATAAAAGATAGAATTAGTGGGATTTATGGTTAGTTTCTCGCCCCAATGCTGTTCTCCAAAATGATANCTNCTAAAAATCACAAAAAAAAGCAAAGCAAATGCAGGAGTGACAAAAAATAAAGCCATACCAATGAGAACTATAAGTAGATAAAGGGTTAAAAACTTAAAATACAAGTGATTTGATTTCCCTTTAAATCTTTTTGATAATATTTCAAGGTCATTGGCTCCGTGTAAAATTCCGACCGTTAAAACAGCAAATACAGCAATGAAATCAATAAAACTACTTGATAACAAGTATGATAGCAAAATGAAAGTTAAAGTAGTCATTATGCCAATTTGGTAATTTTTGTCAGTTATAAATATCAAATTGGTAATTTTTTCTTAAAAAAATGTGATTTTTATTTGATTAGGTTTAATTTTTTTTAAATTTACCTAAACAAAATAAATAATTAATTTAATTATGGAAAATCTTTTTAATTTATCTGCTGTAGTTCCTGCGATGGCTACAGACGATTATGTAGGGTTCACATTTTTTGTAGGATGTATGGCAATGATGGCAGCATCAGCCTTTTTCTTCCTGTCAATGACTTCTTTTGACAGTAAATGGAGAACCTCTATTTTGGTATCAGGTTTGATTACCTTTATCGCTGCTGTACATTATTGGTACATGAGAGACTATTGGGCTAGTGGAAATGGTTCTCCAACCTTCTTCCGTTATGTCGACTGGATTTTGACAGTTCCTTTAATGTGTGTTGAGTTTTATTTAATTTTAAAAGCAGCTGGTGCAACTAAGCAGTTAATGTGGAAACTAATTCTGTTATCTACTGTAATGTTAGTTACTGGTTACTTTGGCGAAGGAGTTTACACAAGTGGAACTGGTCCTGCATTATGGGGTCTAATATCTGGTTTGGCTTATTTTGCTATTGTTTATGAAATTTGGAAAGGTGAAGCATCTAAGCTAGCAGCTGCTGCTGGTGGAGCTGTTCTATCTGCTCACAAAACACTTGTTAAGTTTGTCGTAATTGGTTGGGCAATTTACCCAATTGGTTATATGGCAGGTACTCAAGGTTGGTATGGAGCAGCAGGAGAGTTCTTTGGAATGCCAATTGCAATGGATGTAATCTATAATGTTGGCGATGCTATNAACAAAATTGGATTTGGTTTAGTTGTATACAACTTAGCTGTTAGTTCAAAATAAATTTTCAATTCTTGGCTAATAAATTTATAGCCATNNTTAANAATCGCTCTTCGGAGCGATTTTTTTTTACATTTTATTTGGTAATGAAATACCAAGAAGATTACTAGCAGACTGAATATTTTTTGCAACTGCCATGCATAACATTAATCGCATAGAGCGTTTAGACAAATTATCCTCACCAAAGATGCTTACATTTTGATAAAATGAATTAAATAACTTGACTAATACATATAGATAATTGGCTACCAATGCAGGGCTAAGTTGTTCTCCTGCAATTTTTAAAAGATTAGGGTAGCTATAAAGATGTTTCAAAATTTCCTTTTCCTTATTCAAAAGGGGTAAGTCAATTTCTAGCTCAAGATCAGTAAGGGTGACTTTATTAATTAATGATTGTATACGGGCATATGCATATTGAATAAAGGGGCCAGTATTACCATTNAAATCAACTGAGGCCTTNGGGTCAAATAGAATTCTTTTTTTAGGGTCTACTTTCAGTATAAAATATTTAAGTGCTCCNAAACCTATAATGTTAAATAAATTATTTCTCTCAGAAACCCCCATTTTGTCTATTTTACCATACTCCATAGCAATAGTTTTAGCAGTATCTTTCATTTCTTTAATCAGATCATCAGCATCTACAATGGTACCCTCTCTACTTTTCATTTTACCACTAGGAAGATCAACCATACCATAACTAAGATGATAGAGTGAATCCGCCCATTTGTAACCAAGCTTTTTAAGTATTAAGAACAATACTTTGAAATGGTAATCCTGCTCATTTCCTACTGTATAAACCATTCCATTTACTTGAGGATAGTCAGCTACTCTTTGGTTTGCTGTACCAATGTCTTGTGTCATATATACTGCAGTACCATCAGATCGAAGTAATAACTTTTCGTCTAGTCCTTCTTTTTTAAGATTTATCCAAACCGAGCCATCATCCTTACGAAAAAAAATTCCTTTATCAAGTCCCATTTCAATAATTGATTTTCCTAATAAATAAGTATCGCTTTCATAATAGTATGATTCGAAATCCACTCCCAGTTTTTTGTAGGTAGCCTCGAATCCGTCATATACCCATTTATTCATTTTCTTCCATAGTTCACGCACCTTTGAATCATTTTTTTCCCAATCTATAAGCATCTGTTTTGCTTCAATTAAGATAGGTGCATTTTTTTCAGCATCCTCAAGAGAATATCCATTCGACTTTAATTTCGATACTTGTTCTCGATATTTTTCCTCAAATAATACATAGTATTTACCAACCAATTTATCCCCCTTCAAACCAGTTTTTTGTGGGGTCTCACCTACTCCATATTTTTGCCATGCCAACATGGATTTACAAATATGGATTCCACGGTCATTGATAATCTGAGTTCTAATGACATTTTTACCATTAGCCTCAATTATTTTTGAGATAGAATAACCCAAAAGATTATTCCTTATATGCCCTAAATGAAGTGGTTTATTTGTATTTGGTGAAGAAAATTCAACCAAAAATGTTGGAGAATTATGATCTGCCTTAATATGACCATAATCGTTTTCTTTTAAAAAATCCCGAAGGAAGGTCAAATAATAAATATCAGAAATAACAAGATTTAAAAATCCACTTACCACATTAAATTCGGAAACAAAAGAGGTTTTTTGAACTAATGATCTACCAATTGTTTCTCCAAGGAAAGAAGATTTTTGTTTAGTTAATTTCAATAATGGGAATAGAATTAAAGTAATGTCTCCATCAAAATCTTTACGGGTCAATTGAAATTCAAGTTTTTCTACTTCTAGCTCAAAAACCTCTTTTAGATGAGCTTTAGTTTTACGAGAAATTAATTTTTCTAGGGTCCCCATAATTTAGTTCCAAATATAATTATAAACTCCAAATTAAAAGCTTGAAGTACTTATGTCTTATATTTGAATAAAAAAATGCTGTTAAATATCTCATATAATGAACCAAAAGTAAAGGAAAAGATTGAGACTNTAGTTGGTAAACCTTTTACACTTAAAGAGAGATTGGCAATGAATGGCGTGGGCTCCTCTAAACTATTGATATCTTCTGCCTCTGTTGATATTCATAAACTTTTGATTCTTGATAACAACCTTAATACCTGCAATTTAGAGTTACGNCCTAATGGAATCATTTTAAGATTCCGAAGTCTTTTGGAAACTTATGCTTTTATTATTCCTTATTATAAATTAATACTGTATAAGGGTAAAGCTGGGGAATACTCGATACATAAAGACCACCAATTTGTTAAATTAATAGCAGATAATAAGGCAACTCACAAGTTTTTTTCAAAATTAAGTAGTGAGAAGGCAAAAAAACAATTACCGGGTATCGATGAGTATTTTTAAACTAAACTTTTCGGTGATTGTGACCGGTATAAATTTGTCGAGGACGACCAATAGGTTCCTTATTAAAACGCATTTCTTTCCACTGTGCAATCCAGCCAGGCAAACGACCAATAGCAAACATTACGGTAAACATTTCTGTTGGGATGCCTAAGGCACGATAAATGATTCCAGAATAAAAATCAACATTAGGGTAAAGCTTTCTATCTATAAAATAAGGGTCTTCTAATGCCTCCTGCTCAAGTTTTTTTGCAATTTCCAATACCGGATCGTCTATNCCTAGCTCATTNAAAACTTCGTCTGCTGCGGTTTTAATGATCTTGGCTCGTGGGTCAAAGTTTTTATAAACACGATGACCAAATCCCATCAACCGGAAAGGGTCACTTTTATCTTTAGCCTTAGCCATNAACTTTTTGGTATCACCTCCATCATTTTTTATTTCTTCTAACATTTCAATAACCGCTTGATTAGCACCACCGTGAAGTGGTCCCCATAATGCAGATATCCCAGAGGCAATGGAGGGAAANANTCCCGCATGGGATGAACCNACCATTCTGACTGTTGATGTAGAACAGTTTTGTTCATGATCTGCATGCAAAATTAATANCTTATTTAATGCACTTATTAAGGTAGCACTTGCTTTAAAATCCTTATTCGGCATTTTAAACATCATATAAGCCAAGTTATCGGTATAGGAAAGTTCATAATTGGGATAATTAAGGGGAAGACCTNTCATTTTTCTGTGGGTCCAAGTTGCCAAAACAGGGAGTTTTGCNAATAACATGATTATTGCTTCGTAAAAGTCTTTTTCAGAATTTATATCAACCGANGAAGGGTTAAAAGCAATCAAAGCCGATGTTAAAGATGATAATATTCCCATTGGGTGAGCCGACTTTGGAAAGCTTTTNAAAATAATTTTAAAATCTTCATCTACTAAAGCATAATCACGAATATCATTTTCGAACTTNNNAAGTTGTTCAGCCTCNGGTAAATCACCAAAAATTAGAAGATAAGCAACTTCTATAAATGAGAAATTATTGGCCAAATCATCAATTGAATATCCTCTGTAGCGAAGAATCCCCTCCTCGCCATCTAAAAAAGTAATCTCACTTTCACAAGATCCTGTATTTTTAAAGCCTGGATCTAATGTAATTAATCCCGTTTTAGCCCTTAATGTTTTAATATCAATAGCAGGTTCGTCTTCAGAACCGTTCACCAAAGGAAACTTGTAATTTTTACCCTTATAAATAAGATCAATATGATCATCCATAATTAAATTAAAAGTGTTATAAAAGTAATGAAATAAGCTCCAATAAACAATAGCAAACAATTTAAACCTTTGAGCTGAAAACTAACTAAAGTTTAAATGCTTTCTCTTGGGGATAAAAGGCCTGTTTATCTAACTCTTCCTCAATTCTTAAAAGTTGATTGTATTTAGCCATTCGGTCACTTCTAGAGGCTGAACCAGTCTTGATTTGTCCTGTATTNAATGCAACTGCCAAGTCAGCTATNGTATTATCCTCTGTCTCACCTGATCGGTGAGACATCACAGATGTATATCCTGCCCTATGAGCCATCTCAACTGCTGCAATTGTCTCAGATAAAGTACCAATCTGGTTAACCTTTATTAAAATAGAATTAGCTATACCCTCTTTAATTCCTTTAGAGAGTCGATTTACATTAGTTACAAANAGGTCATCACCTACCAACTGAACAGTTTTTCCAATACTATCGGTNAGAAGTTTCCATCCTTCCCAATCATTCTCATCCATACCATCTTCAATTGAAATTATTGGATATTTTTTNCTTAAATACGCAAGATATTTCGCTTGTTCGGAAGGAGACCTTTTTACACCCTTATCACCCTCAAACTTTGTATAATCATAAAAACCGTCGAAATAAAACTCAGCTGCAGCACAATCCAATGCAATCATTACCTCAGATCCCGCTTTATACCCAGCATTTTTTACAGCTTCAAGTATTGTATCCAGTGCATCTTCTGTGCCATCTAAAGTTGGAGCAAAGCCACCTTCATCACCAACTGCAGTACTCAGGCCTCTAATATGAAGCACTTTTTTCAAATTGTGGAAAATTTCTGAACCCATTTTCATAGCATTAGTGAAGTTCTCAGCTCCTACAGGGATTATCATAAATTCCTGAAATGCGATGGGCGCGTCAGAGTGAGACCCACCATTTATAATATTCATCATTGGGACGGGAAGTGTATTGGCACTAACACCTCCAACATATCTGTACAAAGGAAGTCCTAATTCATTTGCAGCTGCCTTTGCAGTGGCAAGGGAGACACCCAGAATGGCGTTAGCTCCAAATTTAGATTTATTATGCGTGCCGTCCAAATCAATCATAATCTGATCAATTTTATTTTGATCAAAAACTGATTCACCAATTATATGTTTAGCTAAATTTTCNTTAACATTTTTTACAGCATTAAAAACTGATTTGCCTAGGTAGTCATCCCCACCATCTCTTAATTCAACAGCTTCATGCTCTCCTGTAGATGCCCCTGATGGTACTGCTGCACGACCCATTATTCCATTATTAGTAATAACATCTACCTCAACAGTAGGATTTCCTCTTGAATCAAAAATTTGACGTGCATGGACTTCAATTATTCCGCTCATTTATTTTAAAGTTAAATTGATTGTACTTTTTTTGGAGAATGNTTTTTNATGTTTTTNTAAAACTCATCAAACAAATAGGATGCGTCGTTTGGTCCAGGCCCAGCCTCAGGGTGGTACTGAACAGAAAAACAATTCTTATTTTTCATTTTGAGTCCAGCCACAGTTTGATCATTCAAATGAATATGGCTGATATCAAACTCTTTATTTGACTCAGCAATAGATTTATCGACAGCAAATCCGTGATTTTGGGAGGTTATCTCTCCTTTTCCAGTTTTTAAATTGATTACAGGATGATTAATTCCTCGATGCCCATTAAACATTTTGTATGTAGGAATACCATTTGCCAAAGCAATGATTTGGTGACCCAGACATATTCCAAAAAGAGGTAAATTGTGTTTTATAATTTCTTTTGCAACTTTTTGAGCGTGGTGTAAGGGATTAGGATCTCCTGGTCCGTTTGAAATGAAAAAACCATCAGGTTCCCAGTTTTGCATTTCCTCAAAACTTGTGTCAAATGGAAAAACTTTAATATAAATATTTCTGTCAGATAGGTGTCCTAAAATACTTGCTTTAACCCCAAGGTCGAGTGCCGCTACTTTAAATTCCGCACCTGGATCACCAATGAAATATGGTTCTTTTGTAGAAACTTTTGAAGCAAGCTCAAGACCCTCCATACTGGGCATATCAAAGAGCTTTTTTATTAAAGCATCTTCTTGATCAATTTCAGTGGAAATAACTGCATTCATAGCGCCGTTTTCTCTTATGTAATTCACCAAAGCACGAGTATCTACGTCGGATATACCAAAAAGCCCATTATTGATTAAATATTTTTCTAGAGACATATCTGCCAAAGGTCGAGAAAATTCATAACTAAANTTTTTACAGATTAACCCAGCAATTTTAATACTATTAGACTGATCATCTTTCTTATGAACACCATAATTACCTATATGAGCATTTGTGGTAACCATTAACTGTCCANAATATGAAGGATCAGTAAAAATTTCTTGATAGCCAGTCATACCAGTGTTGAAGCATATTTCACCAAAACTTGTTCCATCTGGACCAATAGATTTTCCGAAAAACTTCGTTCCATCGGCTAGAATTAGAATTGCTTTTTTTCGTGTAATGTATGTCATAATTGTACACAAAATAACATAAAAAAAAGGATAAACTGAANAGCTTATCCTTTATTATAGTTTTAAATTATCAACAACTGAATGCTTTAGTTTTTATCTTTTTTTTTAGAATCAGAAGAAACATCGTCATTTGATTCTTCNGTTATTGGTTGAGAAGTTTCAGAAGCTTCCGTTGCAGTTTCCTCGACCACCTCCTTGGTTTCATCTAAAGTTTCAACTTTAGGGTCAACATTTTTTGAGGAAGTACTTTTTCTTCTAGAGCGACTCCTTCTGGTACTTTTCTTTTCTTCAGATTTTTCAGCATTATAAACTTCATTAAAATCGACCAGCTCAATCATTGCCATTGCAGCATTATCTCCCAAACGATTCCCCATTTTAATTACTCGAGTATAACCACCAGGACGGTCCCCAATTTTAATAGCCACATCTCTAAAAAGTGAAGCTACAGCATATTTGTTTCTGAGTAAACTAAAAACAATACGGCGATTATGTGTGGTGTCAATTTTGGATTTAGTAATCAAGGGCTCTACAAACTGTTTAAGTGCTTTTGCTTTAGCGACAGTCGTATTGATTCGCTTATGCTCTATTAAAGAAGAGGCCATATTAGCCAACATAGATTTTCTATGGGCTACTTTTCGACTTAAGTGATTAACTTTTTTTCCGTGTTTCATCTTTTGAATTTCTATGAAAATTAATCCTTATCTAGCTTGTATTTTGTTAAATCCATTCCGAAAGATAAACCTTTTAATACAACTAGCTCTTCAAGCTCAGTTAGTGATTTTTTTCCAAAATTTCTAAATTTCATTAAATCATTTTTATTATATGAAACTAAATCTCCTAGGGTATCTACTTCAGCAGCTTTAAGACAATTCAACGCCCTCACAGATAAATCCATATCNATTAATTTAGTCTTAAGTAGCTGACGCATGTGGAGTGATTCTTCATCATAAGTTTCNGCCTGAGCTATTTCATCTGCCTCAAGTGTAATTCTCTCATCAGAAAATAACAAGAAATGGTGAATCAAAGTTTTNGCTGCTTCAGTAAGTGCATTTTTGGGATGTATAGAACCATCNGTACTAATTTCAAAAATAAGCTTTTCATAATCGGTTTTTTGTTCAACACGATAATTTTCGATACTATATTTTACATTTTTTACAGGTGTAAAAATTGAATCAATAGCTATAACGCCAAATGGAGAATTAGTTTTCTTATTTTCCTCAGCAGGTACATAACCCCTCCCTTTTTCTATTGTAACCTCTAAATTTAATTGAACTCCTTTCTCGAGGTTACAAATAACTAAATCTGGGTTTAAAACCTGAAAGCCAGAAATAAATTTTTGGAAATCAGCAGCTTTAAGCTGATCCTGGCCCCCAACAATGAGAGTTACTTTTTCCTCCTCTACGTCATCTATTTGACGTTTAAATCTTATTTGTTTTAAATTAAGAATAATCTCAGTTACATCCTCTACAATTCCAGGAATAGTAGAAAACTCATGTTCAATGTTATCGATTTTGACAGAAGTAATTGCAAATCCTTCAAGAGAGGAGAGTAATACTCTTCTAAGAGCATTTCCAACTGTTAGTCCATATCCTGGCTCTAGAGGGCGAAATTCAAATTTGCCCTCAAACTCAGAGGAATCAATCATTATTACTTTATCAGGTTTTTGGAAATTTAGTATTGCCATAGTTTTATGCTTACTTATTTATTATTTAGAATATAATTCTACTATTAATTGTTCTTTAATATTTTCGGGAATTTGATTACGTTCAGGTATACTAACAAAATTACCCTCATAGGTTGAGCTATTCCAAGTCATCCATTCATAAACAGAATTGTTAGATTCTAATGAATTAGAAATGGATTGCAAAGATTTAGATTTTTCTCTGACACCTACTATGTCTCCGGGATTTAAATTAAAGGAGGGAATATTGACAATTTTACCATTTACAGTAATGTGCCTATGTGAAACTAATTGACGTGCTGAACTTCTAGAGGGAGCAATTCCTAAACGAAATACAACATTGTCTAATCGAGACTCGCAAAGCTGAAGTAATACTTCACCAGTAACACCTTTACTACTAGTAGCTTTTTCAAATATATTTCTAAACTGACGTTCTAAAATACCATAAGTGTACTTAGCTTTTTGCTTTTCTAATAATTGAACTGCATATTCAGACTTCTTTGCTCTTCTCCGGTTATTTCCATGATGACCAGGAGGGTAATTCCTTTTTTCAAATGCTTTATCGGGACCGAAAATAGGTTCACCAAACTTTCTTGAAACTTTTGATTTTGGACCAGTGTATCTTGCCATATATTTTTTTTTATATTTTAATTAGAGCCTAATCTTTGATTAAATATTAATATTAAACTCTTCTTCTTTTTGGCGGACGACATCCATTATGGGGTAATGGAGTAACATCAACTATTTCAGTGACCTCTATGCCGTTGTTATGTAAAGTTCTAATAGCTGACTCTCTTCCATTTCCAGGACCTTTCACATATACTACGACCTTTCTTAGGCCTAATTCAATAGCAACCTTTGAAACATCCTCAGCAGCTGTTTGGGCAGCATAAGGTGTGTTTTTCTTTGATCCTCTAAAACCCATTTTTCCCGCCGAAGACCATGCGATGACCTCTCCCTTCTTATTTGTCAAAGAAATGATTATATTATTAAAAGAGGCTACAATGTGTGCTTCACCACTTGGTTCTACAATAACTTTGCGTTTTTTACTTATAACTTTAGCCATATTTGAAATTTATTTAGTTACCTTCTTTTTATTAGCAACAGTTTTTCTTTTTCCTTTTCTAGTCCTAGAGTTGTTCTTAGTTCTTTGTCCTCTAAGAGGTAAGCCAGATCTATGTCGAATACCACGATAACACCCTATATCCATTAATCGCTTAATATTCAATTGCAACTCTGAGCGTAATTCTCCCTCAATTTTATAATTACCAACAGCCTCACGAATTCTTCCTGTCTCATCATCAGTCCAGTCAGATACTTTGGTCGAATCATTTACTTTGGCTTGAGCCAAAATTTGATGCGCCCGGCTTTTACCTATTCCATAAATGTAAGTAAGTGCAATTACGCCTCTTTTTTGTTTGGGAATATCTACCCCTGAAATTCTAGCCATAGTTTAACCTTGTCTTTGTTTAAATCTTGGATTTTTTTTGTTGATAACGTACAACCTTCCTTTTCTACGAACAATTTTGCAATCCGCACTTCTTTTCTTTATTGAAGCTCTTACTTTCATATTTTATTATTTAAAATCTAAACGTTATCCTTGCCTTTGATAAATCATAAGGACTCATTTCTAGTTTTACTTTATCTCCCGGTAACAACTTTATATAATGTAACCGCATCTTACCTGAAATATGTGCAGTTACAACATGACCATTTTCTAACTCAACTCTAAACATAGCATTTGACAATGCTTCAATTATCGTACCTTCTTGTTCTATTGCTGCTTGCTTTGCCATAATTTAAATTGTTCCTACTCTTCTGTTTCTTGTTGTCTTTGACATTAGTCCATCATAATGTCTATTTAAAAGGTATGAATTAACCTGTTGAATAGTATCAATAGCTACTCCAACCATAATTAATAGTGATGTACCACCATAAAATAATGCCCAACCTTGTTGCATTCCAATTAATTTTACAACTAAAGCAGGAAATACAGCAATTGCAGCTAAATAAATAGAGCCAGGGAATGTTATATGAGACATAACTGTGTCTAAGAATTCAGAGGTTTCATTTCCAGGTCTTATTCCAGGTACAAAACCTCCACTCCTTTTTAAATCTTCTGACATTTTGTTGGTTGGAACAGTAATAGCCGTATAGAAAAAAGTAAAAACTATAATTAATACAGCAAATAGTATATTATACCATAATCCAAAAATATCAGAAAAATTTGTTTGCAACCACTGCCCAAAGGAAGAGTCTCCAAATGCGCCGCCAACATATGCAGGAGCAAACATTAAAGCTTGAGCAAATATAATAGGCATCACACCAGATGCATTTAGTTTTAAGGGAATATATTGTCTAGATCCAAAAAGATTCTTTTCATTTGATCTCCCTGATGTTCGTCTAGCATATTGAATTGGAATCTGTCTTACAGCCATTACTAATAATACACTCAACAAAATTATTACTACCCACAAAACAAGTTCAATAGAAATCATCATTAGACCACCGTTATTCTCCGAAACACGAGAAACAAACTCTTGTGTAAAAGAGAGTGGGAGGTTTGCAATTATTCCAACCATAATTAACAGTGATATACCATTACCTATTCCCTTGTCAGTTATTTTTTCTCCAAGCCACATAGCAAAAATCGTTCCAGTTACTAATATGATAACAGAAGAAAACATAAAAAGGGGCCCACGACCTAAAACAAAAGCGCTATCTGGAACACCGAGTGCAGAAAGACCATACAGATATGCAGGAGCTTGAACAATACAAATTAAAATGGTAAGCCATCTTGTAATTTGAGTTCTTTTTTTATTACCACTTTCTCCTTCTTTTTGAAGTTTTTGAAGATAAGGAACAGCTATTCCCATCAATTGAACAACTATTGATGCAGATATGTAAGGCATGATTCCAAGAGCAAAAACAGAAGCGTTAGCAAAAGCTCCTCCAGTAAAGGCATTAAGTATTCCTAAAAGTCCCCCACCGTCTGTTCTATTAGACAGTTCAGAAAGCTGGACAGAGTCAATTCCTGGCAAGACAACTTGAGCACCTAATCGGTAAACTAATAAGAGTGTAAGTGTGGTTATAATACGTCCACGTAACTCTTCAATGTTGTATATATTCAATATAGTCTCAATAAACTTTTTCATCAGTTTAAATTATATCTTTATAATCTCGCCTCCAACTCCCTCGATTGCTGCTTTAGCTGTTGACGAAAACTTGTGGGCAGAAACTTTCAAAGGAACTTCTAGAGTTCCTCTACCTAAAATTTTAACCAATTTATTAGATTTAGCTAAACCAAGTTCAACTAATTTGTCAAATGTGATCTCCTTTTTTACCTTCTTTTCATTAACCAAGTTTTGAAGTGTGTCTAAATTAATTACATTATATACAGTTCTATTGATATTTGTAAAACCAAACTTTGGGACTCTACGTTGTAATGGCATCTGTCCCCCCTCAAATCCTATTTTTTTTGAGTATCCAGAACGAGACTTAGCCCCTTTATGGCCTCTAGTAGAAGTACCACCTTTTCCACTTCCCTCTCCTCTTCCAAGTCTTTTAGTGGAATTATTATTTGATCCCTGAGCAGGTTTTAAATTGTTTAAGCTCATTTTTATAATTCTTTTGTTTTAACCAGGTGTTTAACTTTATCTATCATACCAAGAATATTGGGTGTATTATTATGGATCACCTCTTTTCCAATACCTCTTAAACCTAAAGCATGTAGAGTTCTTTTTTGAGACTTTTCTCTTTTTATGCTACTCTTCACTTGTATAACTTTAATCTTTGGCATACCTTTTAATTTATCCATTAAAAACTTTTTCAAGGCTTATACCTCTTTGTTTAGCAATAGTAATAGGGCTTCTAAGTTTTAGAAGTGCATCGAAAGTAGCTTTTACTACATTGTGAGGATTTGATGATCCCTGAGATTTTGACAATACATTTTGAACACCAACTGCTTCTAAAACTGCACGGACTGCACCTCCAGCAATAACACCAGTACCCTCTGAAGCAGGCTTTAGGAAAACTTTGGCCCCTCCAAACTTTCCTTTCTGTTCATGAGGTAAAGTACCACTAATTATGGGTATGCGAACCAAGTTTTTCTTAGCATCTTCTACAGCTTTTGCAATTGCTTCAGAAACCTCTTTAGATTTACCAAGACCTTGACCGACTACACCATCTTCATTACCTACCACTACAATAGCAGAAAACCCAAAAGCTCGTCCACCTTTGGTTACTTTGGTTACCCTCTGAACTCCAACTAAACGGTCTTTGAGTTCTAATCCTGCTGGTTTTACCAATTCAATATTTTTATAATCTTTATACATATTACACATTAAAAATTTAACCCGGCCTCACGAGCTCCTTCAGCAAGAGATTTTACCCTACCATGATAAAGATATCCACTGCGATCAAAACTAACATTCTTGACACCAGCCTTAGAGGCTCTATTTCCAATTAGTTTTCCAACTAATTGAGCTTCTGTGGTTTTATTATCCGATTTAGCATCTACAATCTCTTTGTCTCTTGAGGATGCAGAAGCTATTGTTTTTCCATTAATATCATCAATGACTTGGACATAAATTTCTCTATTACTTCGATAAACAGACAAACGAGGTTGCTCTGAAGTACCATTTATTGTTTTTCTAATTTTTAAATGAATCTTATTTCTTCTAGATAATTTAGTTATTGCCATAGTTATATTATTAAGCTGACTTACCTGCCTTTCTTCTTATCTCTTCTCCAACAAACCTTATACCTTTCCCTTTGTAAGGTTCGGGTTTTCTAAAAGACCTAATCTTAGCAGCTACATATCCCAGCAACTGTTTATCGTGTGAAGTTAGTTTTACAATTGGATTTTTCCCTTTTTCAGAAATAGTTTCGACCTTAACCTCTGGGGCTATATCAAAAAGAATATTGTGAGAAAAACCAAGGGCTAAATCAAGTCTTTGTCCTTGATTACTTGCACGATAACCAACTCCAACCAATTCTAATTCTTTCGTAAACCCATTTGAAACACCTAAAATCATATTATTTACTAATGAGCGAAACAAACCATGTTTAGCTTTATCATTTTTCGAATCCGAAGAGCGCTTTACTCTCAAGAAACTATCTTCAATTTCAAATTCAACCACGTTATATGATTGGGTTAATTCTCCTAACTTTCCCTTAATAGAAATTTTTTCAGGCTGAATATCTATACTAACACCTTCTGGAATATTAATTGGATTGTTACCTATTCTTGACATTTGATTTTATTTTTGAATATTAATAAACATAGCAAAGTAATTCGCCACCTACATCTTTTGATTTAGCCTGCTTTCCAGTCATTAAACCCTTAGAAGTTGAAACAATTGAAATGCCCAATCCATTTAAAATTCTTGGAAAATTTCCCGCAGATGCATATTTTCTTAAACCTGGAGTACTGATTCTTTGTAATTTCTTTATTATAGGTTCTTTAGTAATATTATCATACTTTAATGCAATCTTTATATTACCCTGATTATTTTTGGTTTCTTCAAATTTATAACTTAAAATNTACCCTTGATCGTAAAGTATTTTAGTCATATCCTTTTTTAAATTAGATGCAGGTATNTTGACAACTTTGTGACCNGCANTGTTAGCNTTTCTAATTCGAGTTAAATAATCTGCAATAGGATCTGTATACATAATAATTTTTATTTTTTACCAACTAGCTTTTGTTACACCTGGGATTAAACCTTTATTTGCCATCTCACGAAAAGTTACCCTNGAAATTCCAAACTGACGAATATACCCTTTTGGTCGGCCNGTNAGCTTACAGCGATTATGCATCCTAACGGGTGATGCATCACGAGGTAATTTCTGTAAAGCTTGATAATCTCCCGCTTCCTTTAACGCCTTTCTTTTGGAAGCATATTTAGCTACTATTTTGGCTCTTTTAACTTCTCGAGCTTTCATTGATTCTTTGGCCATAATTAACTCTTTTTAAATGGTAATCCCAATTCGCTTAATAATGATTTTGCTTCTTTATCTGTCTTTGCAGAAGTTACAAACGTAATATCCATTCCTGAAATCTTATTGACTTTATCAATATTAATTTCAGGGAAAATAATCTGTTCTGTGANCCCAAGATTGTAATTTCCTCTTCCATCAAAACCACTAACTTTTACACCTTGAAAATCTCTCACTCTAGGTAAGGCAGTAGTAACAAGTCTATCCAAAAATTCGAACATACGTTCACCTCTTAATGTAACTTTAACACCAATTGGCATTCCTTTTCTTAACTTGAATGCCGCAACATCCTTTTTTGAAATAGTAGAGATTGCTTTTTGACCAGATATACTGGTCAATTCATCNATTGCATAATCTATAAGTTTCTTGTCTGCAACTGCAGCTCCTACACCTTTACTTATTACAATCTTTTGTAGTTTAGGAACCTGCATGAGATTTTTGTAACCAAATTCTTCTTGTAGGGCAACAATAATACTATCATTATATTCTTTCTTCAGTCTTGCTTGATAACTCATTATACTATTTCATTATTTTTTTTTGAAAACCGAACCTTAATACCATCTTCGAACCTAAAACCTATCTTAGTTTTATGTCCATCTGCAGTTGCCAGAGATACATTAGAAATATGAATNGGGGCCTCTTTTTCAATAATACCTCCTTGTGGATTCTGAGTGCTTGGTTTAGCATGTTTTTTAATCAAATTAACCCCTTCTACCAAAACNTTATTTTTGTCACGAAGAACTTTGAATACCTTACCTTCAGCCCCCTTATGCTCACCAGCTATTATAATTACCTTGTCGTCTTTTTTAATCTTAATCTTCCCCATAATTGTATATTATAATACCTCCGGTGCTAATGATATGATTTTCATAAACTGCTTATCACGCAGCTCACGAGCTACTGGTCCAAATACCCNAGTCCCTCTCATCTCACCTGTTGGATCTAACAATACACATGCATTGTCGTCNAACCTTATGTAAGAACCGTCCAATCGTCTAACTTCTTTNGTTGTTCTAACAACAACAGCCTGTGAAACCTGTCCCTTTTTTACAGTTCCAGAAGGGGAGGCTTCTTTGACAGATACAACAATCTTATCTCCCAAAGAGGCATACCGTCTCTTAGTNCCTCCTAATACTCTAATAGTTAGNACNTCTTTGGCTCCAGTGTTATCTGCAACGGTTAATCTTGATTCTTGTTGTAACATGATTACTTTACTCTTTCTATTATTTCAACTAAACGCCAGCATTTATTTTTACTAATCGGACGGGTTTCCATTATTTTAACTGTGTCACCTATATTACAATCATTTTTTTCATCGTGTGCAACATATTTTTTTGTTTTTAAGACAAACTTTCCATACATNGGATGTTTTACTCTTTTAACCTCGGAAACAACAACAGACTTTTCCATCTTGTTACTTGTCACTATTCCAACCCGTTCTTTTCTTAAATTTCTTTTTTTCATTTACNTATGCAATAATTTCTTTTTGCTTCACAGTAATTGCAGTTAATAGCCTTGAAATAATTCTTCTAACTATCTTAATCTGCAATGGATTTTCAAGAGGGCTAACTGCATGATTCATTTTTAAATCTAATAGCTTTTTTTTGNTCTCGGCAAGCTTATCTNATAGTTCCTCAAGAGATAATTTTTCTATTTCTGTTGCTTTCATATAATCTATTAATTNAANTTAAAATCTCTAGCAATTATAAACTTAGTTTTTACAGGTAATTTCTGAGCAGCTAATCTAAGGGCTTCTTTAGCTATATTAATAGATACGCCAGAAACCTCGAACATAATTCTTCCAGGTTTAACAACCGCTACAAAATATTCTGGAGCTCCTTTACCTTTTCCCATTCTTACCTCAAGAGGTTTTTTTGTAATGGGCTTATCTGGAAAAATTTTAATCCATAACTGACCTTCTCTTTTCATGTAACGTGTAGCTGCAATTCTAGCTGCCTCTATTTGTCTTGATGTAATAAATTTTGAATCTAAAGATTTAATACCAAACATTCCATTGGACAACTGATTTCCTCTTTGAGAAATGCCCTTCATACGACCCTTCTGTGCTTTTCTNTATTTGGTTCTTTTAGGTTGTAACATTTTAATTAACTGTTATTACTATCTCTTCTTCTTTGATGGCGACCTTGACCTCCTCCTGACTTATTAATTCCGCTACCAGATTTTTTGGAAATTCCTGTAAGAGGAGATAACTCTCTTTTTCCAAAAACNTCCCCTTTCATTATCCAAACNTTAATACCCAAACGACCATATGTTGTATGAGCTTCAACNAAAGCATAATCAATATCAGCTCTNAATGTTGATAATGGGATTCGTCCTTCTTTATAAGATTCGGATCTCGCCATTTCAGCTCCATTTAATCTTCCCGAAATCTGAATTTTAATTCCCTCGGCATTCATTCTAATTGAAGCAGCTATAGCCATTTTTATGGCACGTCTATATGAAATTCTACTTTCAATTTGTCTCGCAACACTAGCAGCAACAAGTTTTGCNTCAAGCTCTGGTCTCTTTATCTCAAAAATATTGATNTGAATATCTTTATTGGTAATCTTTTTCAACTCCTCCTTTAATTTATCTACTTCCTGTCCTGCTTTTCCTATAATAATACCAGGACGAGCAGTTGTTATTGTAATNGTGATTAATTTTAGTGTGCGCTCAATAATTACATTAGAAACACTTGCCTTTGCCAATCGAGCATGAATATATTCTCTAATTTTGTTGTCCTCAGCAAGTTTATCACCATAATTACGTCCACCGTACCAATTAGAGTCCCAACCCCTAATTATACCTAAACGATTTCCTATTGGATTTGTTTTTTGTCCCATACTANTTATCTATATTATTTGCTGCAATGACAAGAGTTACGTGATTCGAACGCTTCCGAATTCGATGNGCTCTTCCCTGAGGAGCTGGGCGAAGTCTCTTAAGCATTTTACCTCCATCAACTTTAATTTCTTTAACAAATAGGTTAGCCTTTTCTACATCAACTTCTTCATTTTTGGATTGCCAATTTGAAATAGCAGAGATAAGTAATTTTTCTAATTTTCGAGAAGCTTCTTTAGGGCTAAATTTTAAAATAGCTAATGCTTTATTAACAGTTTCACCCCTTAACTGATTTGCAACTAACCTCATTTTTCGTGGAGAAGTTGGACAATTATTGAGCTTGGCGAAAGTTAATTTTTTATTAGCCTCCTTAATTAATACTGCGCTTTCTCTTTTACGTTTTCCCATTATGGCAAATTATTTTTTTCCTTTATTTTTCGCCCCAGCATGTCCTCTGAAGGATCTCGTTGGAGAAAATTCACCTAATTTATGACCTACCATATTTTCCGTAATGTAAACAGGAATAAATTGTCTTCCATTGTGGACTGCAATAGTCTGTCCAACAAAATCTGGAGTAATCAAAGATGACCTCGACCAAGTCTTAATCACGGTTTTTTTATTTTCCTCTACGTTTTTAAGGATTTTTTTCTCAAGACTAATTGAAACAAATGGTCCTTTCTTTAATGATCTTGCCATATTTTATTATTTCTTTCTCCGTTCAATAATAAATTTATTACTTGCTTTGTTTTTTGATCGTGTTCTAAATCCTTTTGCTGGAATTCCATTTTTAGATCTAGGGTGTCCACCAGATGCACGTCCTTCACCACCACCCATTGGGTGATCAACCGGATTCATCGCAACAGGCCTAGTTCTAGGTCTTCTTCCCAGCCATCGAGCGTGTCCAGCCTTACCAGATACTATTAGTTGGTGATCAGAGTTTGATACAGCACCAATTGAGGCCATACAATTTATAGAAATCGTTCTAGTTTCACCTGATGGTAGTTTAATTGTTGCAAGGTTACCATCTCTAGCCATTAGTTGTGCAAATGCCCCTGCACTTCGAGCAAGAGATGCCCCAGCTCTTGGATTTAATTCAATGCAAGAAATTACAGTTCCCAATGGTATTTTTGCTAATGGCAGGGCATTTCCTATCTCAGGTGAGGCATTTTCTCCAGAACTGATCTTTTGCCCTATCTTAAAACCACCCTGAGCTATTACGTATCTTTTTTCTCCATCTTCGTATTCAACAAG
>NZOY01000054.1 GCA_002695445.1 Flavobacteriaceae bacterium
ATAATAGGTTTTATTTTCAGCGGCAGCTTTGGCCTCAATCCAGGTAATATTTAAATCGGGAATAAATTCATAATAATGCCCTGTAGATGGAAGGTAGTTTGCGTTTCCAAGGGAAATAGAAATGGATTTATTTCTATAAGGATTAGGAGAATTATTGTGAAAAGCAACTGATTTAACCGCTTCGATTAAGTCGGTGTAGGACAGGTTATCACTCCCTTTCCCAGTTAAGGTTAGTTTAGCTTCGCTTGCTGACCAGCTTGAGTTGATTTTACTATTATCCCCTTTAAATACAAGCCTATCTTTATTTTGTTCATAACCAGATGAAACTTGAATGTATATAGCTTTAGCAGTATTTTCACCATTATTTTTTATAAAAAAATCAGTAACAATGGGCTGTTCAGTTCCAGGACAATAAAATTGGAACTCATTTGCACTTAATTCTGGAGCGCTAATGCTTTGAGAATGTAACTGCCANAAAANAAGNAAGAATAAATAAAATTGAAATAANTTTTTTTTTTCTTTCACNTAAAAGATTTTCTTNNTTANCTAAANTTTAAANAATTAATTTAGGTAAATAAAGTAGAAAAAAAGAAATATAATCTCATTTGAGGNATTTNNAAAAAACNCCTAANTAACTCTNAGGGTTTTTAGTTGGCCTACTAGGGCTCGAACCTAGACTCTTCTGAACCAAAATCAGACGTGTTACCAGTTACACCATAGGCCATTATTGATGTTTTGCAAATTTATATTAAACTTTTTTTATGCCAAATAAATCTGTTTAAAATCTCTTAAACAATTNAAGACTAAATAGTGTAGTTTTCTTATAATTCATAAATTCGTGATTCATAATTTAATTGTAAGTGAACACTTTTAAAGTTTGGAATCGCTATTTTGGCTGGGTTNTATTTTTAGTTGCCTTATTAACCTATGGTTTAACTGTAGAACCTACTGCCAGTTTTTGGGATGCAGGTGAATATATTGCAACCTCTGCTAAACTTCAGGTTGGTCACCCTCCAGGGGCACCTCTTTTTCAAATGTTGGGAGCTTTCTTCGCTATGTTTGCTTTNTCTCCTGAAAAGGTCGCTCTAATGGTAAACTTTATGTCTGTTTTTTCAAGTGCATTTACCATTCTTTTTTTGTTTTGGACACTTACTTTACTTATGAGAAAACTTCCTNCTTTTAANTCATTAGATACAANATATCAGAGAATTACTTTTTTTGGAAGTGCATCAGTAGGTGCTTTAGCTTTTTGTTTTTCCGATAGCTTTTGGTTTAATGCAGTCGAAGCGGAGGTATATGCAATGGCAACATTTATTCTCTCTNTAATTTTTTGGCTGGCANTGCGTTGGGAGCAAGATATGGATAAGCCACGTGGTGATCGTTGGTTATTGTTAATTTCATTTATTATTGGTTTGTCATTTGGCGTTCATTTTATGGGTTTACTCACAATACCTGCATTGGGAATGATTTATTATTTTAAAAATACCCAAAAAATCAATTTTAAAAANTTTTTGATTGCTAATGTATTATCNGTAGCCATATTGTTATTTATCTTNAAATTATTGCTTCCTACCACACTAGCTTTCTTTGGAGANTCTGAGGTNTTTTTNGTCAATAAGATTGGTTTACCATTTAATTCTGGAACCATTATATCTGGATTTTGTTTTTTGTTATTCTTTTTTTACTCGTTGCGATTTACCGAGAAAAAGAAATGGGTGAATCTCAATACAATTATATTGTGCATTCTATTTGTATTNGTAGGTTTTTCATCATGGTTAATGATTCCAATTAGGGCTAANGCGAATACTGTAATAAATGAAAACTCTCCCACTGACGCAAGAGCTTTNCTTGCATACTACAATTTAGAACAATACCCTGAGACCCATCTATTTTATGGCCCACTTTTTTCAGATGTATATGCAGGACAAGATCAAACAGAGCCGTATGTTGATGATAAACCAAAATATGAAAGGGATTATAAGAAAGGAAANTATGTAATTGTTAATCACTGGGAGAATGCAAGGATCAATTCAAATAGTAAACATCGGGGAATTTTNCCAAGACTTTGGAGTTCTGAACATGCAGGTAATTANATGAACTTTACAGGGCCTCTAGAGTTTTCAATTGCCCCTGAGTATCGATCAAATGAAATGCTNACAAGTAGAGTAAATGATTTTAGAAGTAATATTAGAGAGGGAATAGTCACAGGGGACGATTATCATCAGTTTTTTAGGACTTTNTCACCTTATTTAGAAATTGAAAAACCCAGTTTTTGGAGCTCCCTTCAATTTTTATTTCAATATCAAATTGGCTACATGTATTGGAGGTATTTTATGTGGAATTTTACAGGGAGGCANAATGATGTGGCTGGAAATTATAATAATTTAAATGGAAATTGGATAAGTGGAATCAATTTCATTGATAGCTTGCGTCTAGGTAACCAATCCCAGATATCTGAGGATGCAAAAAATAATAAAGCTAGAAATACATATTTCTTTTTACCTTTTTTACTGGGATTAATAGGCTTATATTTTCTATATCAACAAGATCCAAAACGTTTTTGGGTGCTATTACTTTTTTTCCTTTTTACTGGATTAGCGCTAAAAATTTATCTNAATGAACGTCCTTTTGAACCCAGAGAGAGAGATTATGCTTTGGTTGGTTCATTTTACGTATTTGCCATTTGGATTGGGATGGGTGTTTTTGCACTTGCACATAAAATAAAATTAATCATCAAATCCAATGTGGCGCCATTGACTACTGTCATTTTATGCCTATTTGTACCACTTTTAATGGCTTACCAAAATTGGGATGATCATGACAGGTCAGGCCGTTATACGGCCCAGTCCATGGCAAAATCTTACCTTGAGTCTATTCAAAAAGATGCTGGAGCTATGATCTTTACAATTGGAGATAATGATACTTTTGCNCTATGGTATGCCCAGGAAATTGAAGGATACCGAACTGATGTTAGAACCATTAATACAAGTCTTCTAGCAACCGATTGGTATATTGATCAAATGAAGAGAAAAACATATGAAAGCGAAGCCATACCCTCTCAGATGACTCATAACTTATATGCCTACGGAATTAGAGACTATATTAAACACGAATCTTTAATTGATTCAGTTCGTTGGGATATTAAAGATTTTATTAATTGGGTTGCAAGTGATCATCCAAGAACCAAATATAAAAGTTTACTGCTTCAAGCAGGTGAAGATCCAAATCGACTACCTTTAGGAACTCAAGAAATGATTTTTTATCCAACGAACAAAATTCGGCTACCCGTCAACAAGGAAAACGTAATAAAAAGCGGTCTAGTTAAGCCAAAAGATTATGACTTAATTGTTCCCTTNATTGATATAGATTTGCCTGAGGGAGGAATGACAAAAAATCAAATTGTNATGCTGGACATTNTAGCAAACAATGACTGGGAAAGACCAATATATTTTACTGGTGGAAGTTATGCTGATTCAGAGTATATATGGATGAAAGAGTATCTTCAACTNGAAGGTTTAGTTTATAAGTTAGTTCCAATTAGAACTCCAATGAATAGTAACAACCCATATATCATGGGGCGTTTAGATTCAGACTCAATGTATGATATTGTTATGCAATGGAGTTGGGGAAATTCNGAGAGTCCTTCGATTTATCACGATCCCGAAACTCGAAAAAATAGTATTTCTTTTAGAAGTAATATGGCTAGATTGGCTGAAAAGCTTATTGACGAGGGTAAAAATAAAAAAGCTAAGGAAGTTCTTGATTTAGCAGTTCAGAAAATGCCTTTGGACTATTTTGGTTACTACAGCCTAGTTGTTCCAATGATAGATACTTATTACAGGTTAGGTGATATAAAATCAGCTCAGGACTTAGCAGCTCAAATAGCTGAAAAATACAGAGATGAAATGGAATATTTCTCATCATTAAAGGCTAGTGAACAATACTTTTTAGGAGAGGAAATTATTACTCAGGCAGAGCGATACCGAACACTTATGGAAGCTATTTTAGTAAATAAAGATAAAATTCAACTAAACAAATCATTGATTCAATTTTTGGAGGCGATAAAACCTTTCATTAATTTATATGGTGAATACGAATTTTATACAAGTTTATCAATGTTTGTAGAAGGTTTTTATATAACAGGCAATAAGGCTAAGGCTCAAAATTTAATTGAGGATATTNTTCAACAATATGAAGGCCGTTTTGCAATGATTGCTGAGTACTCTCAAAACAATCAAAAATTAATTTTTGATCGCATCAAAGAGGAAGTTTTAGATTTCCAACAGTTGGTATATATTGTAAAAGAATTTGATAAAGATTTGGCTGATTCCCTTCAGATTAGATTTGATAAATCAATGGGTCTGTTTGAACTTGAGGAAAATCTCAATTAATTTAGATGATCTTGCATTAGGCTAATTAATGTATTAGCGTCTTGTTCACCACTTTGTCTCCAAACCATTTCTCCTAATTTATAAATCATTAGAGTAGGAAGAACTCTTACTCTCAGGGCATCAGATAGTTTGGTATTTTTCTCAGTGTCTATTTTAATAACTTTTCCTTTGTCTCCTATTGCAGCAGCTACATCTTTAAGAATTGGATGCATACCTGTGGAGACTTCTTCATTTTCATTATAGAAAACCAGTAGAAGAGGTAATTTGTCATCAATTAGTTCACCAAATTTTGACATATATCAATAATTTCAGTAATTACAAGACAACAAATGTAGTTTTTTTTATGATTAAATCAAGGAATTCTTCTTTTTCAAAGTAATTACAGTGATTTCCGGCCAGATTCCAACCCTGCCAGGATATGCAAGGTAACCAAAACCTCTATTTACATTCAATACCTGATTTTCACTTTTGTATATTCCAGCCCATTGTTTGTATCGCCATTTTATGGGACTCCACTTAATCCACCCTGGGATTTCAATACCAAACTGAAAACCATGGGTATGACCACTTAGGGTTAAGTGAAAAGGGAATTTGTGGGGAAGAACTTCGGCTTCCCAATGTGAGGGGTCATGGGTTAGTAATATTTTAAAATCCTTTTTATCAACCTTAGCTATAGACTTATTTAGGTCTCCAGCTTTTTTGAACCGACCANCACCCCAATTTTCAACTCCAATTAGAGCGATTTCCTCACCATTTTTTTGAATTTTTCTACTCTCATTAAGCAGTAGGTCAAAGCCCATATCTTTATGAAATTTGTATAGGTCTTGCAGATTTTTTTCCTTTGCTGAGATACTCTCCCATTCAGTATAATCTCCATAATCATGGTTCCCCATGACGGAAAACTTTCCAAATGGAGCAGTTATTTTAGAGAAAACTTTAACCCATGGAGCAGCTTCTTTAGCTACTGAATTGACCAGATCACCTGTAAAAAGAATTACATCACCTTTTTGTTGATTAATCAAATCCACTCCGTATGCAACTTTTTCGAAATTATCAAAACTACCACAGTGTAAGTCAGAAATTTGAGTGATTTTAAAACCATTAAATTTCTCAGGAAGATCATCATATTCCAATGTGTAATTGAGTACTTTATAATTGTATCTTCCATGATACATTCCATAAAGTAAGGAGGCGAAGGGAACTGCTCCTAAGCCAAAAGCTATTTGGGAAATAAATTTTCTACGATGTGGGATATCAAAAGATCTCTTCTCAGAAAAAAAGTCAATACATGCTTTTAAAAGCCTCATTATATCCTCGAGAAAAAGGAAGGAAAAGAGTACTATTTGAAGTGAGGCAAGGGCAACAAAAAAACCAATTGCATAAGCGATAGCATGTGTCCAACCCTCAGTCCTGTCATATCCAAAAAATTGCCAAAAAAAGTTGCCAAGAACCATTACCACTATTAGACTATAGACCCCAAGAAACCACTTATTATTAAAGGCAGTTTTTATAGCTTGAAAGGCATACCACTCAACAATTAAAATTATAAAAATAAAAGGGAGCCAGCGTAGGAACATAATCTATTTCAAAGGTATAAACTGGAAATGAATAAATCTCAAAAAAAACTATTTAAACCCTATTTTTTCAGCCAGCAACATGGCTTTACCATCAGTTAGACTTGCCACATAGCATGTTGCGTTTAAAAGGGTTTTATATAAATTATCTGCTGGAATTAATTCATCTTCAGGGATTAATTCAAGCAACAACTCATCATAAGTGTTGGTATTTTTATTGAATGAATTTGCAGCAGCAGAGACAAATGCTTCAAGCAGAGAGGAGATTACCTTATAACCTAAAATTTCTTTTTGTACAACCTCTTCTGATTTATATACTTTATCTATGCTTATGTTAATGATATCAGTTATTTGTACCTTATATTGACTCCTTTCCATTAGAGCATCAGTAAAACTGCCCTCAAGTATTTGGGTTTCGTTTTCTTGAAAGATCGAAACGGCATCTTTAATCAAACTATTAATTGCTAGTGATCTTAAATAACTTAATCGCTGCTTTTTATTTTGGAGTTTAGAATATTTTAAGGTATCAATTCCATCTCTGACCAGTTTGATTAAGTATTCTAATGCATATTCTTCTTCAATCCATCCCAAGTGAATCCCATCCTCGAAATCTATAATTGTGTAGCAGATATCATCAGCAGCTTCAACCAAATAGGCTAACGGATGTCTGTAAACCATTTTTTTGTCATTTAAATTCAGCTCATTCGTTAACTCATTAAAAAAAGTTTCTTGTGCCTGGAAATAACCAAACTTCTTATGTGCTACATGGGAGGTTGGTTGAAAAGGAAGACTAGCTTTCGGATATTTTATAAAAGCGCCAAGGGTGGCAAAGCTGAGTCGTAAACCTCCTGGTGTTCCCGCTTTGCTCTCTGTCAAAATTTTAAATCCGTTAGCATTTCCTTCAAAATGACACAGGTCTTTATACTGTTTATCTGTTAATTCATTTTTATAACGACTTCCATTTCCATGAGAAAAATAATGACCTATGGCTTTTTCTCCACTGTGACCAAAAGGGGGGTTTCCAATATCATGTGCTAAGGAAGCTGCAGCTACAATTGCTCCAAAGTCATTGATTTGGTATCCGAGATTATCTCTTAAATTAGGGTATTTTTGAAGGATATTTTTACCGGCCATTCTTCCTAAACTTCTTCCTACAACTGAAACCTCTANACTGTGAGTAAGTCTGGTATGAACAAAGTCTGTTTTTGAGAAGGGAATGATCTGTGTTTTGTCCTGTAAACTTCTAAAAGCACTAGAAAATACAATACGGTCGTAATCAACCTCAAAACCCAAACGTGTATCATTTTGGGCTAACCTTGGCCGGTCTTTAAGATCTCCAAACCTCCTAAGCTTCAACAGATTATCCCAGTTCATAGTTATTAAAAGTTACGTAATTGTTAACTCCAAAAAATTTAAATAACATTAATTTAAATTTAAACATTATGATTTAACATTAAAGTAAAATACTANTACTAAATACCAAATAAATTTGAAATAATTATAAAGATTTAATTATCAAATCAAATTATTTTAATAATGCCCTTTTTGCCCAATTTTTTAACAAATCTAAACCTTAACTGTAAAATGACAAATTTTAAATTTATTCCTTTAATTACTATTTTATCTTTAATTATTTCTTGCTCTGNNGATGACGATCCAGTAATAGAATATGTAACAGTAACAGAAACAGTAACAGAAACTGAAACCGTCGTAGTAGATCCCTATGCAGATTCTACATTAGAGGGTAATATTACCTCTGACACAACACTAGATGCCTCAAAAATCTGGTTATTAAAAGGACGNGTTTCTGTAGTTAGTGGTTCTACATTAACTATTCCTGCAGGAACAATCCTTAAAGCTGCATCAGGCACTGGAGCTGATGCNACCACTTTAATTATAGCNAGAGGAGCTAAAATTATTGCCAATGGAACGGCAAATGCTCCGATTATCATGACCTCAGTATCAGATAATATAGGCGTTGGNGGAACCTATCCTTCAAGCGGCCCCGCTTTAGGTGTTGATACCAGAGGACTTTGGGGTGGCTTATTAATTCTNGGGAATGCTCCTTGTTCTTTTTCTGGTGACGTANCTGAGCTACAAATCGAGGGAATTCCTACTTCAGACGTTAATGGTCTTTATGGAGGAACAAATCCAGCAGACGATTCGGGCTCTGTTGAATATCTTTCTATCCGTCATGGCGGTGCTGAGATTGGTGAGGGAAATGAAATTAATGGGCTTACACTTGGAGGAGTTGGATCTGNTACTAAAATTAACCATGTTGAAGTAGTTGCAAACGTAGATGANGGTATNGAATTTTTCGGAGGAACAGTAAATGCCTCAAATCTTCTTGTTTGGGGACAGGGAGATGATGCGATAGATATTGATCAAGNATANGCNGGAACAATTGACGGAGCAATGGTTATCTTGACTGATGCTTCCGATCACGGTTTCGAGGTAGATGGACCTGAGGGATCGGCACCGGGTAGCTTTACATTAAAAAATGTAACAGTTATTGGGGCAACTAAAGCATGCAGCGCTTTGGGAGTTAATGGTGAAATGGCTGATTTTAGAAAAGCAGCTACAGGAAGTTTATCAAATATTCTATTTAAAGACTTTTCAGGAGGNAAAGATGTGGAGTTAGANGCTTCAGCTGATGCTGCTTCTTANACTGCTGGAACCTTGACTTTNGCNAATATTGATATNATNCATCCAGTGAGTGACGGTGCAGTCTGTTCCAGTGTTGAAACACTTAACCAGATTTTTGATGATAAATCAGACGAAAGTACATTTGAAGCTGATGCCTCAACTTTTGCTGAAGTAGTCACAGAACAACAGGCAGGAAATGGAGTAGATNCATCTATTTTNTCATGGACNTTTTATGCGAGGTAGGTGGATGTAAATAACTTTCTTAATAACAAGTNTTTGGGGANNTCNCCAAACACTTGTTTTTGTTATAAATTTCACTCACAAACCATTCAATGCATTTAAATTTTCTTCTTAATTCTTTCCTTTTATTTTTCACGCCTTTTTTTTTGTTGGGNCAGNTCGGAATNACAGGTACTGTAATCGATGGGGATTTTAACGAACCTCTTCCTTTTGCCAATATTCTCATAAAAGAAACTGGAGATGGAGTTACCTCAGATTTTGATGGAAAATATTCATTTGAATTGGAGCAGGGAATGTACACCCTTCAGTTCTCTTTTGTAGGATATGAAACTAAAATTGTTACTCAAATTCAAGTTAAGGNAAATGAATTCACAATTACTGATGTTGTTTTAAATTCCATCGCTCAAGGTTTGGAGGAAGTAATTGTNACAGTTGAGGCAAGTCGGAATACAGATGCATCTGTTTTAGAGATACAGAGAAAATCTGCTAGTTTATTAGATGGAATTTCTNCTCAGGCATTTAGAAAAATAGGTGCTAGTGATATTGCCGGTGCAGTAAAAAGTGTCCCGGGTGTATCTGTGCAAGGTGGAAAATATGTTTATGTCCGAGGATTGGGAGATCGTTATTCTAAGTCTATTTTAAATGGAGTTGATATACCTGGTTTGGATCCTGATCGAAATACCCTTCAAATGGACCTCTTTCCAACTAATATGCTCTCCAACGTTTTGGTNATCAAATCTGCTAGAGCNGATTTGCCNGCCGATTTTACAGGCGGAGTAATAGACATTATCACCAAAGATTTTCCAAGTAAAGAAGAGTTTTCTGTTTCNTTAAATATGGGTTACAATCCAGATATGCATTTCAATGATAACTATCTAACATACCAGGGAGGAAGTACAGATTTTTTAGGCTTTGATGACGGTTCAAGAAAGAATAAAATTGCCAACAGTTTATTGGGAAATGCATTTGATCCTAGATTAAATAGTTCTGAATCAACTCTTAATCTTGTTAATCGAGTCAGCAATCAATTTGATCCTCAAATGGCTCCAAAAGTATCTAATAGTGGAATGAATTTTGGCTTAGGTATTACATATGGTAACCAATTTAATTTTGAAAACGGAAATTCTATTGGGGTATTGGGATCCTTATCCTACAAAAATGAACAGACCGTTTATGAAAATACCCAAGATAATCTTTACAATTTTAGCCCTGACAAAAGTGTATTAAATTTCGAGGAAAACCGTATTCAATATGGAACTATTGGCGGACACAATATTATTTCCAGTGGTCTTTTTGGACTGACTTATAAGACCAAGGCTTCGAAATACAAATTCAATGGCTTGCATATTCAAAATGGTGANAGNACTTCAGGAAGCTTTAGACAACTAACCAGATTTTCTGATTTTATTGACTTTAACAAGTTTAACCTCGAATACAATGAAAGAAGTATTTCAAANGCTATGTTTTCAGGCTTGCACAATCTCAATAAATATAATTTAAAATTAGAGTGGACACTCTCTGGAACCCTAGCTAAAGTTCATGACAAAGACGTTAGAAATACAACTTTCCAAGATGAAGAAGGTGTTTTTAGTTTCCAGGAAAACACACAACCGAAAAGAATATGGAGAACACTAGATGAAAATAATTTGGTTGGCAAAATTGACTTTACAAAAAAAATTGAATTTTTAAATTCAGATGCCATTTTAAAATTTGGATTATTTGGTTCATCAAAAGAAAGAGATTTTTCTATTGCGCAGTTCTCGGTGAGCTCAAATTATACATCTGAGAGTGATTGGGATAATTATGGTGGGGATCCAAATCAGATTTTTAACCCTAACAATCTAATAGGNCCTAATAATGATAAGGGAACCTTCATTAATCCTCAAACAACAATTATTCAAGATGCAAATATTTTCAATGCCAGACAACAAAATATTGCGGCATATATTTCAAATGAATTTAATTTCTCAGAAAAATTTAAATCAATTATTGGTTTAAGATTAGAGGATTATCAAGTATTCTACACTGGTGAAAATAGTCAGTTGGGTCAAGTTTTTAATAATGAGAATATTATAAGTAATATGAATTTGTTTCCCTCCGTAAATGTTATTTACAATTTAAAAGAAAATAAAAATCTGAGATTGGCCTATTCGCTTACTACTGCCAGACCCAGTTTTAAGGAGGCATCTATTGCCGAGATTTTTGACCCACTATCCAATTTGTTTTTCATTGGAAACATTGATATCCGTCCTACATATATTGATAACTTTGACATTCGTTACGAGGCTTTTGAAGAAAATTCCCAATTGTTTGCCATAAGTGCTTTTTATAAAAATCTAACTGATCCAATAGAAATAGCTTTTGTGGCGGCCTCTTTTTCAAATTACAAACCATTGAATTTAGAAACGGCAAATGTTTTTGGATTAGAAATNGAATTGAGAAAAGATCTGAGNACTTTATTTTCAATGTTAGAAAATTGGAGAATAAACTTCAATGGCTCCTACATTATATCTGATGAGAAATACAGTGAGGATGAATTGAAATTGAGAAGGCTAGGTTTGAGAGAGGGTCAATCAGTGGGGACTTCGAGACCACTACAAGGTCANTCTCCATATTTNATAAANGCAGGATTAGAATACAACAATCAAGATAAAGGATTTCAAGGGGGACTTTTTTACAATGTCCAAGGAAAAACATTACAAGTTGTAGGTAATGGTTTTTATCCAGATGTGTACACAATACCATTTAATAGTCTTAACTTTAACTTTATTAAACAACTCAGAAAGAACAGAACTTTGACTTTTAAAGTGACCAATCTTTTAGACGATAATCGTGAAAGTCAATTCATTGGCTATAAACAAGAGCGAGAATATTTCAGTTTTCGACAAATTGGAAGAACTTTTTCAATAAATTATTCTTTTAGATTTTAAGGCTAAACGACTATTTGGAAAATATTTACTTATACATTGTCATTTTATTGAGTCTGCTTGCCATAGGTGACTTGATTGTTGGGGTAAGCAATGATGCAGTAAATTTTCTTAATTCAGCGATTGGTTCAAAGGCCATTTCCTTTAGAAACATCATGATNTTTGCNAGTTTGGGAATTGCNNTNGGAGCNNTATTCTCNAGTGGTATGATGGAGGTTGCTCGTAAGGGAATTTTCAATCCTGGAGCTTTTAATTTTGAAGAAATCATCTACATNTTTATGGCNGTGATGNTGACNGANNTATTGCTTTTNGATTTTTTCAATACCCTNGGAATGCCNACCTCNACNACAGTATCTATNGTTTTTGANTTGTTNGGAGCNGCTGTAGTNATGTCNCTNATTAAAATNTTNTCGGATTCAGGNAATCTNATGGAGTTNTCCACCTNNATNAATACNGAGAAGGCNACTCAAATCATTTTGGGAATTTTACTCTCNGTTTTNATAGCCTTTACNNTAGGAGCTNTNGTGCAATGGGTATCTAGAGCNTTNCTTACCCACGATTTTCTTCAAAAATCAAAATTGATTAATTCTCTTTTTGGAGGTTTGTCGCTAGCGGCCATCAGTAATTTTATTTTGATAAAAGGAATCAAAGGAACCCCTTACGCTGGTATTGAATATGATTTTTTAGACGGCATGACGATCAATTCTTTCCTTGAATCCAATGCTTTTTTGGTCAACCTTTCCAGTCTTTTGTTTTGGTATTTGTTCTCTTACTTTTTGATGAGGGNACTTAGAGTNGATATTTATAAAGTAATCATTGGTGTNGGNACTTTTGCNCTNGCACTNGCGTTTGCTGGCAATGACTTGGTCAACTTTATTGGTGTTCCTGTTGCAGCCTATCAATCCTACGAAGCTTGGGCCAGTTCCGGAATCGCTGCAAATGAGTTCAGTATGAGCGTGCTTTCCAATAAAGTTNCTACCCCAACNATTTTTCTTTTGGGTTCGGGCCTGATTATGGTACTTACTTTATGGTTTTCTTCAAAAGCTAAAAAAGTCGTCAAAACCTCTCTAGACCTTTCAGATCAAAATGATATTAAAGAACGTTTTCGCCCCAACTTTTTATCCCGACTATTGGTTCGGTTTTTTGTTGGCTTAAACCAATATTTTTCTAATCTATTTCCNGCTGGTATTTCCAATAAAATNAGTGGTTCGTTTGAGATGACAGTTGACANGTCAGCTTTGAAAAATCCCGATGCACCCTCATTCGATACCCTTAGGGCTTCTATCAATCTAACAGTAGCAGCCATTTTAATTTCTATTGCTACCTCCCTAAAATTACCCTTGTCGACTACTTACGTTACTTTTATGGTGACNATGGGAACTTCACTAGCAGATCGAGCATGGGGTACAGACAGTGCAGTTTACAGGGTGGCAGGAGTGATTAATGTTATTGGAGGTTGGTTCTTTACAGCCCTAAGTGCCTTTTTGGTTTGTGGAGGGATTGTTTATCTAATTCACTGGGGAGGTTTTACTGCTATTCTTCTGATTTTGGGGGTTATACTCTTTTTGATTACCAGAAACTTTATNAACCACAGAAGAGAATCCAAAGAAATGCTGAAAGGGAGACTTTTCAGTCCTCAGAGCGATTCCTANAGAGGTATAATTGAGGAGAGTGTCATGAATATTTCTAATGTAATTGGTAATACCTACGAGATTTACNCCTCTACCATACGTGGATTATCCAATAATGANTTGANAACCCTTTCTAATGCCAAAAAAAATGCAGATGAATTATTTGTAGAGGTTAATGATATGAAAAATAATATATANTATTTNCTCAAGCGCATCAANAAAACCAGTGTGCCTGCCAGCCGTTTCTATATTTCATTGTTGGGNATCATGTCAGACCTTATCGAAGACCTAATATATATTTCCAACGAGAGNTTTAANCACATTAATAACAATCATAAACCTTTGAAGNNACAGCAGATAAGTGACTTGAATGAGATTTTTGAGTCCCTTTCTTCAGTTTTCAAGGAAGGAATTGAAGCATTTAATGTGAAATTTAGTGATAAGGAATTCAACGACGTATTGATACAAAAAAAGGATAATTACGATCTATTAAACCAAAAGATCGACGATCAAATTCTTAGGATTGAAACAGAAACAAGTCCAAAAAACACAGCATTATATTTTAACATTTTGATTAGAACGAAAGATCTTATCCTTCACAAGTTTGACCTGGTAGAAGAATTCTACAGAGTAAGTAAAAAGTTGAAATATTAATTCTGCCCTTTCGGCAGTTGGAAGTTAATTATTTTTTGCGATCAATTTTTTCTCGCTATTATTCCACCTAAGAACGTTGATGATTTTATTTTCCTTGTAGATCACTTCAATCAAATCGTTTTCGCTCCAAAAAAACCATTGGCCGGTTTTAAGCCCTGATTTGTAGGTCCCCATAGCTGATTTTTTTCCAGAGGGATGATAACTGATCCAGTTCCCATGACGCTTTTCGTTTTTAAAATAACCAGTTTGGGCAATTTCTGCATTATCATGATAGAATACGGCTTTAGTAAGTTCGCCTTCTTTTTCAAATTTGGGTTTAATACTATCTTGAGCGTTCAATGAGAACGTTAACAAAACAAGAAAGATAAGTATGTATTTCATGATTCAACTTTCAAATTTCTCTGCTAATGTACGTAAACGTTTACTAAAAGTAAACATTAAATTAACATTAAATTTACATTAAAGATATAAAAGGCTAGTAATCAATTAAATAAGGGAAATAAAAAACGCTTATTTAATTAAAAATAAGCGTTTTATGTATAAGAAAAACGTTTTATGAGCCACACATCAGACAATCATCATC
>NZOY01000055.1 GCA_002695445.1 Flavobacteriaceae bacterium
TATTCCTTGGCTTTTTTTATACTGCTAAACCACTCAGGTTGTCAGCAAGGAAAGGATTAGGTGAATTAACAATCTTTCTCACATTTGGCCCTTTACTTACTTTGGGTAGTATGTTTTCGATGTCAAATTTCAATATTGATTTAAACTCATCAATTTTGAAAACTATAGCTTTAATTGGAATTCCACTTGGTTTGTTAACTACAAATATTTTATTCATTAATCAATTTCCAGATTACGAGTCGGATAAAAAAACAGGAAAAATCAACTTAGTTGTCATTTTGGGTAAAAAAATATCCAGGTGGATTTATCTAATTAGTATTTCACTTATATTTTTATCTCTGGTTTCTTTTGTTATGATTATGCCCAGTGAATTTTCATTTTTTGATAAAGTTCCATTTTATGTAACACTTTTCTGTTTAATGATTTATGCGTTGTATATTTCCATTGGATTAATTTCCAAGTATAAGTCCAGGGATCTTGTCTTTTATAACATTCAAACCATTTATTTTCAGATTATTTTTTGTTTTGGATTAATAATGTCATTTTATTTTTGATAATTTAAGATGTTTCTGGAGGGTATTGATTCAAAAATAAATCCATTTATTAAGTATGTTAAGGGTTTATTAATTATAATTTTTTTTCATTTTTTTGGTCAAATACCATTATCATTATATCTAATTTTTAATAAGTTTAATTTAGAAAACTTAGAAAATCAAAGCCAAATATTTTCATTATTACCGCCAAATTTCGGCTTATTTTTAATTCTTATTCCTTTTTTAACTACCCTTCCTGCCATCTGGTATGTAGTAGTTAAACTTCACAACCAATCATTTAAAAGAATAGTTACTTCAAGAAAAAAAATTGATTTTGAAAAAATCACTTTTGCTTTTTTATTATGGGGGTTGATTTCTGCCATCATGGTTCTTTCAGATTATTTCATTAATCCGCATGATTATGAATTAAACTTTAAACCATTATCATTTTTAATTTTATTTTTAATAGCGGCTTTGATGATTCCAATTCAAACTTCAGTTGAAGAATTAATTTTTAGAGGATATTTAATGCAGGCTTTTGGTATTTTGTTTAAAAATAGATGGATTCCTTTGATTTTTACAGCTGGAATTTTTGGAATCCTTCATCTTTGGAATCCAGAAATTGATAAACTTGGCACTGAGCTTATATGGTATTATATTGGAACAGGTTTGTTTTTGGGTATTATTACGCTGATGGATGATGGAATCGAATTAGCTTTAGGTTTTCATGCTGCAAATAATCTGGTTACCACAATTCTTGTCACTGCATCTTGGACTGCTTTTCAAACAGAGTCTATTTTGATTGATAATTCAGAACCCTCCTTGGGGAAGGAGCTTTTTATCACTCTGTTAATTATTTATCCTATTCTCACCATAATTTTTGCAAAAAAATATCAATGGAAAAACTGGAAAAAACAATTATTTAATTCATTTGGGTGATTATATCCGATTAAATAATAATTTATAACCGTATTAAGTTAAACGGGTTTCATTTTTAAGGTGAGGAATTAAAAGATTTCGGTTATAATTTTATAAAGGAATCCAATCTAAATGAAATAGCAAGTAGATTTTTTTTGATTAAAGACTATAAAAAGATTCAATATTAATTAAACCTGAATAAGTCCCATATTGAATTTTTTTTCAATTGGAGCATTATTAGCCGCATCTATCCCAATACTAATCCATTTTCGAGTTTCCAATGGATCTATTATTGCATCAGTCCATAATCTTGCTGCAGCATAATAGGCTTGTGTCTGTTTTTCGTATTGGGATTTAATTTCATTCAACAATTTTTTCTCTTTTTTTTGACTAATTTTCTCTCCTTCTTTTTTTCGCTTAGACTTTTCAATTTGAAGTAAAACTTGTGCTGCTTGATCCCCACCCATCACTGCTATTTTCGAACCAGGCCAAGCAAAAATTAAGCGAGGGTCATAAGCCTTACCACACATGGCATAATTTCCCGCTCCATTGGAGTTTCCAATTATAATTGTAAATTTAGGAACCACACTATTGGACATAGCATTTAACATTTTAGCTCCATCTTTAATGATACCACTGTGCTCTGCCTTACTACCAACCATAAAGCCAGTTACATCTTGAATAAAAACTAATGGAATTTTTCTCTGATTACAATTACCAATAAACCGAGTTGCTTTATCTGCGGAGTCCCCATAAATTACTCCTCCAAATTGTAACTCGCCCTTTTTATTTTTTACAATTTTCCTTTGATTTGCAACAATACCTACGGCCCACCCATCAACTCTTGCATAGAGAGTTATGAGGGTTTTGCCATAATCTGCTTTGTATTCATCAATACTTCCATTATCTACAACTCTTTCTATTATTTTGAGTGTATCGTAGGGCTGGGATTTATCATTGGGTAGAAGTTCATAAATTTCCTCGCTAGGCATACCAGGATCAAGAGATTTAATTCGGTTAAACCCAGCTTTAGGATTATCACCAATTTTCTCAACCAATGCACGAATTCTATTGAGTGCATCTTGGTCATTTTTAGCTTTATAATCTACTATACCACTAATTTCAGAATGAGTTGACGCACCACCTAGACTTTCATTATCTACATCCTCACCAATTGCTGCTTTAACTAAATAGCTTCCAGCTAAAAATATACTTGCTGTTTTATTTACTATAATTGCTTCATCTGACATTATAGGTAAATAAGCTCCACCTGCAACACAACTACCCATTACAGCAGATATTTGAATAATTCCTTCACTGCTCATTTTCGCATTATTTCTAAAAATACGGCCAAAATGATCCTTGTCAGGGAATATTTCATCTTGTCGAGGAAGGAATACTCCCGCACTATCAACTAAATAGATTATTGGTATTTTATTATTCATTGCAATCTCCTGTGCACGCAGATTTTTTTTTGTACTTATAGGAAACCAAGCACCGGCTTTAACAGATGCGTCATTTGCAACTACTACGCAGAGTTTTTTTGAAATGTAGCCCATTACTACAATTACTCCCCCTGAGGGGCAACCTCCATTTTCCTTGTACATATCGTATCCTGCTAATGTTCCAATTTCAATACTTTTTGTATTTTCATCAAGAAGGAAATTAATGCGCTCTCTGGCTGTCATTTTACCTTGTAAACGAATTTTTTCTAACCTTGACTTACCACCTCCCAATTTCATTTGGGCAGTTTTTTTATTAAGATCTGCCACCAAAAGCTTATTTTGATCTTTATTTTTCTCTAAAGCTATACTCATATTATTTCTACACTATCTTTATGGTGTGAATATTTTTAATTGATTCTACGAAACTAAATACATTTTTTTTTAAATCGTATTAAAAAAAATAGATATTTGTTATTATGGCAGAGGAAAATAAAGTAATTTTTTCAATGTCGGGGGTTTCAAAGACCTATGCCTCGGCTAACCAACCAATAATTAAAAACATATACCTAAGTTTTTTTTATGGTGCAAAAATTGGAATTTTGGGCCTCAATGGGTCTGGTAAGTCTACTTTATTGAAGATTATAGCTGGTATAGATAAAAATTATCAAGGCGATGTAGTTTTTTCTTCGGGATATTCTATTGGTTACTTAGAACAAAATCCTCAAATGGACTCTAATAAAACAGTAATTGAGATTGTAAGAGAAGGGGTAGCTGACATTGTTGCTATTTTGGAAGAGTATAATAAAATTAATAATCAATTTGGTTTACCAGAAATTTATGAAAATCCAGAAAAGATGGAGCAATTGATGAATCGGCAAGCCAAACTTCAAGACGAAATAGATGCCCAAAATGCATGGGATTTAGATAGCCAGTTAGAATTAGCAATGGATGCGCTTAGAACTCCTCCAGGCGATCATAAAATAGAATTTCTGTCTGGTGGTGAAAGGAGAAGAGTAGCCCTTTGTAGATTATTACTTCAAAAACCAGATGTATTATTACTTGACGAACCTACTAATCATTTAGATGCCGAGTCTGTACATTGGTTAGAACATCATTTAGCCCAATATTCAGGAACTGTTATTGCTGTTACCCATGACCGTTACTTTTTAGACAATGTAGCTGGATGGATATTAGAATTGGATAGGGGGGAGGGTATTCCTTGGAAAGGAAACTATTCTTCTTGGTTAGAACAAAAAGCTAAACGGCTATCACAGGAACAAAAACAAGCCTCAAAACGTCAAAAAACATTGGAGAGAGAGTTAGAATGGGTTCGTATGGCTCCAAAAGGTAGACAGTCTAAACAAAAAGCACGTTTAAGTAATTATGAACGTTTGGCTAGTCAAGATCAAAAAGAGGTAGATGAAAAATTAGAAATATATGTACCAAATGGTCCGCGTTTAGGAACTAATGTTATTGAAGCTAAAGGGATAAGAAAAGCTTATGGTAATAAGTTACTATATGATAATTTAAATTTTACACTACCTCAAGCTGGAATTGTTGGTATAATTGGTCCTAATGGAGCAGGAAAAACTACTTTATTTAAGATGATTTTAGGCGAGGAAACTCCTGATGGAGGAAGTTTTACAATAGGAGACACTGTGAAGGTTTCATATGTTGACCAATCTCACAGTAATATTGATTCTGAAAAGTCAATCTGGTCAAATTTTAGTGATGGACAAGATTTGATAATAATGGGAGAGAGACAGGTTAATTCTCGAGCTTACTTAAGTAGATTCAATTTTAGTGGAAATGAACAAAATAAGAAAGTATCAACCCTATCGGGAGGTGAACTTAATCGCCTTCATTTAGCTATGACTCTTAAGGAGGAAGGAAATGTTTTATTACTAGATGAACCAACAAATGATTTAGATGTAAATACGTTAAGGGCTCTTGAGGACGGCTTAGAAAACTTTGCCGGATGTGCGGTGGTTATTTCGCACGATCGTTGGTTTTTGGATCGTATATGCACTCATATACTAGCATTTGAGGGAGATTCACAAGTTTATTTTTTTGAGGGCTCTTTTACCGATTATGAGGAAAATAAAAAGAAACGCTTGGGAGATGAATTAATTCCTAAACGAATTCAATACAAGCGCTTAACTAGAGACTAAACTTTTCCTGTCATATTTTCGGGTCTAACCCATTGGTCAAATTCTTTCTCGGTTAAATATCCAAGAGCTAATGCGGAGGCTTTTAATGTTATCCCTTCGTCGTGAGCTTTATTGGCGATTTCTGCAGCTTTGTAGTAACCAATCTTTGTATTTAATGAAGTAACTAACATAAGGGAATTATTTACTAACTCTTTAATTCTTTTGTGATTCGGTTCGATTCCGACAACACAATTAATAGTGAAACTAACACAAGCATCACCTATCAATTGGGCTGACTTAAGAATATTTGCTGCCATAACTGGTTTGAAAACATTTAATTCATAATGTCCTTGCAATCCACCTACTCCAATGGCAACATCATTTCCGATTACTTGAGCACAAACCATTGTTAATGCCTCACATTGAGTTGGATTCACCTTTCCAGGCATAATAGAACTTCCTGGTTCATTAGCAGGGATTTTAATTTCTCCGATACCAGAGCGAGGGCCAGATGCCATTAAACGCACATCATTTGCAATTTTATTTAAAGCTATAGCTAGCTGTTTTAGTGCGCCATGAGTCTCAACGATAGCGTCATGTGAGGCGAGCGACTCAAACTTATTTTTAGCAGTTATAAATGGAAGTCCTGTAAATTTTGAGATGTATGATGCAACTTTATCAGAATAACCTTCTGGNGTATTAATTCCTGTTCCTACGGCAGTACCTCCTAATGCTAATTCAGANAGATGATTTAAGGTNTTTTTGACAGCTTTGACGCCGTGATCTAATTGAGAAACATAACCCGAAAACTCTTGACCTAATGTTAATGGAGTTGCATCCATGAGGTGGGTTCTTCCAATTTTTACGATAGATTTAAAAGCATTAGACTTTTNTTCTANTTCTTTTTTAAGTTTTTCAACACCAGGAATGGTGTTCTCTATAATTTTTTTGTAAGCTGCAATATGCATAGCAGTTGGAAANGTATCATTGGATGACTGTGATTTATTTACATCATCATTTGGTGCAAGAGTTTTTTGTCCCTCNCCAAGTTTATTACCTTCCAAAACATGAGCCCTATTGGAGATTACCTCATTAATATTCATATTAGTTTGAGTCCCTGAACCTGTTTGCCATATTACTAATGGAAATTGGTTGTCGAGTTTTCCAGATAAGATCTCATCACACACACTTGAAATTAAATCTCTTTTACTTTTATTTAAAACTCCAGCATCACAATTTGCATATGCTGCAGCTTTTTTTAAATATGCAAAGCCATGAACAATTTCTANTGGCATTGAGGCTGGCGACCCAATTTTAAAATTACTTCGAGAGCGCTCAGTCTGTGCACCCCAATAAACATCTAAAGGTACTTTTACTTCTCCTAATGTATCTTTTTCTATTCGGTAACTCATATTGAAATATTAAACTCACTACAAAAGTAAGGCCTTTTGATTTATAGTATTAAAATAAATTTATTAATAGACTTAAAGTGATTTAGAAAAAAGCTAAATTTGTANNATAATTTTACCAGATGTTTGAATTTGACCAGTATTTAGGTTTTCTNGCTTTTTTAACTATTTTAACAATTGGTTTTTGGCTAATGATTTTTCTTTTAACATTTGTAATTCCTTATTGGCTGTTTGGGAATTTGATGGAGTTTTTAAAAGAAAAAAGAAAACAAAAATCTAGTAGTAATTAAAACCCTACATCTTCTCTTACTTCTCTTTGTCTTGGTTTGTTTTGAACCTTNTTTTGTCTCACACGATAAGTTAATGAAGCTAAGATGGAGGGAATTTCTCTTCTTAAGGTTGTAAACTGATTAAATGTTCCACTTCTGGTAGTAAGTTCTCTTTGTTGAGTATTAAATATGTCTCTAGCTCTAATAGATATAGTACCCCTATTATTTAAAATATCTTTACTTAAAGCACCGGATACAAAAAGTAATGGTCTAAATTTTACTAGAGAAGTATTTCTTGGTCCAAAATAAGTCCCTTGTAATTGAAAGTCTATTTGTCCAGGTAATGAAGTTTTAGCATTTAACCTAGATGACCAACTGAAATTTGATCTGTCTAAATTTACACCCTGAAAATTTCCTATATTTTCAGAGTTAAAAAGATTTGTATTTAAAAAGAATCTTGATTTTTTGGATGGGGAGTAACTCAAAGTAAATTCTNTTCCAATTCTTTCATTTTCTGACAAATTAATTGGACTTTTCTTAATTATTGGTACATTTTTCTCTTCGTTATTATTATTTCTTATTGAGATTCTTTGACCAGTATCAAAGGGAAAAATAGTAAAAACATCAACAGATTTTTGGAAATAAATTGAGGAGTTTAGTGTTATTTTTTTCCACTTTTTTAAAAACCCAAGGTCGATTGCATTTGAATAACTAGGTATTAAGTTTGGATTTCCTTGAAAAAAATTTGCAATACCGGATCTTTGAAGAAAGGGGTTTAGAAATCTCGCACGAGGTCTTGAAATACGACGATTAAATCCAATTAAAATACTTTCAGATTTATTAAACTTATAAGAGATATTAAGTGTTGGGAAGAATTTAAAATAATCTTGGTCATTACGTTCATTTGTAATTAATTGATTTACAATTATTTTTGAATCTTCTGCCCTAAGTCCAATTAAGAATGAGAAATTTTTAATTGATTTTCCATATTGAATATATCCAGAATTAATTTTCTCATTGTAAACAAGAATATTTGATAGACTATCCCTCAATTTTTCATTATAATCGTATACATTAAAATCAGTTAATTGATCTAAAAAACTTCCCCGATATCCAAACTCAAGTTCAGTGGTTTCGTTAATTTTAAGGACATAATCTCCCTGTAGTAGAAGTCTTTTTTGGCTTTTATACTCAGCAACTTTTTCATTAAGGTTTGGATTGGTGTTTTCAATGTCAGATGATTGATTTTCAGAGTTTTTTTCATATTGAAAAACAGCAGTTATCTTACTACCATCATTAAGTTCTGTATCAAAATTTGTACTAAACTGATACGCATTATCATCATCGTTACTCTGCTCCTTTAATTTTGTTGATTCAATTAACCCTCTATTTGAGTTAAATTGATCTAATTGAGTATTAAACTCATCATTACCTTTTTCGGTTCTTGTGAAGCTATTAAAAATTAAAGAAGTTTTTTCTTTTAAGTAAAGTTCAACACCAAGGCTTGAGAATATTGTTTTATCACCAAACTCCATTTTTTTTTCTTCATATCCAAAAGTACTGGGATTATTAATATTGAAAAACTCTGTATCATTAGTTATTTTACCTATATTAAGATTATTTAGAAAAGAGTTTGTAGAAAAAATATTTAACCTCTTTGTTCGATAATTAATATTTATTGATCCGCTATTTCTTTCCGGAATACCCGCATTTAGAACAAAATTTCCATTAAGTCCATTTAAGTTATCTTTTCTTAAAATTACATTTATTATTCCAGCGTTACCCTCAGCACCATATCTTGCAGAGGGGGAAGTAATTACTTCAACTTTATCTATCGATTCAGCTGGAAGATTTTGCAGTCCCTGCGGACCCGATATACCGACAAGTCCAGAGGGTTTTCCATTAATTAGAATCCTAACATTTTCATTTCCTCTAAGAGATATATTTCCCTCTAAATCAACCGATACAGAAGGAACGTTGCCCAAAACATCTGCAACATTTCCACCTCTAACTGTTAGATCTTTTCCAACATTATAAATTCTCTTATCTAACTTAATTTCTACTTCAGTTTTATCAGCTACCAACTCAACTTCATTAAGTAGATTTTGAGAAATATTTAATTCAATTTGGCCAAAGTCTTTTGTTTTATTTATTTCAACGTTATCTTTTCTGAAATTATCGAAACCAATAAATTCAACCTTTACATCATAGGTTCCTGATGGTACTTTAATTTGAAAAAAACCATTTTCATCTGTAATTCCACCTTGAATTTGATCAGGACTTTTTTTATTTATAAGGCTTACAGTAGCATATTCAAGCGGTTGACGTGTATCAATATCAATAACTGAACCTTTAATTAATATACCGGCAAGATTTTCAGAAGTTAGCTTTTGTGTATGACCACAAACCATTAACAATAGACTAAATAAAAGAAAGGGTTTTTTATACATAAATCACTATCTTAATTAGACTCTATTAATTCAAGATGGTTTAAGCTACCTTAAGAAATCGATTAATTTTTCTATCGGTCTAGCAACAATACCATTTTTACCAAATGTAACAATTGGCCTTTCAATCAACTTTGGATTTTTAACAAGAATTGCAAGAATTTGGTCTTCCCCTAAATTTTTATTTGAAAATTGCTTCTTCCAAATCTCTTCGTTTTTTCTTAATATATCCGAAGGTTTTTTTGATATTATTTCAAGTACCTTTTTTAGTGATTTTTCATCAAAATTATCGTCTAAATATTTTATTACTGTAAAGTTTTTATTTTTTTCCTCGATTAATTTTAATGCCTCTCTTGATATTCTACATCTTGGGTTGTGGTAGATTATGTAATTCATTTTAAAGTTTAAAGAATTTTAAAATTTTAGTCGAATAAAATAATATTGGTAATAATTACTTAGTCCTTGAATGAAAATTAACTTAATAGATACAAGATAATTATATATTTAGAAAAATGTATTCTATTTTAATTTGTCAACAACTGCCTTAAAGGCCTTTGGATTATTAGCTGCTAGGTCAGCCAAAACTTTACGATTTAATTCAATATTATTTGACTTAACTTTACCCATGAATTGGCTGTAAGACATTCCATGTAATCTAGCTCCTGCATTAATTCTGCTTATCCAAAGAGATCTAAAGTTTCGTTTTTTAGTTTTACGATCACGATAGGCGTAAAGCATCGCTTTTTCTACAGCGTTCTTGGCAACGGTCCAAACATTTTTTCTTCTTCCAAAGTAACCTTTGGCAAGTTTTAATATCTTCTTTCTTCTGGCTCTAGAGGCCACTGAATTTACTGATCTTGGCATTTTTTTCTTTTTTTTAAAAGGGCGGTTTTTAACTCTTTAAGGCCACTTATAATGGTTTTACAATTATTAACCGGGTTATTTATTTTAATCTTAGTTGTTCTTTAATACTGTTAGAGTCGCTATCGTGAACCAATCCAGAGTGAGTTAACTTTAGCTTACGTTTTTTTGATTTTTTCGTTAGAATATGGCTCTTAAAGGCATGTTTTCTTTTTATTTTACCAGAGCCAGTTAGTTTAAAACGCTTTTTGGCACTAGATTTAGTTTTCATTTTAGGCATTATTGCTAATTTAAAGTTTAATTATTTATTTTTTTTCGGAGTAATAAACATTATCATACGTTTTCCCTCTAGTTCAGGCATTTGCTCCACTTTTCCAATTTCCTCTAGGTCTTGCGCCAAGCGTAACAATAATATTTGACCTTGTTCTTTGAAGATTATTGATCGGCCTTTAAAAAAAACAAAAGCTTTGAGTTTCGCACCGTCTCTCAAAAATTTTTCAGCATGCTTTTTCTTGAACTCATAGTCATGCTCATCAGTTTGAGGTCCGAAACGTATTTCTTTAATNACAACTTTTGATGCTTTTGANTTTAATGATTTTTCACGCTTTTTTTGTTCATANAANAATTTCTTATAATCTAATATTTTACANACCGGAGGCGAGGCATTCGGAGATATTTCNACAAGATCTAACTCAAGNTCCTCTGAAATTTCAAGAGCTTTGGNAAGNTGGTAAACTCCAACTTCAACATTATCACCCACTAATCTGATTTCATGAGAAGTAATTTTTTCATTAATCCTGTGNGGATTTTCNTTNATAATCCTTGCAGGTTTATTCGATCTTCTTCTACGTATTGCTATAACTTAATTTTTTAAATTAGTTTTCAAATTTAGAAATACTTTTAGATATCTCTTTCTTTATGAGGTTGACGAAGTTTTCAATTTCCATCATACCCATATCACCTTTTCGGTGTTTTCTAACAGAAATATTTCCCATTTCTGCTTCTTTTTCTCCTATAATCAACATGAAAGGTACTTTTNCAATTTCTGCATCACGGATTTTTTTTCCNATAGTTTCGTTTCTGTTGTCAAGGAAGGCGCGAATTTCGTTATTTTCCAAGTAATTTAAAACTTTTTTAGCGTATTTTTCATGCTTTTCACTNACAGANAGTAANTTTACTTGCTTAGGTGCCAACCAAATAGGTAAATTNCCTGCTGTGTGCTCTAAAAGAATTGCAACAAACCTTTCAAGGCTNCCAAAAGGAGCTCGATGGATCATTACAGGTCTGTGAAGTTCGTTATCACTTCCTTTATAAGTCAAATCAAACCTTTCTGGAAGATTATAATCTACCTGAATTGTTCCTAGTTGCCATTTTCTTCCCAATGCATCATTGACCATGAAATCTAATTTTGGACCATAAAANGCGGCTTCACCTTCTTCAATTTCAAATTCAATATTTTTTTCTTTAGTCGCTTTAATAATCGATTTTTCAGCTTTATCCCAATTTTCAGTATCACCAATATATTTTTTTGGGTTTTTTGGATCACGAATCGAAACCTGAGCCTTAAAATCATAAAAACCCAATGAGTTAAAAACGTATAGCACCAAATCAATTACGTTTTTAAACTCTTGATCTAATTGATCNGGTGTACAAAAAATGTGAGCATCGTCTTGAGTGAAGCCTCTAACCCGAGTGAGTCCGTGTAATTCTCCACTTTGTTCGTATCGGTAAACNGTCCCAAACTCAGCATATCTTTTTGGAAGTTCTTTATAACTCCATGGCCTAGTTTTATATATTTCACAATGATGGGGGCAATTCATAGGTTTTAGTANAAAAGTTTCTCCTTCNGCTGGAGTATTAATAGGTTGAAAGCTATCTTCACCATACTTNTCATAATGGCCAGATGTNATGTAGAGATCTTTATTGCCTATNTGAGGAGAAATTACTTGNTCATATCCAGCTTTTTTTTGAGCCTCCTTTAAAAATTTCTCTAGTCGTTCTCTTAGTGCAGCCCCTTTTGGAAGCCATAATGGTAATCCTTGACCAACCTTTTGAGAGAAGGTAAATAATTCTAATTCTTTTCCAATTTTCCTGTGATCCCTTTTTTTTGCTTCCTCTAATAGCTCAAGGTATTCGGTTAGCTCCTTTTGCTTGGGAAATGATATTCCATATATGCGCGTAAGTTGTTTATTTTTTTCATCTCCCCTCCAATATGCGCCTGCTACATTTAATAATTTAACCGCTTTTATAAAACTGGTATTTGGGATATGACCTCCACGACATAAATCGGTAAAATCAGAATGATCACAAAACGTAATATTTCCGTCTTGTAAATTCTCAATGAGTTCAACTTTATAGGGATTCTTCTCTTTTTTATAAAAATCAAGTGCTTCATTTTTGGTGGCATTACGCATTTTAAATACAAATTTTTGTTTTGACAATTCCAAAAACTTTTTTTCAAGATCAACTAGNTCTTTTTCTGAAATTGAATGATCACCAAAATCGACATCATAATAAAACCCATTCTCAATAGCAGGACCAATGGTTAGTTTTGCATTTGGGTANAGAATTAAAATAGCTTGNGCTAAAACATGGGCAGAGGAATGCCAAAAGGCAGTTTTNCCCTCAGAATTTTTCCATGTGAACAACTGAATTTCNCCNTCCTCATCCAGAGGTGTNCTCACCTCNACAACCTNATNATTATATTTGGCAGATAGAACATTTCTGGCTAGTCCTTCACTAATACTTTTGGCTACCTCATATACTGTAGTTCCTTTTTCAAAGTTTCTTTTCGAGTTGTCTGGAAATTTTATCTGAATCATAAACTATTAGTCACGGCAAATATAGTTTACTGTCCTGAGTGATACAATTTTATGAGGATTTAGTTTTTTTCTGCCCAAGTAGTCCATTGATTAATACTTTTATTGCCCAAAATCCATAGATTATTGCCGTAATACATAAAATAATTCCGATAATCAATACTATCCAAAAAAATGGATGTTCTTCATTTTTAAATGCCTGATATATTACAACTGGTGAAAAAAAGCTCAGCACAATAAATATACCCATTTTAAGAATTCCCTTTTTAATCTTNCGGCTATTCACGAATTATTTTTATTACTTCTCTTATACTTTTATATTTTTCTAATAATTTCCTCGCATTTATTTCATCAATAGATAACTCTTCCATTAGAATTCTTGAGGCTCGCTCCAAAAGTTTGTTGTTAGACGTTTGAATATCAATCATTTTATTTCCTTTGACCCTTCCTAATTTTATCATAGTAGCGGTNGTAATCATGTTTAAAATTAATTTTTGACTTGTACCACCCTTCATGCGTGTACTTCCTGTGACAAATTCAGGACCAACGACTACTTCAATTGGAAATTTGCTGGCTAAAGCAAGTGGACTATTGGGGTTACAAGTGATTCCACCTGTACTTATTTTTTTTTTCCTACAAAATTGAATTGCACCAACTACATATGGTGTTGTTCCAGAGGCAGCAATCCCAATGACAAAGTCATTTTCATCAACTTTATGTTGTTTTAAATCTTTCCAACCCTGTTCAAAGTCATCTTCAACATTTTCGATTGATTTATTAAGAGCTTCAAATCCTCCTGCAATCAAACCTTTAACCATTTCTGGATTTGTACCAAAAGTAGGAGGGCATTCTGAAGCATCTAATACACCAATTCGACCACTTGTTCCAGCTCCTATATAAAAAAGTCTACCACCTTTTTTTAGCTTAAATACTATCTCACTTATCAATACTTCAATTTTTTGTAATTGCTTGCCAACGGCTTCAACTGCNTTTATATCTTCATTATGAATTCCAANTAAAAGTTCTTTAATGGATTTAGACTCTAGCGACTCGTAATTTGAATCTTTTTCAGTAATTTTTTCAAAATTCATAGAGCTTATCTAAAATGTTAAAATTATGTNGACAGAACTAATTAAAATCAATTGGTTAACTAGCTCTAAATGAATTATAAAACCAAAATCATAATTATTAAAATGGACAAAGAAACANTACTAAAAGTAATATTAAATTCTTTAAATTATTNAAGNACAAATTTTTTCGTTTGCGTTATAATTTTAATTCAAATATTACNAAANTTTTAATTTATTGTCTAAGTTTTCTTTCAAAGTAGATAAAAATTCCCTGGTAGACAAATAGTGNGTTTCATTTAATTTTTCCTTATAAATAAGCANTGCAAGATCTTTGGTCATTTTACCACTCTCTACGGTATCTATACAAACAGCTTCAAGGGTTTGACAAAATTCAATTAATGATTTATTATTGTCTAATTTTCCTCTGTGAGCTAATCCCCTTGTCCATGCAAAAATTGAAGCAATAGGATTAGTAGAAGTTTCTTTCCCTTTTTGATGTTGCCGGAAGTGACGAGTTACTGTACCATGGGCAGCTTCAGCCTCCATAATTTCACCATCAGGGGTAACAAGAGTAGATGTCATGAGTCCTAATGAACCAAATCCTTGTGCTACTGTNTCAGACTGAACATCACCATCATAGTTTTTACAAGCCCAGACAAATCCACCACTCCATTTCATAGCNGCAGCTACCATATCATCTATAAGACGATGTTCATACGTAATGCCCGCAGCTTGAAATTTATCTTTAAATTCTTTTTCAAATACCTCTTGAAAAATATCTTTAAACCTCCCATCATAAGCCTTCATTATAGTATTTTTTGTAGAAAAGTACAAAGGCCATCCTTTATCTAGAGACCTGTTCATACATGATCTTGCGAATCCATANATTGAGGAATCTATATTATACATACTCATCGCAACTCCATTTTCTTGGAAATTGTAAACTTCCCAGGAGATAGGCTTGCTTCCATCTTCAGGGGTAAAAGTCATTGTTAANTTACCTTTCCCGNTGATGATAGAGTCTGTAGCTTTATATTGGTCACCAAAAGCATGTCTACCTATGCAAATTGGTTTTGTCCATCCCTGAACATAACGCGGAACGTTTTTCATAATGATGGGTTCTCTAAAAACAGTACCACCAATAATATTTCTAATAGTTCCATTAGGAGAACGATACATCTTTTTTAAGCCAAACTCTAACATACGGTCTTCGTCAGGAGTAATGGTTGCACATTTTATTCCAACTTTGTGAATATTAATTGCATTGGCGGCATCAATCGTAATTTGGTCTTCAGTTTNATCTCTAGATTNNATGCCTAAATCATAATATAATAATTCAATATCAATATACGGTAAGATTAGCTGTTCCTTGATAAATTTCCATATGATTCGGGTCATTTCGTCTCCGTCTATTTCTACGACAGGATTAGTGACTATAATTTTAGACATTTAAATTTAAATTTAATATTCTGTAAATATAGTGAAGCACCTTTTGTTTTTTNCAAGAGGTTATTTTTTTTTTGAAGAAGATTAAAAAAAGGNCTTAAAAGCAGTTTATTTTTCTTTAATTCTGGCTTTTTTTCCTCTTAATTCCCTAAAATAGAAAATTTTGGAGCGCCTGACTTTGCCTTTTTTATTAACTTCAATTTTTTGAATTGTAGGTAAGTTAAAAGGAAAAATTCTCTCTACTCCAACTGTTCCAGACATTTTTCTAATCGTAAATGATTTTGAAAGACCCTCCCCTCTAACTTGTATTACAACGCCTTTGAAAAACTGGGTTCTTACTTTCTCACCTTCCCGAATTTCATAGTAAACAGTAATGGTATCTCCAGAAGAAAAAATAGGAAAATCTTTTTTAATGATATATTCCTGTTGAACAAAATTAATTAGTGATTCCATTAAATAAATTTATGTTGCCAAAGAAATAAAAACCATGTNCTNATTGACAATTTGCAAATTTAAAACTAATTTTTATTTATACAACTGATATAATAATAAATTAAAAANCNACGTAACTTANTTTAGAGAAGATCAGGNCGCCTTTTTTTTGTCTTTTTTAATGCTTTATTTTCTCTCCATTTATCAATTTTAGGTGTATTACCTGAGATAAGGATACTGGGAACTTTCCACCCTTTAAACTCAGCTGGTCGAGTATAAATTGGAGGTTCCAATAGGTTATCTTGATAGCTATCAGTTAATGCAGACGTTTCATCGCCTAATACTCCTGGAATTAACCTGATNATACTGTCACACAACACAGCTGCTGCGAGTTCCCCTCCAGAAAGAACAAAATCACCAATTGAAATTTCTTTAGTAACNAAGTGATCTCTTACCCTTTGATCTACCCCCTTNTAATGTCCGCAAATAACTACAATATTTTGTTTTGTTGACAACTCATTGGAGATTTTTTGATTTAATTTTTCTCCATCTGGAGTCAAATAAATTATTTCATCATATGAATTATTTTTTTTAAGGTATTTAAGGCAGTTGTCAATTGGTTCAATTTTCATAACCATACCTGAACCACCGCCAAAAGGGTAGTCATCAACTTGTTTTTGTTTGTTGAANGCATAATCTCTTANGTTATGAAAATTNACATCAACTTTTTTTGATAGGATTGCACGTTTTAGAATAGAAACCTCAAAAGGACTTTTCAGCAGTTCAGGAAAAAGAGTTATNATGTCTATTTGCATCTCGATACAAATATTTTTAATAATTAANNCNATTAAACTTTTTTGAAATCTAATTGACTTTATAAANAATAAAAATCATTTTTTNAAAAAAAGNATTCTAGTTTCATCTATTTTGATANGNGTAAATCTTATTCAAATACTATTCGCTCCTTTTCTCCATTTGGTTTTAAAAAAAGCATACTTGAAAGTGAGTTAAGTGTGATTGAATCAATATCAGATATATCATTAACTTTTTTATTATTAACTTCNAGTAGTACATAACCCTCCTCAATACCATATCTATATAAACGACTATTGAAAATATCCTTTACAATTACTCCATTTTTAAGATTAAAAAGATCTTTNTCCTTTTCGTTTAAATTTTTAACTTCCATCCCAATAAATTGGGTGACGCTTTTCTTTTTTAGGCTTACTATTGCATTTTGATTGATTCCATCTCTGGTAAAATTTAATCTTACATTTTCTCCTGGTCTTTTGGTAGACAAGTAACCAGTTAGGTCAGAAAAAGAATTAATGATTACCTCATCAACTTTTTTAATTATATCTCCTTTTTTTAAACCAGCTTCTTCAGCTCCCATTCCCTCTATAACTTCTCCAATCAAAAAACCTTGAGTGTCTTCAATTTCAAATTTCTCAGCAATCTCNGTGTTAAGGGCACTACCTGAAACACCCAAAAGCCCTTTTTGAACATTACCATATTCAATAAGGTCTTCAAAAACTTTTCTTACAATATTACTTGGAACAGCAAATGAGTAGCCAACGAAACCTCCTGTAATAGAGCTAATCGCAGTGTTGATTCCTATTAATTCTCCACTAGTATTAACTAATGCACCTCCGCTATTACCCATATTAACTGCAGCATCAGTTTGAATGAATGATTGATTTTTGCTATCTCTATCATTCAAATCCCTTGATTTTGCACTTATAATACCTGCAGTAACCGTTGAATTTAAATTAAACGGATTACCTACTGCAAGAACCCACTCTCCAATTTTACTGTTATCAGAGTCTCCAAAGGGAATAAAGGGCAGATTTACGTCGCTGTTAATTTTTAAAACTGCAAGGTCTGTATTGGGGTCAGAACCTATGATTTCAGCAGTGTAAGTTTTATTTTTATTAGTAGTTATTTCTATTTCGGATGCATCCTCAATAACATGATAGTTAGTAATAATCATTCCGTCTGGAGAAATTATCACACCTGATCCAGTTCCAACTCTCTTATTTATTTCTTCATCCTCATTTCCATAAAAGTTTCGATACCACCAAGGAATATTATTTTTTTGAATACTNGTATTTTTAACATGAACCACAGCATTNACAGTTTTTTCAGCTGCAATTGTGAAATCAGTCATTTCAGCTGGAACTTTACTTGCATTNAAACTGTAAGTAGTGGGAAGAAGGGTAGGTAATTTTTCCTTGTTTTCAATTAACTTTTTCTCATTATTTGAAAAATAATTAAAAGCAACTATAGCAAAAAAAGCACTNATTAAGGATATNGTAAAGGTATTCAGGGTAGATTTCATTTTATTTTAATTTATTTATGCAAATTTATAAAAATCTACATTTTCTATTATTCCTTTAACTACTATTTAACAAAAGGNAAGTAGGTCAAATTTACCTAAATTTGNAAGTATGAATTTTGATTTTAGAAAATATCAAGGTGCGGGAAATGATTTTATCATTATTGATGATAGGTTAAAAAATTTTCCTGAAGATAATNTTAACTTGATTAGCCGACTTTGTAACAGAAATATTGGAATTGGTGCAGATGGAATGATATTAGTTCAAAACTCAAAAATAGGGGATTTTAAAATGCGCTATTTCAATGCAGATGGATACCCAGGTACACTATGTGGTAATGGGGGGCGATGTGTTTTCGCGTTTGCAAGACATTTAAATATAATTAATGATAAAGCGTCTTTTGAAGCCTCTGACGGCCTTCATTCCGCCGCTATAAAAAAAGATAACCTTGTATGCATTGATATGAATGATGTTAATAATATAACTAAGAATGGTAATTCTCTTTTCTTGGATTCAGGATCTCCTCATCATCTTGAATTTGTTGAAGATGTATCAAAAATAAATGTTAATGATGAAGGTGCTAATATTCGTTATGGAAAAACGTATCTAGATGAAGGAACTAATGTTGACTTTATTCAATTAATTGATGAAAAAAAGATTAAAATCAGAACATATGAGAGAGGGGTGGAGAGAGAAACATTGGCCTGTGGNACTGGTGCTGTTGCATCTGGAATAGGTGCACATTATTTGGGNTTAACNAAGTCCAATAATATTAACATTTCCACTTTGGGTGGGAATCTTAAAGTCGAATTTAATAAGTTAATGAATCGATATACCAATATTAAGCTGATTGGTCCGGCTGAATTTGTTTTTTCAGGTAATTTTGAAATAAAATGATTAATTATCAAAACGATTTGGTTACTATCAGGGCTTTAGAACCTGAAGATTTAGATTTTTTGTTTGATACAGAAAACGATACTGAATTGTGGAAATACTCTAATAGGTATTATCCTTATTCCAAAAACTTACTAAAAAACTACATTGATAATGCTTACAAAGATGTTTTTGTAACCCACCAAATAAAGTTCGCTATTACTGACGTGAAACATATTGTAATTGGTTTTATAGATTTATTTGATTTTGAGCCACTCCACCATAGAGCTGCGATTGGTTTGATGATAAGTAGTTCGAAAAGGGGAAAGGGATATGCAACTGCTGCACTTCAATTGATTGAGACGTATGGAAAGGAGAGACTTCAGTTACACCAGTTCTATGCTAATATTGCATCCGAAAATAAATATTGTATTAAACTTTTTGAGTCTCAGCATTTTTCTTTGGTAGGAAAAAAAAGAGATTGGAATTTTTATGAGGGAAAGTTTCATGATGAAATGATATATCAGAAAATTATTTAGAAATGTACCGGAAAAAATTATTTTTTTTAGTTGTTATATTCGGATTGGTATTTGGATTATACTATTTTTCAGTTTTTTACAAGACTTTTTTTTTAGATAATACTAACTTTAAAGATGAGGTGGTTTATATATATATTAACGAGGGAGAAACTTTTGAATCGTTATGTAATAAATTGACCCCTTTTTTAAACTCTGTCTTAGACTTTAAGCTTGCAGCTAAAAAGAAAGGTTATTATAATCGGGTTAAGCCTGGAAAGTATGGATTATATAAAGGCAGTAATAATAATCAGATAATTAATTCACTCAGGTCTAAAAACCTAACAGTTTTGGTAACATTTAATAATCAGGAAAGACTAGAAAATCTTGCTGGTCGTGTTGCAAAGCAAATAGCTCCTGATAGTCTTACATTACTAAAAGCATTTCGTGATTCAGAATTTTTAATGCAAAATGGTTTTACTATAGATACTGCATTGAGTATGTACCTCCCAAATACTTATGAATTTTTTTGGAATACCTCATCAATTAATTTTAGAGATAAGATGTTAAAATCATACAAAAATTTTTGGACAGAAAATAGGGTTATGAAAGCAAATAAAATCAAATTAACTCCAGAAAAAGTTATTAGCCTGGCTGCAATAGTCCAAAAAGAAAGTCAAAAAACAGATGAGCAACCTAAAGTTGCAGGTGTATATATTAACAGACTTAATAGAAAAATGAAATTACAGGCTGACCCTACTGTCATATACGCCCTGAAATTAAAAAATAAAAATTTTGATACTGTAATTAAAAGAGTTTTGTATAAAGATTTAAAAATAAAATCTCCATTTAATACATATAAGTATAGCGGTTTACCTCCAGGCCCCATTACAATGCCTGATCTTTCTACTGTAGAGGCAGTTTTAAATTTCGAAAAACATGATTTTCTGTATTTTGTTGCGAATCCAAATAAACCTGGTTATCATATTTTTTCTAAAAGCAGTAAGGGTCATGCGAAAAACAAAAAAATATATACTGATTGGCTTAATCGAAACCGCGTCTATAGGTGACTTTTATGGTGGATGATAAAAATTGCTGGCTTTTTAGGAATCTTGCATTTTTTCTTTTTCCAGTTAGAAATGGAACAGGTTTTAATAAATTCATCTGGCTCAGTAATATTGCAAGCTATGCAGAGCTGTGTTTTTGATTTCAATGAATTGATTAATTCTTTATAAACTGTTTCATTTCTGTAGGGTGTTTCGATAAAAATTTGAGATTGATTTTCTTTATTTGACTTATATTCAAAATACTTAATCATTTTTTTTCTAGAATTTTTCTCTATTGGAAGATATCCATTAAATGCAAAATTTTGACCATTCATTCCTGAACTCATCATTGCCATTATGATAGAAGATGGGCCTGCCAAGGGTTTAACAATTATTCCTAATTGATGCGCTTTCTCTATAATTATAGAACCTGGGTCTGCAATACTGGGACAACCTGAGTCAGAAATTAATCCCATATTTTTTCCCATTATACATGGATTTAAGAAATTTTCGACATCTGCCATTTCAGTGTGTTTGTTTAGTTTTTCTAATCTAAGTTCAGATTGAACTTTATCAGGACAAATTTTTTTTATAAACCTTCTAGCCTCTTTTTCATTTTCAACTATAAAAAATTTCAGGTTTGAAATTGTTTTTTTAATTGAGATTGGGAGAGTTTCAATTGGCAAATTTTCTCCAATTGGACTTGGTATCAGGAAAAGCTTTGAGGACATTCTATAGAAATCTTTAATTAGATTTATTTTTGATAAACCATTAGTTAAGTGAGAACACCAAATATTTCAAATGCAAACAATAAGAATGGCCAAATTCAAATAAATATATTTAAAGAGTAAGTTTTTGATTAAGGTCCTCTACGTATTTTCTAAATTGTTTATCAGTAAAACTGAGGTTATCAACTGTTTTGCAAGCATGTAGAACTGTAGCATGATCTCTTTTACCTATTTGACTACCTATACTTGCCAAGGATGCTTTAGTAAACTTTTTAGCAAAATACATTGCTAATTGCCTCGCTTGAACAATATGTCTCTTTCTGGTCTTTGATTGTAATGTGGCAATATCCATTTGAAAATATTCTGAAACTACTTTTTGGATATAATCTATGGAAACCTCTCTTTTTGTATTTTTTACAAACTTATTTACTATTTCTTTAGCTAATTCTATATCAATATCCATTCGATTAAAAGATGATTGAGCAATAAGTGAAATAATAGCACCCTCTAGTTCTCTAACATTTGTTTTTATATTTTTAGCAACATATTCAACTATGTTTTCATCAATTGTTACGCCATCACGAAATAGTTT
>NZOY01000056.1 GCA_002695445.1 Flavobacteriaceae bacterium
GTTTAGAGAGAACTTCATTAGATCTTTATTCCTCTGTAAGAAGTTTATACTTACAAGATAGACGAAAAAAAATACAAAATCTTGATGAAATAACTGAAACGTTGAGTGATGATGATTGGGAAGAAGTTGACGCCCAGTAATAACTGATGAATTATTTTAGAATAATATCTGTAATCTTGATATCTTTGTTCATATCAAAAACCGCGTATACCAAAAGCCCGAGTGATTTAATTAATGAAATTGTTGATCAAGCTTCAATAATATTATCTAGCGATGATCCAGTCGAATCTAAAATCATTAAACTAAATGATATTGCTGAAAGAAGTGTAGATATTAATGGTATAGGTATGTACACACTTGGGAAATTTAGAAAGTCAATTTCAGAGGAAGATAAGTCAAAATATCAAAAATTGTTTAAAAGCTATTTTCTAAAGAGTTTCTCAAGTCGACTGATAGATTATACTGATCCAAAAATTAATGTAGTCTCAGAGAAAAAAGTAAGTGATAAATATACAATAGTAAATAGTGTGCTTGAGGCAAGCAAAGGAAGGCCAGCAGTAAAAATTGATTGGAGAATTTATACAAAAAATCCAGATAAACCTTTAATCAGGGATTTAATGGTAGAGGGACTAAGTTTGGCAAGAACTCAAAAAGAAGAATTTAATTCAGTAATTCAAAATAATAACGGAGATATTAATTCTTTATTTAAGGTTTTAGAGGAATTTATAATCAAATAATTATTTTTTATTTGCAAGCTTTTGTAAAAGATATATTTCTTTATCAGTTAGTGTATTTTTCTCATCTTTAATTAAATCTACAAGGCTAAACAAGGATATTAAATTAATTAAAGCAGCTATTCCACTCAAAACAATAAAGTAAATTAACTTTGAATTCAAAATTATTAATATTATTAATAAACTTGACCATGCAATAAATATTCCTCTCAATATTGTACGCTGACTTTGAAGATCCTTTATTTTAATAAACTGAAAAAAAAGGATAATTATTAAAAACATTATTCCAGCAAGTGCTGCTCTTAGTGATACTAATACATCCATTCCATCGCCATAAAGCTCTTTGTGAATTAAATAAGCAACAAAAGCTTTATAAGCAAAGAAACAAAAAAAAATAAATGCAATACCTGAAGATGTTAAATAAGCATATTTGGGAAGCACTTTAAATTTTATATTCATATTTGATGTAAAGAATAATAAATTTAAAATATTATTAAAGAAAGTAATTTAAAACTCTTAGTTGTATTCAGTTTTTAAATGGTGGGCCCGCCAGGACTCGAACCTGGGACCAATACATTATGAGTGTACTGTGCCATCCCAATTTTCACAGGTAAACAATAATTAATTTAACTAAGTAACCGCAAGTACTCACTCTCGTACTCAAAATTGGAGGAATGATATGGCGTACTTTAGAAAAAGACTTGGTAAATGGCAGTGTGTAATTCGAATAAAAGGACATCCAACAACAACTAAAACTTTTGTAGTAAAGAAGGATGCAGAAATTTGGGCTAAAAATATAGAGCTTAAATACTTCAGAGAAGAAATTGATATTTTAAAAATTAATTATCCCTTATTTAAGGATTGTTTAGTTAGATACAGAGATGAAGTTACTGTCCATAAAAGATCTAAAGATATGGAAAATAAACTTATCAAGTATCTTTTAAAAGAACCATTTGTTAATCTTAAATTAAACCTAATTAACAATAGTATTATTGCACAATATAGAGACAGAGCATTAAAAGCTTTGCATCCTTCATCAGTTAAAAGACGATTAGCAATAATTTCTCATCTATTTTCTATAGCTAGAAAAGAATGGGGTTTTAAGATAGAGAACCCAGTTTTGGATATTAGCAAACCAAAATTACCAGAACCAAGGGATAGAAGATTTACTGATAAAGAAATAAAACTTTTAATTTACGGAAATAAAACTTCAGAAAAACTTAAATCGATAATTCAGATTGCTCTAGAAACCGGTATGAGGCAAGGTGAAATACTAAGAATTAAAAGGGAAAATATAATTGATAAAAGTTTGTTTATTCCAGTTACAAAAACAAAGCCTAGAAAGATACCTTTAACAGCAAAAGCTTTAGAAATTCTTAATAATGTAGTTTTGCCATTTGAATTATCTGGTATGGCGGTAAGTAAACAATTCAATAAACTTTGCAAATTTTATAATATTAAAGATGCAAGATTTCATGATCTTAGAAGACAGGCCCTGACAAACTTCATGAAAGATAAGAAACTGACTGTGGCTGAAACAATGTATATTTCAGGTCATTCTGATCCAAGAATGCTTTTAAGTGTATACAATAATCTCAAATGTGAGGATATTTCTGACAAAATAAATAGCAACTAACTTTTTGGTTGATATCTAAGAAGATTATTTAGATTAAACTTAATTTAATGATATTAAATATAGAGTGATTCAATGACAAAAAAACTTAATTTTATATCCTTATTTTCAGGTGGAGGTGGTTTTCAAATTGGTTTTGAAAATGCTGGATATAACTGTTTGCTTTCATCAGATATAGATGCTGATGCTGAAAAGACTCATCATAAAAACTACCCTAATATACCCTTTATTAAAAAGGATATACGACAACTTGATTATAAAGAAATTCTAAAAGCTACAAAAAATATTAAACCTGATCTGATTATTGGTGGCCCACCATGCCAAGGTTTCTCAGCAATGGGAGATAAAATATCTTCTGACCCAAGAAATGAACTTTTTAATTCATATATAAAATTAGTTAGAGATTTAAGTCCAGAATTTTTCCTATTTGAAAATGTAAAAGGTTTTAAAACAATGTATGAAGGGAGGTTTTTTGAAAAAACTGTAAATGGTTTTGCTTCTTGTGGCTATAATATTCATTTTAAAATACTAAAATCCTCTGAATTTGGTGTGCCTCAGATAAGAGAAAGAGTTTTTATTTTTGGAACAAAGTCAGACAAAAACTTTCAATTTCCAAAAAGTTCGATTGGTGGTGTTGGCAAACTGAAAAGTTTTAAAAATGTTGGAGAAGCGATAAATGATTTGTCTAAAAAAGATACTTCTTTTTCAAATCATATTATCTTAAATCATTCTGAAACTGTGGTTTCTAGATATAAACTGATACCAGAGGGAGGCAAACTACCTTCTCCTGAAAAACTTCCTAAAGAGATTAGACGATCTAATTTTGGAAGTACTTATGAAAGATTAGATAGAAAAAAAGTTTCAAAGACTTTAGTTCCGGGTAATAATGCATTTCCAATTCACCCTACTCTCAATAGAAGTTTAACGCCAAGAGAAGCAGCTAGAATTCAAACTTTTCCTGATAATCATATTTTTGAAGGTACAAGAAGAAAACAATGTATATTAGTAGGAAATGCAGTTCCTCCGTTATTAGCAAGTAAAATTGCTAATGAAATAACAAAACATTCTAAAGATTTACACAAGGAAAGCTTGAATTTAATTCTAGAAAAAAATAACAGTCTTAATGTAATTAACTTTGCAAAAGCGAAAAGTAAAAAAACAAATTTTAATTTTGTAGATTTTTTCTCAGGTGCTGGTGGCATTTCTATTGGACTAAAAAATGCTGGAATGAATTGTGTTTTAGCGAGTGATTTTGATAAAAATGTTAGGCTTACTCACTTAAAAAATTTTCCAAATATAAATTTTGTTCATGGTGATGTAAGAAATAAAAATATTAAAAATGAAATATTTAATCAATTAGATGGGAAAAAAATTGATTTAGTTGTTGGGGGGCCTCCATGCCAAGGTTTTTCAATATTTGGTAAAAGGAGATTTAAAAATACTAAAAAATACAACCCATTAGATGATGATAGAAATGACTTAGTTAAAACTTATTTTGAATATATCGAAAAAATTAAGCCTCAATGGATAATTATGGAAAATGTTAATGGAATTTTAAATTTAGGTGGTGGTATCTATATTGATTTCATAAAGAAAAAATTAAAAAAATTAAATTATAAAAACTTTGATTACAGAATAGTAAATACCGCTGATTATGGTGTGCCTCAAAAAAGAAAAAGATTTATCTTAATTGCAAATAATACAGGTCACATCATACCATGGCCAAAACCAAAATACTTTTTAGAACCAAAGGAATGGCAGTTACCTTATAGGACTGTAGGTGAGGCTATTTCTGATCTTGCAAACAAAGCTAGCCAAAAACATTTTTCAAATCACGAGCCAATGAAACACTCAGAGGATATAACAGAAAGGTATTCTTACGTAGAAGAAGGAAAAAAAATGGAAGTAAATAAACTTCCAAAAAAACTTCAATACGCAAAATACACTGGCAAAAAAATTAAAAACTTTAGCCATGTTTATAGAAGATTGCACAGAAATGAACCTTCTATAACATTAGTACCAGGACATAATGCATTTCCAATTCATCCTTGGTTAAATAGACTCATTACTGCGAGAGAAGCGGCTAGACTTCAAACATTTCCTGATGAAATTGAATTTGTTGGCTCATCAAAAGATCAATGTATTCAAGTAGGAAATGCTTTTCCTTGCTTAGTTGCTCAAAGAATTGGGGAAACAATTTTAAAAACTATATCGAATAATTGGAAACCAGATACTAAAAGTAAGTTAGCTGATTATAGTATTTTAGATAAAAAATACTATGAACAAAAAGAACAAAAATCTAATTAAGACTTCTTTGATCAAATGTAAGCTTTGAATTAACATCTCCATAATTTTTGTAAAAATTTTCTACTAATTTATCAATTTTTTGGTCATTAAAAATAAAACCTTGGTCTAGAAAAAAATATCTTGAAGGATTAGGTTTTTTAATTAATCCCATTCTCCCCCAAAGTTGCTTCTCAGATTGTAAATATTCTCTGTCACCAGAAGTTTTTTTATTTGGATTTGTGGCCACATGTCCACGTCTATTCATTTCTTGATAAACAAACTTTAAATATTTTTCCTGATTCTTTAGAGCATCAGGATCATTACAATCTGAAGTTATTTCCTTTATTTCCTCAATAAGATTATGATGCTTTCCCTCAACTAATAAAATTTGTGCCATTTCATCTACTAATTTTTCTGGAAAGTTAATATTAGCTTCATATCTTTCAACAAATCTCTGTCCTAGTGGGGTTAAATTAAAGTCTTCATCCCACAAATTATTGTGATTCATAAAATTAAAATGATTTTTTTTATAATCCCTATAATTATTATCTGTTACATCCTTACTCCAACCACGATCCTCTAATTTTTTAAGAGCTTGATTTAAAGTTATTTTACCCTCATTTACGTCAGCTCTAAGATCCCTTTTTCTCTTTGAAAAAGGAATCATTGTTCTTTTCATGTCTTCAAAGTACACTCTAGATTTTACATCATTAAGTGTTCTTAAACTTTCTGGTGGAGCATAGTATTTAAAGAAAAATTCATCCCAAACTTTTTCACTTCTTTCATCAGAAGATTTAATGTCTAGTGAAGATCTGGCTAGTTTGTAAAAACCATCAACAGGCAAATCTCTCCAAAAAGCAAAATAAGGATTTCCAGATCCTCTAAATGGCATTTTGGATATTTTATCTTCATTATAAAGATTAGGGTCAATATCCACTAGCAACTTTAAATTTTCTAATTTTTCTCCATCGTACGTAAATAAAGCAATAGGTAATTTTCCATAAATAAATTTTTTAAAAGTATTTTTTAAATAATCTCCGATATCAAAATCTTCTACTTTTGAAGAACATACTAAAATTGAAGCATGTGATTTATTTAAATATGCTATTGTCTGTCCTACCCCAGTCATTATACCTCTCTTTGTCTCAGTAAAAGGTTTAAACTCTAATGCAACTTTAGTTTTTTTTTCCCAATCTTGAAATAGTGCATCAGGTGATGGAAAATTGTTTGGTGATGCTGATTGTTGAGTATCTTCTGACACAAAAGGATTAAGCCACTTACCTTCATTTCTCCAAGAAAATAATATTCTGTCTGACACATTCTGTGCAGATCTATGATGATAAACTGTCATTTTGTAATATATAAATAAATTAAAATTTATGAAAAAAAAAGAAGTAATTAGTTATTCAGGTTTTTCTATGGAGCCTGGGGTAAGCTATGATCTCTATGAAAAAAATAAGGGTGTGGTAGGTGAACATGAAGATTTTATAGATGTTTACATTGATGAATTTAAAATTTTAAATTTCTGGCACAGAATAGAAGAGCTCGGTGTTTGGAATTGGAGAAAAAAATATCCTTACAATACTAAACTACAACCAGTATGTGATTGTCATCAATGGGAATTAAAACTTAGAGATAGAAAAGGTAGATCAAAGTACTGTTCGGGGATGGGAAGTTACCCAAGAAACTATTTAAAATTAATGAAAGAGCTTAACATTCTTTTTGGGGTAGATATAAAACATTATATTAGATAAATTTATACATGTTTTGTCCTAAGTGTAAAAAAGCTAGAATTTCAACAATTAAGACAACGGAAAATAATAATAATTCTATTTTAAGAAAGAAGTACTGCTACAAATGTGATGTAACGTACCAGACAATTGAAGCTATAAAGACTCCTAAAGCACAAAGGAAACCCAGGCCATCTAAAATTTTAATGAATTTTAGATTTTATGTATATGGAAATTATAGATTAGTTGAAGCACTCAGAACATTTATATCACTTACGAATCAACACCCACAAAAAAATACAGATGAGTATATTGTTAGCAATAAAAAGGGCAGAATATCATTTATTGCTAAAGATTTTAAAAATCAAAATGGAAAAAAAACTGAAAAAATATTTAAGAAAACAATGGAAAAAAAAATAGTTACAATAGAAAAAATTTTGTCGAGCAAAGATTATTGGAACTATAAAAATCATTTATTCTCAAAAGATAAATTAACGGATGATCAAATAATAAAAATAAATCAAAACTTCATTAAGCATGGTTTAAAAAAATGGAGAAAAAAAGCATATTCAGAGAAAAATGAGGATGAAAAAATTTTAGTTAATTTGGTATATAAAGAAAGACAACAATATCTAAAATCAGTGGCCATGTATATTAAGTCGAATGAATACAANCAGGAATTTTTTAAAAACTATAAAATAGACAAGAAAGTTGATGGAAAATTAGGAAAACAAATCGAGTTGGCCAGTTATTGGAGCCATCAAATTGCTTGGTATTACTACTCTATTTCTAGGTAGATAAAAAAACTATTCACTGAAGTTTCAAAGAATTAAAATTAATTAATTTCTGTTCTTTGAAACTTTGAAGAATTTATTTTAAATTTAAATTTTAAAATCAATAACTATGTTGGTGCTATGAGCACGAACTATCTTAAACTTATCAGTAATAACACTAAAAGAAAGGAGAGATACTCAGATAACTGGTTAATTAAGATAAACCCTCTTGCTATTGCAGAATACATTCAAAGAAAGGAGGAATATAGAATTAGTTGGAGGGCAGCTCGTGCCATTGCAAATGCTAAAATAAGCTGCGTTTATAGAGATTTAGTTCTTGAAGAAGAGAATATAAATTTAAGTGAAGAGATAATTAATGCTGATTTTGAGGAAATTGATGAGAGTTGATGAAATAGATAAATTAAATTTCCAAGCAGATATATTGGATAAAGCTACTGAGAAAGCTCTTAAACAGCTTGATAAAGAATTTAAAAACAAACCAAGAAATTATTTCAATGAATGGTTTCGTTATATTGAACTTGTGGGAAGAGAGTTAAATAAATTTTTAAACTAATATGATTAAAAAATTAAAAAAAATATATAAAAAAAATCTAAGAAGAAAAGCAATTAAAAAGGTTGAGGAAAAAATTATTTATCAGCAAAAGTTGCTGAAAGATTATTCGATTGATGAATTAAGAAAACTTATACTTTTAGAAGAACAGAAAATTTTAAAGAAAATAAGTTGGAAAGGGGCGCTAATTGCACTGGGTGCAACCGTCGGCATTGCGCATATTTAATGATTAAAATTATAATAAAACAATTTTTATATGGAAGATTATATTGCTGGATAAAAGAAAAATTAAGCTATTTCGCTGGATTTTTAATAACTATTCTATTAATTGTATATTTTCATAGTGAATTTATAAAGTTTATTTACAATACAAATACAGAAAAAAATTCGATTGTTGCCATTTCATATATAATAAAAAATTTACTAATTTTAATAGTTGTAGTTGGCTATTATTATTTTTTGTTTTTTATTAATAATTCTGAAAAAAAATTTAAAGAAAAAATAACTAAATTAAAGCATTACAAAACCTACAATAAAATAAAAAGTTTAGATTATTTTTTAAGAGAGGAGGAATTATAGAAAATTAAATTCAATTTAAGTTTCTAATGAAAAATTAGTTGAAATTATTAAAAAAAAAGTTATATAGATCATTAAGTTAAGTGATTTACTTGTTTAGACAATTGTTTGACTGATCCATTTGTTAAATAAATTTCTAGCAATTTTGTCATATTAACCAAACAAAACTTAGGTTTTGCTATGGATTAATTGATAGAATGCAATTTTTTCAGGCAGAATCATATTTTGAAAGGAAAAATATGAAAAATTATTTGAAAAATAAAATGAAAGATAGACTCTCATACTGTAAGGAATGGAAAAATTCTGTAGATTTATACCTTGCAAATAAAGAAATATCTAAAAAAGCCGACAATGAGTACTATAAATCAAAACCAATACTTAAATTTTTTTTAGACATATATTTTTTACCATACAATTTACTTAAGCTGTTTAAATATATGAGAATGTTGCATGAGTATAAGAAAAACCAAGTAGAAATTAAAATTTTATCTAAAGAATTGAGCGATTATGAAGATTTTAGATAAGAAAATTTCATCGTCCCCAAGTGATCTAAATAATTTTGTAAGCTGTAAATACCTTATTCAAAACGAAATAAAATTTTTAAATAAGGAAATACAAAGAAATGAGCAAAGCATAGATCAAAAACTTTGGAAAGAATTTGGTTTAAAGCATGAGAATAAGCACTTTAGGTTGTTTAAAGAAAAATATAAAAAAATTATATCTATAAAACAGGAGTTAAAAGAAGATGAAAGATTTAAACTAACACTAGATGCAATTAATAAAGGTTATGATTTAATTTATCACGCCTATTTTATTGATGAAAATTTTAGGGGCGAGGCAGATTTTCTAATTAAAACTAATACCAAATCTAAAATTGGAAATTTCAGCTACGAAGTATACGATACAAAAGTTTCCAGAAAACCAAGACCAAGGCATATTTATCAAATAACAGCCTACTCTTCTATGTTAAGTAAGATACAAGGAATTCTTCCTGAAAGAATGCACCTAATCGATGGTTCTGACATTGTTCACAATTATAAAACAAAAGAATTTCTGGACTTTTATTTGTTTACAAAAAATAATTTTGAAAAATATCTAAAAAATATTTCTAAAGAAAAAGTTTATCCTGAAAAATGCTCACACTGTGCAGTATGTGATTATACAGAAGTATGCGAAAATATCTGGGAGAAGGATAATTATATTAATCAAGTTGCAAAAATTAATAGATCTCAGATTGAAAAATTAAAAAAGGTTGGAGTAACTACAGTTAAACAACTAGCAGAGGCAAATATTGATAAATTAAAAGTTAAGATCAATAAGCAGGCTTTAAAGGATAGAATTTCACAAGCCCAACTCCAAGAGGAGAAAAGAGAAACAGGTCAAAGCAAATATATTATTTTGGACCCTGATAAAGGAAAAGGATTTTATAAATTACCTGAACCAGATGAAGGCGATCTATTTTTTGATATTGAAGGTTTTCCTCAGGAAGATGGACGTGGATTCGAATATCTACATGGAATTTATTTTAAAAATAAAAATGATTATGAGTTTAAATTCTTCTGGGCTAAAGATTTTAAAAATAAATATGAAAAAGAAAACTTTGTTGAATTAATAAAATTTTTTAAGGATCATTTTAAAAAGTATCCAAAAGCCCATCTTTATCACTACAACTCTTATGAAAAACGTTCATTAAGACAACTTGCAAGTCTTTATTCATCTGATTTTCCTGAGGGAAGTAATTTTGTGGACACGCTTCTGAGAGCAGAGAGGTTTGTAGATCTATTTTTAATAATTAACCAATGTGTAAGAACCTCAGAAAAAGATATGTCTCTTAAATCTATTGAAGGAGTTTTATATAATTTTCAAAGAAAAGGAGATGTTAAAAAAGCTGAAGACAGTGTAAAACTTTATGATTACTGGTTAACGTCTAAGGATGAAAATACAAAGAAAGATATAATTGAGTACAATAAAGAAGACTGTGTATCAACGTATCAATTAAGAGAGTTTTTAATTAAAAATAAACCTGAAACAATTGACTGGTATTCAATTACCCCAGAGGATGAGAAAAAATCATACGATAAAAAACCTTGGGAAGAGGTTGAAGTTGAACTACTTAGAGCACTAGATAAAAAAGAGATAGCAAAAAATCCTTTAACTGAAACAATTAGAAATCTTATTGGTTTTCATAGAAGAGAACAGAAACCAGAATGGTGGGAAATGTTTGATAGAATGGAAAAAACACATGATGAGTTAGAAGACGATGCTGAGTGCATTGGACAATGTATTCTTCAATCCCCTAAGCCTGAAAAAGTAGATAAAAGTTTTATTTTTACATACCAGTTTAACGATCAAGATTATAAATTAAAAAAAGATTCGAGTGTCTATGATGCTCATATGAATACTTCAATTGGAAAAATTGAAGAAATAATTGAACATTCGCCAAATAAGAATATCGTCAAAATAAAGCTTGGAGAAAAAAAATATAATTCTATGGGTGAAATGCCAAGTGTCGTCTCACTTTCTAGAAGGGGAGCTCCTAATATTGCAGTGCTCGAGCAAGCTTTAAATAGATTTGTTGAAGATTACATAAACAAAAAAGGTTCAAGTTATAAGTCTATAATTGACCTACTGAACAGAGGGAACCCTGACCTAAAAGATATTAAATCTGGAGATCCATTAATTAATGAAAGTGAAAATATTACTAGTGAGTCTGTAAAAATAATTAAACAAATGAAAAATACTTGTTTAAGTATTCAAGGACCTCCAGGAACAGGTAAAACTTATAACAGCGCTAAGATAATAATAGAGCTGATGAAAGATGGAAAAAAAGTTGGTGTCTCTAGTAACTCACATGAAGCAATAAAAAATCTTTTATTTGAAATTGAAAGACAGGCAAAAGCTGAAAGCTTTAAATTCAAAGGAATGAAAAAGGGGAATAGTACCAATTTATTTGAAGGAGAATTCATCATCGATGTAATTAAAGATAAGCCCATAGATATAAAAGATTTTTCTTTATTTGCTGGGACAGCTTGGTTTTTTTCTAATGTAAGAATGGATCAAACTTTAGATTATCTTTTTATAGATGAGGCTGGGCAAGTTTCTTTGGCAAATACAATCTCTATGGCTACTAGTGCTAAAAATTTAGTGCTTATTGGGGATCAGATGCAGCTATCCCATCCAATTAGAGGAACGCATGAAGGATATGCCAAACTAAGTTCGCTTGATTATATTTTGGAAAATAGAGATACAATTCCACCAGAACAGGGAATATTTTTAAGAGAAACAAGACGATTAAATAAACAAATATGTAAATATATATCTGATAGCTTTTACGATTCTAGGCTAATTCCTCATAAAATTACTGAAAGTAGATCGGTAAATTTAGGTCTTAAAAATATTGAGGATGAAGGAATATTTTTTATCCCAACTGATCACTTTGGAAACTCTCAAAGATCAGATGAAGAGGCTGAGATTGTGCATGATTATTACTCAAAAATAATAAAAAAAGATTTTGAAGATGAGAATGGAAAAGGAAAAATTGATATTGAAAACATTATGGTTGTTGCACCTTTTAATGTTCAAACAAATAATATTAAACAAAAATTATTAAAAAAACATTCTGAGGATACAAGAATTGGTACGATAGATTTATTTCAAGGGCAAGAAGCAAAAGTAGTCTTTATATCAATGACTAGTTCGGATGCAGAAAATCTTCCAAGACACAAAGATTTTTTCTTCAATAGGAACAGACTTAATGTTGCAATCTCCAGAGCTCAAAATGTTGCTATCATTCTTTTCAACCCTAATCTTTTATTAGCATCTGCCAACAGTATTCATGAAATGAGATTAATGAATAACTTTTGTAAGCTTCTTATGTTTGAGGTTAAGAAATGATAAAGTTTTTTTTAATAGTATTGTTATCTATATTCACGATTAATTTCTCTTATGCGGATAGCCATTGTAATATCGAAAGAAAGGAATGGATATCGTATCTTAAAAAAGAGTTAGCAAAAGATATTCAAGATGTAATCTATTCAAAAAACGAATGCTATATCAATGTGGTGGCTTATGAGGGCAAGACAATGGAAGAACATCGTTTTATTAATTCTGAAAAAAATAGAGAGAATTTTATTAATCCAAATTTTGAAAATAGTTTTAACGAATTATTTGGAGATCTTTTTAAAGAAATAGAAACACCACCAATAAATTGGGTTCCAAAAAATTTTAGAGATGAAAAAAAATTATAACAGAAATCCTAAAGGTTTGAACCAATGGGCGCTAAGAAGTAATGAAGAAATTCAAAAGATAATTGATAAACATCCCTCGTGGACTAAGAAGGATTTTCGTGGTGAGGGAAGATTAAATCCTAAAAAAGAAAATGCTTTATTAAGTAGGAAAGAAACAGAAAGAACAGGGTTAAAGTTCGGTCATTATGGAAAAAGGAAAGTATCCATTAAGGAAATTTATAAACACTCAACAAGAGAAAGTATTAAAGAATTTGAAAATAAACAAATAGATGAAGAAACTTTTAGAAATAGAGCTAGAACTAAAAAACAGCGAGATCTGAGTATTAATTAATGAAATTTAGAGAATTTTTAGACACTCAACTAAAAAAAGGAAATACAAGTTGGGAAAGCAGAAGTGAAATTATTCGTGCATCTGGAAGCCCCCAAAGCGGCTATACAGTAAAAGTTTTAAAAGAGTATGGTGATAAATTTCAGTTTGGATCAGTCACTGAAATTAAAAATAAAGAAATTAAAAAATACTTTGCAAAACAACCTAAGGATAGCTTTATAAGTGTGGAGGGTGCAGCTAAACAAATACAGAAAGAATTACCCAAAGGAATTATTATTGGTGAAACCATCATCTACAGTCGCCTAGAGGATCCAACCTTTAATATTAATAACTTAAAACCTCAAACACTTGATAATCAGGTATCTAAAACAGCTCCATATGACGTTAAAATTACTAAAGAGTTTAGAGAAAAATTAAAACAATTAAGGGAGCCTGGTGTTTATTTATATATTGAAGTTACACAGAGAGGTGGAAATACTTTGAGACTTAAAACGGGTGGAGGATTATTTAAAATATCAGATAATTCATATCCTCCAAATGATGCCAGTTTAAAGCTTATAAAAAAAAGTATTGAGGAAAATAGAAAGTAGAGAGTTAAATATTTTTAGAATTTATGATCTTCAATTTAAATACTTTCTGTAATGAATTATTAAATTTCACTTCTTATAATAATTCCATTTTTTTTCACCTCTAAATCTTGCTTTGGTAAGTACACCATTATCATACACACAATATAAAATATCACCATCTGGGTAAATTTTTTCGGAAGGACCATGTAAATTACCTTTTACGTAATTACCTTTAATAATTGTACCTTTCTCTTCTTTATCAATATCTTTTAAAAATGTTATTTTACCTTCTCCATGTAATTTATCATCTTTCCATTTACCCTCTGTTTTAAATTGATCAGATACAATTAAAGTGCCATATCCATTTTTTTTACTATCAACAAACTCACCCTCATAAACCTCTTTGGCTTCCTCAAGAATTAATTTGCCCTTTCCATGAAAATGACTTTTCTTCCATTCACCTTTATATGAGTAGTTTCCTTTGCATTCATATTCTCCTTGTCCATCAAAAACACCGTCTTTAAATTCACCAACATAATCCCAGGGGTTATCTGTCAATTTTTTCCCAAACGTTTCGGACTCAACATCTATATCAGATCGATTTAAGCACATAAAACCATGGCCATGGGGAATTTGTTGATCAGCACTTTTTATTGCTCCTTTGTAAATTCTACCATCAGGATATTTTAATTCTCCTCTTATTACCAAGTTATCACCCATCTCTTTAATACTTGGGTGTCGACTTTCTAAAATTAAAATTTCATCTTTAAGATTTTGATAGTCATCTTTGCTTACAGGCAATTTTTTATGTTTTGCTTGATAAATATCGTAAGAAGTAAGTAGTTGTCTTTTTTTTAGATATTCATTTTTAACTTTCTTATTCCTCATAAAACAACAAAATAGAAAGTGGTTAACATCTTATAAAATATTCCACACTTTAGCACACATATCCTATAGTAGGTACCCCCTTGGCCCCTGCATAGAGTAAGTGAATTAAATTTTATTTATATATTAGTTAAAATCTTTATTTGGGTTTAATAGATTTTTAGCTATTTCACCCTCAGGAGTTATACATCTTCTAACTTTTGTATATTTTGGACAGTCTGAAGGTTCTTTTTTCATTACTTCTTCTTTTAAATACTTTAACCAAATACAAAAATATTGATATGGAAGTCGATCTTCATCATGTTCGTCCTGTTTATAAATATTAAGTCTGTATTTATGAAATGGTTTAAAAAATTTTACCAATTCATTAACGTTCCACCTAAAATTTTCATTTAGATAAATCATGTTACAAACCATTTTAATATGAGGAAATCTTTTCTTTTTTAAAATTGAAAGTATTTTTTTTTTAATAATTAAATTATTTGGAAGTTTATTATATTTCGCAATAATAACAGTTTTGTCATAGCTTTTAGTATAATGATCAGAATGAATTAGATAATAGGTTTTTGAAACTTTTNCATTAATGATGGCAAAATCTATAAAAGATAACCATTCATCAGAATGATCTAATATTTGGATAATTGGTTTATAAATTATTTTATGTTTCTTAGATTTTAAATAGGAGATGAAAAACCATAAGTTTGGCCCTATATCTTCACTATCGTTATAACTTTTTAATAATTCGAACATGAGATCATTTTTTTTCATGATTTATGTTAACTATATTAGTTTTTTATTCCTTTAAGCAATTTATCCATTCTTGTATAAATTATTTTTTTATTTTTTGATTTATAATAAAGACAATTGCCTCTAACATCGCTACTATATTCATCGACAAATAAGTAATATGTATTATTTTTTTTTGAGTATAAAGTCGTGCAACAAATCAATTTTTCTGATGTTTTGGTATCCTTCAAATCAATCACTTTAAAATTATCAGTAATTTCAGGTAATAACTCATAGGTTTCTGCCAATTTATTCATTTTATCAACTTCAGAATTATCAAGATGATCATAAATTTTCCATTTCTCATCTTGCTTAAAACCATATCGAATAATTCTTTTAAACATATTTCCTTCATCCATAAACTTATAATTATATTTTTCGATATTTTTTAAAAAGAGATCAAGATTGAAATTTTTTCTTATATATTCTAAACCGATTTTTAAATTTTTATTTCGTTTGGGTCGACTTTGATACTCNTCATATTTTTTATTGAATTTTTTTTTAAAGGTCGGATTTTGATCTAAAAAATCGTCAAAGGTAATTTTATTCTTTTTTTTCATATTTAAGTTTACACTGCTTTTAAATAATACTCATGTAGAAAACTATTCAGTTAATGCTTATTAAATGATTCAGTAGGTTCAACTAGAAATTCAATATCCTCAATTTTTTTATTGCCAGTAAGTTTTAAAATATCCAATATTTTCAATAAAGATTGAGCATATGTTATTTTGTGATGTATTGCATACAACTGATAAAATTGACTAATAAATTTTTTAAAAACTAATTTAGTACTATAAATTCCAACGCCATCTCCATCCAATAAATCATAAACAATTTCACTAAGGTATTTAGCTAATTTAACTAAATCATATTTTTCATCATGTTCAAAAAATTTTTCATATTTAACCATTTTTCTGCTCCACATTTGTTTACTTTTTTTTGGTTTTTCTGAAAGTATTTTCAAAGCTTTTTTCATATTAGACTTATTCATAATTTGTTTGACTATTTTGTCATCCAATCCAGTTGTAAAGGATAAAGCCTCTTCTTTGCTATAAACACAGTCCATTACTATGTCGTAACTATCACAAAGTTTAAAATTTGGTTCATCACCAATTTTATGAGGATATGCTAAATAAACAGATGGTCTAATTAAAAGACCTCCTTTAGCTGAAGAGATTGTAGTTATGTAATGATGAAGCATGGTAGCATTAAAGCCGCCTAACCTGTACCATTTAGTTGTTTCACTTCCATATATGTTTTCATTCTTAGATGAATATTCTTTTTTAAATTTTAATTTCTCAGTATTAAAAATACCATGCCAATATGGTGAATACTGATCTATACATCTAATAGTTTTGTTACGTTCATCTAATACAAATTTAAATATCAATTTTTTAGCTTTGGTATAATCTTTAAACTGAGATTCATATTCCTTCATATCAAACATTTTTTTTAAAAGACTTTTAGGTATATTTTTTACATTAGGCCTAACTTTGGTTCGTTTTGTATTAATCTTAAATTTAAGAACTTTCATCACTCTCAAGTTTACACTGCTTTTAAATAATACCCGTGTAGAAAACCATATTGATCTACATCTAATTTAAAACCTTCAATTTCAGGTGCATCAGGATCATAATTAGCAAGATCTAAGATCTCTTTCATTTCCTTAGCCAAAGGTTGTCGTGATCTCCATTCTTCCATCCATTTACGTTGTTCTTCGGAAGTTTTTTTTCTTTTATAAATATCCTTTGAGTCAGTATGGTATTTTGCATAATAAGCTGCATACCAATCAACTTCCTTTACCAAACTTTCGACTTTATAAACTTCAAATTTATCCGAACTTAAGTTGTCGATATGAAAATCATAACAATATTCACTGGTTGGAATATCTGCATTAATGAAACC
>NZOY01000057.1 GCA_002695445.1 Flavobacteriaceae bacterium
GAACAAGATGAGATTATTGATGTAAATAGGGAAATTAGTATCAGTTTTCTCATGATTATTGTTTTTTACAAGTTAAAAAAAATGTAACACATATAAACTATGGTCCAATTGTATGTATTAGATCCTTTTAGTCTTGACCGAAAAGCACCTTCTTTTCTGTAACTATCAATTTGAAAAATAAAAGTTCTTTATGTTTCACTTTAATATATTTGTGAATTTAGTTTAATAAGAATTAGTAAATTTGATAAATCAAAAAATACTAAAAATGTGTAATTGTAATTGTGATCCCTGTAAAGTGGAAAGTTGTGTGGAATGTATTTGTGAGCCTTGTTCTTGTTCTAGCTGTGACTGTTAAAAGAATTGATTCCTTAATCCACCTAGCTTTATACTAAATTTATTCTTTATAATTGAACTGAATTATCGTATTTTTAATTCTTAAATTTTTATTTTAAATACAGATCTAGACTGTTAATGAGAAAAAGAAGTTTAATTTTCGCTGTTTTATCATCAACTCTCTTATTGGGACTGTTAAAAATTCCTTTAAATGGGGAATTTGATAATACATTTATTTTTTTTCTTGGCAGATTNCACCCAATTATCCTTCACCTTCCAATTGGTGCTTTGATAATTCTATTTTTCATGGAATTAATCAATAGTNTTAATTCAAAACTTAACCTAGATAGCGCTTGTAATATCTTACTATGGTTCTCNGTAATTAGTATCATNCCAACTTTGTTGTTAGGTTTTTTATTAGGTTCNAGTGGCAATTATGACGATGATCTTTTAAATTCCCACAAATGGTTAGGATGGTTTACTGCATTGATTTGTATTTGGCTAGTAGTAATCCGTGAGAAAAAATCCATATCCAACCCTAATAAAGTTTCAAATTTTTACAAGGTCTTCTTATTTGTAAATGTTATACTATTATCTCTTGCTGGGCATTATGGAGGCTATCTTACCCATGGTGAGGATTATTTGACTAAGTATATGCCTGTGGCTATGAAAAAAATGATTGGTCTTGATAACGAAAATGCCGAATATATAGTTATAAATGAAGAAGTTGATGANTNTTCNAGTGAAGCAGTTTATTATGAAAACACNATAAGACCAATTATTCAAACTTATTGTTTTGAATGCCATAATGTNGATAAACAAAAGGGTGACATGCGTTTAGATACATTACATTGGGATATGAGAAATCAGCGACACGCAGAAAGATGGCATGAGGCTTTAAATGTGATTAATTTAGGTGAGATGCCACCCAAGAAGAAAAAGCAACTTGAGACTAATGAGCGTCGTATTTTAGTTAATTGGTTGACTGAAAATTTAGAAAAAGCATCCCTNGCAAGACAAAAAGACAATAAAGGTGTAATGCGAAGACTTACCAAGAGACAATACACAAATAGCCTAAATGAATTACTTAATGTTTCAGTAAATTTTGGAGATGTATTACCTGACGACGGGAAATCCAAGATGGGATTTACTAATAATGGTAATATCCTTCAAACCTCTTCCCTTCATCTTGATTATTATCAAAAAATTGCNAGAGAGGCGCTTGATAAAGCTATAGTTTCAGGAGAAAAACCTGAAAGTAAANATTANAGAGTTAAAATTGGAAAAAATATTGGAACTGGTAATTCAGGTGCTGAATTTCGAGGTTATCAAACTGCACCAATTGATAATGAAAACCTAATTGTAGATATTTTAAATAACAAGGGTACTCCAATTACAAATTTGGGAGATAACCAGATAGATACTTTAATATCATTAAAGAATAAAATTGGAATTGGAATGAGAGGTTCCCACAGTAATAGATATAATGTCGTTGATGAGGGTATTATTTTGAATTCTGCACTTCCAGCCAAGGAGGTGACGCCAAAGTCTTGGCAAGGTCCTTCTCCGAATCTAAAACTTTTAATAAAAGAGGATTTTCCTAGAACCGGTGATTTTGCGTTTCGAGTTAATGCCTCTAGGGGTTATAACTCTTTATCAATTGAGAGGCTTATCAATTTAAGAGAAGATAGTCCTAAATTAGATAATTCTAAGGCCATTTATGTTTCTGCAAAAAATATATTTAAAAAATTAAAGCACAACGAATTAAAGAAAAAAATTGATTTTGGTAACTCAAAATTAAAAGATTTTATTTTGAGAGATAATCGTTGGTTAATGCCTAAAGAATTTGCAAAACATGTATGGACAGAATTTAATTATAGTATTCCTGAGTCTGGATTGTATCAGATAGACTTGGTTCATCCGTATATGCCAAATGAAGGAAATCCATCATATAGAATTTCGATTTTTGGTAAAAATGACCATGGAATTGTTTCAAAAAGATTGGTAATTGATGAGAAAAATAAGGATGACGAAGAAATCGTTACTCCTATAACTCTAGCTTATTTATTAAAGGGAAATTATAAGGGTTATATTGGTGGAAAATTTTTCGTTGGATTCAGTAACCTTATTTTCTCACCCTTGTCTGAAGATGATCCACTTCCAAAAACACTTGAAGATGAAGCAAGAGTTGATGATTTAAAATATGCTTCTATTAATCCAACAATTCAAGTATTTGCCGGTTCAAGAACAGATGATGGAATGGACTATAAAACTTTTCACAGACCAGTTGAGGTAACAGCCTCTAATGGAGAAAATCAAACTTTTGAGTTTACTGGAAGGCTGGAAAACCTCCCCATCCCTCAGTCTAGTAATGATGTTAGTGGAGATTTAGCTAATATTTTTACAATTGGTTTGTGGAATAATCACCTNGTTAAAGANAGNAGCCTTAAGGGTCCCCCATTACTAATTAAATCGGTAGAATTTGAGGCTCCATACTTTCCAATTTGGCCCCCTAAAAGTCATAAATTAATATTTTTTGATTCCCCAAATGAATCAAACTTTGATAAATATGCTGAGGAGGTTATCTCTAGATTCATGGAGCGTGCGTTTAGAAGGCCACTAAATCAAGTTGAACTTGAAAGGTATTTAAGTTTTTGGAAAAGTATTAAAGATGATTTTGATAATTTTCAAGACAGTATTAAGGAAGTTCTTGTAGCAGTGCTTTGTTCTCCAAATTTCATATATCTTTTTGAAACTGAAAATCAAGAGTTAGAGGAAACTAGTAATCAACATTTCTTGGCATCGCGACTTTCATATTTTCTTTGGAACTCTCCACCTGACAAGACTTTATCTTCACTTGCAGATCAAGGGAGATTATATAAAAAATTACCTAGTCAAATTGATCGAATGATTAATAGTCCTAAAATAGAGCAATTGGTAAAAACTTTTGCAGATGAATGGCTTCGTTTGGATAGATATAAAACCATGGATATTGATGTTGAAAGGTATGACGATTTTACTCGATTTGTTAAGGAGGACATGTTGAACGAAACATATAGCTTTGTTCAATATGTACTAAAGAATGACTTGAGTATCATGAATTTTATTGATTCAGATTTTGCTATGCTTAATCAAAATCTAGCTGAGTTTTATGGAATTAATGGAGTTAAGGGTAACAAATTCAGACCTGTAAAACTATCTGAAAGGCATAAAAGAGGTGGATTGCTTTCACAAGGATCGTTTCTTAGTGGACATTCAGATGGTGTTCAGGCACATACTATCAAAAGAGCCGTTTGGTTAAAAGAAAAAATACTTGGTGAACACCCGCCACCACCACCACCAAATGTTCCCGAAATTGATCCAGATACACCTGGCTTTGAGAATTTATCTCTAAAAGAACAACTTTTTTTACATAGAAATAAAGTTTCATGTATGGATTGTCACAGTAAAATAGACCCTTTTGGGGTTGTGTTTGAGAATTATGATGCTGTTGGGAGATTTCAATTAAAATTTAACGAAAAAATCATTGATACAAAATCAAAGTTACCAGATGGAACTGAAGTAGATGGGATAGAAGGAATTAAGGACTATATTTTAGATTTAAAAAAGGATAATTTCACAAAGTCATTGGTAAAAAATTTATTTGCATATGCATTAGGCCGAGATGTTAATTTTGCAGATGAAAAAGAAATTAATAATATTGTAAAAGAAGTTAAGGACAATGATTATAGGTTTAGAACGATAATCGAACAAATAGTTTTGAGTCCCTCTTTTTACAAAAAAGAAGAAAGTTGGTTTAGTAAATTAGTTGGTGGATGAGTAAAAAATCTTGGCATATTGACCGAAGGACCTTTCTCAGGGGACTTGGAGTAACCTGTATGCTACCATACCTTGAAGGAATGGCAATGACCACTGTTTCAAGATTTACAGAGCCTTTAACTCCAAAACGACTTTGTTTTTTATATTTTCCTAATGGTGTTGGACTTCCTCCTGAAGAAAGCATCTATCACAAAGATTGGAGTTGGTTTCCAAAAGTTGAGGGGAATAAATATAAATTGACTAAGTCTCTTTCACCGTTGTCTCCGCATCGAAATGATATGTCAATTCTTGGGGGCTTAAGCCATCCGTTTAGTCGGAATGTATTAGGTCATATGGCCGGTGATTCTTTTCTNACTGGTGGTGATTTACGNGGTGTATATAAAAANAGCATCTCAGTTGATCAGGTTGCCGCCATGGAATTAAGTAAATATACCCGTTTTCCATCNCTTACNCTATCTACTGATGGTGGTGTAGGTTACAAATCAAGAACATCTACTCTCTCATTCAATTCCTCAGGAAAACCTATTCCCTCAGAACATCGTTTGAGGGAAATTTTTGAGCGTTATTTTTCTCCAAATGGAAACTCAACAACAAAAGAAAGAAGAAAAAGCATTAATCAGGGTAAGAAGATTGTTGATCTTGTTCTNGAGGATAGTAGAAGTCTAAAAAATCGTCTAGGATCAAACGATAAGGTCAAATTGGATGAGTATTTATCATCACTAAATGAGGTTGAAAAACAGTTGAACAGAAATGAAAAGTGGTTAGAGGTACCAATGAGAGATTTCGATTCAAGCTTAATTAATCTTGACTTAGATCCAACNACTGCCCCNAANGACTATGTTCGATCTATGTTAGATATAATTGTCCTTGGATTTCAAACTGATGCCACTAGGGTAATATCATATATGATGGCTCGTGAAGATGGTATGGGCTTNGGTGACAATTTTCCAAAAATTGCTTTAGGACTCAAAGGACATCATACTATTTCTCATGATAAAACAACAGGTCATTGGGAAGAATGGGGACGTTTAGACAGATGGTATGCTCAACAATTTTCTTATTTCATCGATAAAATGAAAAAAACAAAGGACATTCACGGTTCATTGCTTGATAATACATTAATACTTTATGGAAGTTCTCAAAGCACAAATCACAATGCTAGAAATTGCCCTCTTATCTTAGCGGGTGGNTCGAATTTAGGNNTANANCATGGTTTATTTAAAAAGTTTGATGAAAAAGATGAAAGATTATCTAATCTTTTTGTGAGCATGCTTAATAAAATTGANATAAAAACTGAGAGTTTNTCNGATAGTACTGGAAAACTATCAACTTCTATTTTGTAATAAATTTAACTCAGTCTTTTGGTTTGAAATAAGTGTATACTGCCAAACCAAACATAACAATGTCCACTGCAAAGTCTTGAATACCCATATTAGTCATAGGGGAAACGGACATACAATAAAAGGCAATAAAAAGGGGTATGTATGCAATAATGATAGCTAATAAAAGTTTTTTAGCATTTTCAACTCCAGTATTTCTACTAAAAAGCAACATAAGGCCAATCATTAAAAAAGCAGGTGAAATAGCGTATTGAAACATTAAAGCTAACTGGGTAGCCTCCTCCCCAATATTAAACATCATTTCAATAGCAGGTTTAGCAAAAGCACTGTAAAGTATAGCTTGTAATACCTGAAGAGTACCAATNATTGTAAGGGTTAATTTTGTTTTCATTTATTTATAAATATTTTTTAGTTTAATGTAAGTCAATCTAAATTATTCAAATTATGATATTGTAAATTAATTAGCTCTATTTTTTGGCTTTTTATTTGGAATTCTTCCAAAATTCCCAGAGCCATCATAATCAAGAGTATCTGTTTCAAATCGGTTGGGATTATCTCTTTTAGTTTCTTTTGAATTAAATAAAACACCAAGAAGAAACAACATGAAGACAATTAGTCCAAATATAAAAATTCCAGACAGGCTCATTACTTATAAATTTGTTTGATGTANGCACCNGCNGCAAGAATAGAGGGGACCCANATNCCNACNTAAAGCCCNTCTTGTTGATGTCCATTAAACCACAGATATACTGAAAAAAGGAAGCTNATAAATGCTGAAGNTAAAATGAAATAATCAGATTTTTTCATGATGAAATTTTTGATATTAACTAAACCTTTAAGAGGTATTTANATTACTCTTCTGATTTATTTACTCTGAAGAACTCTTCATCCGATTCTATCCAAGAAAAATCACTGGTCGCTTTTTTTGTAATTGGATTATAAAAAATTTCTAAATACTTAAGCCTTTTAATATCCTTTACTTTTACTTGAGCAACAAATACATGATTGTGATATTTATCAAAGGGACTTAAAAAAGTGGTGTAAGAATCCCATATTATATTTCNTGTATANTCTACATTATTATAATTACTCTTAACAAANGATCTAATAGTTTTATTTATCTCAACTACATTAAGAGGAATAATTTCACCTTCTTTAAGGTTTTTACTTTCCATTACATCTAAAAAACCTTGNTGTTCNGATATGAAGTCGTCTAAGGTTGCTTTTTGTTCTAGGTTAGCAATTCCTAAATCAATTAAATTTGGTTTCTTATTCTGATCCTCTTCCAAATCAGCAGAAAGATAGAACTCTTCGTCCTCTTCTATCCACTCATAATCACCTAGAACCTCTTTGTTGAATGGATTATAATATACTTCAACATATTTTAGACGATCTATATCATTAACTTTTACTTGGGCAATAAATGTGTGATAATGATACCGGTCAGAGGGACTTAAAAAAGTTGTATAAGAATCCCATATGATGTTCCTAGTATATTCAACTATTTCGGGGTACTTTTCTTCTACAAAAAATCTAATTTTTTTATTAATCTCTTTTATATTGATTGGGGTAATTTCTCCAACTTCATTTTCCTCAAATCCAGTATGCTCAANAATAAAATCTTCAATTTTGACTATCTCTTGACTAGATATCGATTGAATTAAAATAAAATTTAGGANCGCTATAGCTAAAAACTTTTTTAACATTATTGATAAATTTTCCTTAAATATAGTAAATATCGAATTCAATAAAATTTTGATTAAGAAAATTAAATTNTTAGAAAGTTATATATTAATGATAATTAGAGATTCTTTTGTATAAAATTATATGCTGATTTAAATATTTCCTATTATGAGAAAAATCTAAATAAGTCATTACCATTAGCATAAATAACTAGAGCCAAAAGCAAAAAGAATCCAGCNATTTGTGCGTATTCCATAAACTTATCATTGGGTTTTCTTCCNGATACTATCTCATAAATCAAAAACATAACATGTCCTCCATCTAAAGCAGGAATAGGTAACAAGTTCATAAAAGCCAAAATTATTGATATGAAAGCTGTACTTGCCCAAAACCCCTTCCAATTCCAGGTATCTGGAAAAAGGCTTCCAATGGCACCGAAACCTCCAAGTTGGGAAGCTCCTTTTTTTGTAAAAACGTATTTGAATTGTGCTACATAATCATACAAAGTCCAATATCCATAGCTAATACCCTCTACAATACTCTCAATCAAAGACAATTGAATCTGATCAAATTTAATTATATTTTTGGGCATCACTCCCATTTTCCCTTTATCATCAAGCCTCATGTTAANTGTGTCAATTGATTCATTACGNACAACAANATAATTAACAATTTGATTAGCGTTATCANTNTTGAAATTACTTAGATCCTTCCAGTCGTCAATTTTTACGCCGTTTGCGGAAATTATTTTATCTCCACTTTTAATTCCTGCTTGGTAAGCAGGTCTGTCAGTTAAAATGCTATCNACAATGGCGGCAGATCTTGGATATAAAATACTTAATTCGCCAGACTCAAACATTCTATTNCCAATATCNTCAGGGATTTGTATTATTTCTTGTCGTCCATTAGCTCTTTCAACTTCAACTTTTTTTACACCTCTAATAAGAAGTAATTTGTTAATATCTAAGGCAATGTCTAACTTTTTACCATCTACTAAAATTATTTGATCACCTTCTTCAAAACCAACTTTCTCAGCCAAAGGAGTAACTCCCAATCCCATGGGGAGAGAACTATTTGGAAGTATATTTTTCCCCCAAACAAATAATATCATTATATAGATTAAAAATCCCAAAATTAGATTTACAGTAACGCCTCCTAACATTATAATTAATCTTTGCCATGCAGGCTTACTTCTAAATTCCCATTCCTTAGGCGGTTCCTGCATTTGCTTGGTATCCATGCTTTCATCGATCATCCCAGAGATTTTAACATAACCTCCTAATGGTAACCAACCAATTCCGTATACCGTTTCCCCAATTTTCTTTTTAAATAATGAAAATTTTACATCAAAGAATAAATAGAACTTTTCTACTCTTGTTTTAAATATCCTAGCAGGGATAAAGTGTCCAAGTTCATGTAAAATAATTAAAAGAGATAAACTTAAAAGCAATTGAATGCCTTTCATCAAGAAGGGTTCCATAAAAATAATTAATTTTGGACAGCAAAAATACCAATTTTTAATAGACTTCCTTTGTAAAATAAACTAAAAACAATAGATATGAATTATTAAATTTTTTTATGCATTATCTTTGTATAAAATGAATATATTTTTAAAATATAAACGCTTTTTTATTGTATTTGGACTAATATCGTTAATCATACTGTTACTTTTCTACAACGCTCTAGTTCCAACCAAAACTCTTCCTGTTTTTCAACCTGCTATTGTAAATTATGAATTGGTAGATAGTACCATACAACATGTTAAAAAATTTCATCGCATAGCTGATTTTGAATTAGTTAATCAAAATGGAAAAACTATAACTCAACAAGATTTTAAGGGGAAAATCTATATAGCTGATTTTTTCTTTACTACCTGCCCAAGCATATGTATTTCAATGACAAATAACATGTTAAAAATTCAAAAGGAGATCGAAAATAACCCTAATATTTTATTGATTTCNCACACTGTTACNCCAAAAATTGANTCTGTTGNTAAATTNAAAAAATATGCAGAAGAAAAGGGTGTAAATGATAAAAAGTGGCACCTAGTTACAGGTGANAAAAAGGAAATTTATAGACTTGCTAGAAAATCATATTTAGCNGCNAAGGGTGATGGNGATGGAGGTCCCTTCGATATGATTCATTCAGAGAATTTTATTTTAGTTGATCCAGANAAGAGGATTAGAGGGTTTTATGATGGTACTAATTTGGATGAGATTAGTCGATTATTGTCTGACATTCAAATTTTGAATTCTGAATACTTCGATAGTTAAAAGAAGCTTTTAAAGATTCATTTTTTGACTGACATCAAATATTCAATTTCATCTGGGTCTCTCGGAATGCTTTTTGTTAAATTTAAAGGAACACCTTTTTTCTGCACTAAAACATCGTCCTCTATTCTTATTCCAAAACCTTCTGCGGGAATATAAATACCTGGCTCAACTGTTAAAACCATGTTTGGCTGAATGGGTTCTTCAATCAATCCATAGTCATGAGTGTCTAATCCTAAATGATGGGAAATACCGTGCATAAAATATTTTTTATATGCTGGATTTTTGAGATCCGTTAGCATCGAATCGTTTTTATCTAGTAAACCAAGTTCAATTAATGCAGAGGTCATTAATTTACCCACTTCCATATTNTATTCCTTTATTAGTGTTCCNGGGGTTAAAAGCTGCATGGATTCTTCTAATATTTTTAAAACGACATCATAAACGGCCCTTTGACGGGAGTTGAATCTGCCGGACACTGGAATGGTTCTGGTAATGTCACTTGAATAATTTCCATATTCTGCACCTACATCCATGAGGATTAAATCACCCGACTGGCATTGTGAATTATTTTGTGTGTAGTGTAAAGTGTTGTTGTTGTAACCAGAGGCAATTATGGGGGAATAAGCAAAACCTTTTGAACAATTCTTAATAAATATGAANGAAAATTCTGCTTCAATTTCGTATTCCCAAACTCCAGGTTTANCAAAACTCAAAACTCTTCTAAATCCTTTCTCGCTGATATCAATAGCTTTCTTAATCTGGGAAATTTCTTCATTATGCTTAATAGATCGTAGATTTTGNAAAATTAAATTACTTTTTTTATAAGGGTGATTAGGGAAGTTTAATTTTGACCACTCAATAAATCGATCTTCCCTAGTCTGAGTTTCAATNTTTGCCCNATAATGTTCGTTAGTATTAACATAGATNGNTTTNGCCTCTTTTAATAGCTTTGTAAATAATTTTTTAAAATCATCTGTCCACAAAANTGTTTTTATTCCNGATATATTNGNAGCCTTTTTNATTGATAGTTTTTCACCTTCCCAAACTTTGATATGATTATTTGTTTTTTTTACAAATAATATCTCTCTATGATTAGTATTTTTTGCATCAGGGAATAATAAGAGAATAGTTTCCTCTTGATCAATTCCAGTAAGATAAAAAATATCCCTGTGTTGTTGGAAGGGCATTGTGCTATCAGCACTTATAGGGTAAATATCATTTGAATTAAAAACTGCTATACCTCCNTTTGAAATAGAATCAATAAAATTTGCCCTATTATTTGAATAAAAATTAGAAGTTAGGGGAANATAACGCATNCTTAATTTTAGTTTAAAATAGATTTATCAATTTAGAAAATTTATTAAAACTCTAACCAATTATAAATAATCAATTTGAAGTGGCTATAAAAAATATTGGGTTATAGTTTTTTCTATTAAACCTTTATGAAGTAATTTTGTACTATATAGGATTTAAATGATTAAAACTTCGATTGCCAGAAAAGTNGCAATGGCACTTTCTGGTTTGTTTTTAATACTTTTTTTAGCACAGCATTTCACTATTAATGTTACTTCAGTTTTTAGTGATGAAATATTCAATATGCTTTCTCATTTTATGGGNAATAACCCCTTGGTTCAGTTTGTATTGCAGCCAATTTTAATTTTTGGGGTTATTTTTCATTTTGTTATGGGGTTTGTTTTAGATTTTAAAAACCGAAAATCTCGAAATGTAAAATATGTTAATTTTAGAGGAAGTGCAAATGCAAGTTGGGTGTCTAGAAATATGATTTTTTCTGGAATNGTAGTTCTCTCTTTTTTAGGGTTACACTTTTATGATTTTTGGGTACCNGAAATGAACTATAAATACATTGAATTTTTACCTCAAAACCCTGACCGATATTTTTCAGAGTTAGTACATAAATTTCACAGTCCAGTNCGAGTAATAATTTATTGCTTATCATTTATTTTTTTAGGATTGCACTTATTCCATGGTTTTTCCTCTTCATTTCAATCGGTAGGATTGAATAATAAATATACAAGAGGNATTAGATGGTTAACAGTGTCTTTTTCAATTGTGATACCAACTGGATTTATTTTCATAGCAGTATTTCACCATTTAAACGGATAGCATATGTCAAAATTAGAATCTAAAGTACCGAATGGACCGTTGGCCGANAAATGGACCAACCATAAGAGTAACATCAATTTAGTAAGCCCNGCAAACAAGCGGTTGATTGATGTAATAGTAGTAGGAACGGGACTTGCAGGTGCTTCAGCTTCGGCAACTTTAGCAGAATTAGGATATAATGTAAAAACATTTTGTTTTCAAGATTCNCCACGTCGTGCNCATTCCATTGCTGCTCAGGGAGGAATCAATGCTGCAAAAAATTATCAGGGTGANGGAGACTCAACTCATCGNCTATTNTATGACACTATCAAGGGAGGCGATTACCGTTCCCGTGAAGCAAATGTTTACAGGCTGGCTGAGGTATCCACAAANATAATCGATCAATGTGTAGCTCAGGGAGTACCTTTTGCNAGGGATTACGGAGGGCTACTAGATAACCGATCTTTTGGAGGGGTATTAGTTTCTCGAACTTTTTATGCCAAAGGTCAAACTGGTCAGCAACTTTTGTTAGGGGCTTACTCAGCAATGAATAGACAAATAGCTCGCGGGAAAATNAAAATGTATAACCGNCATGAAATGATGGACTTAGTTGTTGTTAAGGGAAAGGCAAGAGGTATTATATCTAAAAACTTGGTTAATGGTGAAATAGAAAGACACGCNGCTCATGCTGTTGTTATTGCCTCTGGGGGTTATGGAAATGTTTTCTTTTTATCAACAAATGCAATGGGAAGTAATGTTTCTGCCTCATGGAAAATTCACAAACGAGGTGCTTACTTTTCTAACCCCTGTTATACCCAAATTCATCCGACTTGTATACCTGTTTCAGGTGAGCATCAATCTAAATTAACTTTAATGTCNGAGTCGTTGAGAAATGATGGCAGAATNTGGGTTCCCAAGAAACTTGAAGATGTTAAGGCAATTAGGTCAGGAAAATTAAAACCAACTGATTTAAAAGAGAGTGATAGAGACTATTATTTGGAACGTCGGTACCCAGCNTTTGGAAATTTAGTTCCTAGGGATGTTGCCTCAAGAGCGGCNAAAGAACGTTGTGACGCAGGTTNTGGCGTCAATAAGACGGGCGAAGCTGTATATTTAGATTTTGCTGCTGCAATCATGAGATACGGTAAAGAAGAAGCTCTTATTAAGGGTCAAGATGTAAATGATACTTCATTAGTCAAAAAACTTGGCCAGCAAGTAGTCCGATCAAAGTATGGAAATCTTTTTCAGATGTATGAAAAAATTGTTGATCAAAATCCCTATGAAACACCTATGATGATATATCCTGCAGTTCACTATACTATGGGAGGTATTTGGGTCGACTATAATTTAATGACAAGTATTCCAGGGTGTTATGCAATTGGNGAAGCAAATTTTTCAGATCACGGGGCTAACAGACTAGGAGCTTCAGCTCTAATGCAAGGATTGGCAGATGGATATTTTATTCTACCATANACAATTGGGGATTATTTGTCTAATGATATAAGAACAGGNCCAATTTCGACTGATACTCCTGAATTTGAGTCTGCTGAAAAAGAGGTAAAAAATTCCATCGAAAAGTTTGTCAATAATAAAGGAACTAAATCGGTTGATTTTTTCCATAAAAAATTGGGTAAAATTATGTGGAATAAATGTGGGATGTCAAGAAATGCAAAAGGATTAAAAGAGGCTATTGCTGAAATTAAGGAATTAAGAAAAGATTTCCATAAAAATGTAAGTGTACCAGGTTCATCTAGCGAATTTAATGAGCAACTTGCTAAGGCAGGCCGCGTGGCTGACTTTTTGGAATTAGGAGAATTATTTGCTAAAGATGCTTTNGAAAGAACTGAATCTTGTGGGGGTCACTTTAGAGAAGAGTCTCAAACACCNGAGGGAGAAGCNTTAAGAGATGATATTAATTTCAGTTTTTCCTCTGCTTGGGAATATAAAGGGGAACCATCTAAAGCTAAATTACATAAAGAAGAGCTTAAATTTGAGGCAATAGAGGTTAAAACAAGGTCTTATAAATAATAGTAAAATGAAACTTACACTTAAAATTTGGAGACAAGCTAATGGAGGCGTTAAAGGAAAAATGGTTAATTATNCCATTTCNAATGTATCTCCAGATATGTCTTTTTTGGANATGATGGATATGCATAATGAGCAATTGATAGCCAGGGGAGAGGATCCCGTTGCTTTTGATCATGATTGTAGAGAGGGGATATGTGGAATGTGTTCCATGTTTATTAATGGTGAGGCGCACGGACCAGACCGNCTTGTGACTACTTGTCAACTTCATATGCGTAAGTTCAATGATGGTGATACAATTGTAATTGAACCATTTAGAGCAAATGCTTTCCCTGTCATAAAGGATTTGGCTGTTGATAGATCAGCTTTTGATAGAATTCAACAGGCAGGAGGTTTTGTAAGCGTAAATACCTCTGGTAACACCCAAGATGCTAANGCAATCCCTATCGAAAAACATGANGCAGATAAGGCATTTGACGCTGCTACTTGTATTGGTTGTGGTGCATGTGTGGCAAGTTGCAAAAATGCCTCCGCTATGCTTTTTGTCTCTGCCAAGGTTTCTCAATATGCTCTTTTACCCCAAGGAAAAGTTGAAGCTACTGATCGTGTATTGAATATGGTAAAGCAAATGGATGAAGAAGGCTTTGGTAATTGCACAAATACTGGAGCATGTGAAGTTGAATGTCCCAAAGGGATTTCTTTAGAGAATATTGCTAGAATGAATAGCGAGTACTTACTTGCAAGTCTAAAGGGATAAATTTCCATATGAAACTTTGAATATTNTCTAAAATTGAACACCAATCCCGATAAAGTGAATACCTGAGTTGACAAACCCCACTTCTCCCAAAATAGTGGTNTACTGATACGAAAACTTCATTTTTTTAAAATTTAAACCCATTATAGGGGTAAAATGTTCATATTTTTGNTTTACCATTTTTATCCCATCATTTAATGCTATACTTATTTTATTTTGCCTATAAGAGCCTCCTAACCACAATCTTCCATCTTTTATTAATCGATAAATTTTAAAATTTAAGTCCATAGNGCTATCATTNGTTTTCTCTTCGTGTTGAAGTAGAATTGACGGTTCAAAATTCCAACCTTTATCTGTATAAATCTCGTATTGAATAGAACCAACAAAAATCTTGTTACTTTTAGTGTTATAGTAGGTTTGCTGAATATCATTTTCCTTATTATAAGTTAACACTATATTATGTATCGANAACTGTANGGAAAGTCTTGTAGATACATATGCAACACCTGCATCAAATGAGGTAAATTGTTTACGATTTAGATTTTGAGTTACTAGTGGGTCTGTTTTGGGGTTTTTCCAACTACTAATATCTAAATTCATTCCTGAAAATCCAGCATTTAATCCAAAAGATAACTCTTGAATATTGTCATTCTTTGTTGGAAAAGACCTTCGAGTATTCCAGAATTCATCATTAAAATAAATTCTGAAGCAATAGGTAAAATTATACTTATAATGACTGTGATACCCATTTACATCAGTTATTGCTGAAAATCCAAGTGTTGTTTTAGCTGAGGATTTATATTCTAGTGTAAGCATTTGTGTAGAAGGACGATTNACGGTGTTAAACCACTGTTGTCGAGTGCCAAAATCAATTCTGATTCCATTAAGNTTCACTCCTGCCATTGCAGGGTGAATNCTATAANAATTCTCAGATANATATTCATTAAAATTTAGTGGANTCATTTGTCCTTTCACCAATATAAATAGATTCAAAAAAATGAAAAGTAAATANTTTCTAAACATTACTTAAAGGTCTCTTAATAGGCTAAAATGACCACTNTGTTCTCTTCCATCTTCAAAAAAAACTTTAAACCAATAGTCGTCCTGAGGTAATTGACCACCATTAAAAGTTCCATCCCAACCTTGGTCAGAGGGGTCGACGTAGAGTAGTAACTGTCCAAATCTATTGTAAATATAAATCCTACTTTTGGGCTGGAAGTTTTCATTTACTCCAAGTATTTTCCAATAGTCATTTATTCCATCTCCATTCGGACTAAAAAACTTCATATGCCCTAAAACTGAAATATCAATTTCAGCAATTCCACAACTATTTTTATCCCTAATAAATAGTTTACTTATCCCAGGGGATACTTTATCAAAATAAGGATTGTCTTGATATGGTCCAAGTTTATCGTATAGTGAGAATTCATAATCTCCNACGCCTAGATTTTCAGTTAAAATTTNAATGGAGCCNGTATCTCCAATCAAATCGGTAATGATAAGGTCTGTTTGGGTAATACTTGCAATTTCAGAAGAAGTGATAGAAAATTGAACAGATTTAGAGCAAAATGTTCCATCCATTGTGGTTGCAGTAACACTATAAATTCCTCCTTCTCTAATCAAAATAGTTGACTCCTCCTGATAAATATTTTTTGGCAATGTATTGCCATTAAATTTCCATGAATAGCTATAATTTCTCTCATCAGTTGATCTTAAGGTAATAGGTACTGGATCAAGATTTAAGCAAACAATTTTTGTGTCATCTGCTCTTTCAAATTTAGGGAGGGGATTGACCTTNAAAGAAGCCACTTTTNTTACACNNAAACAGGTAATTTGATTAAGATCAAGATTGTCAATTCTTGCCCATAAATTTTCAAAATATGGAGTTCTCATTAAATATTTATTTTCTGAATCGAAAGAAATTTTATTTTGAGCAGTCAGGGCTTCATCCTCACTATTATAGTAGGTAATTTTAATAAGCTGATTTTCAAACTTAATGTCTGACTTGATAATTGACTCATCTAGAGAATCAAAAATGGATTTATCCCATTTTTCGAGTCCTTCCCCCCAATTTTTTAATGTGGATTCACAAGTTTCGTAATTCATAAATATGTCATCCTCTATTTTATTAGCACTGACTTTTAAAAGTATTGATGTATAATCAAAACAATTACTTGGTGTGCTGACTTTTACATATATCTTTTGTTCAAATGCAGTATTTTGATAATTTTTAGGATTATTTATCATAGAACCAAATGTGAAATTTTGATTAGTATAATATTCAAAAATTTCATTCTCATAGTATTTTGATAAACTACTTTCAAACTCAGTGAGATTAAATAGTGCAATTCCATCATTTGATTCATCATCATCACACTGCTCAATTGTAAGCATTGGAGTTAAAATAATTGGGTAAGGATGAATTGTCGCAGTTATTGGGATCCTCTCTGATAGATTACATCCCTCAGGATATTCTTCCACCCAAAATACGGTTGTACTAACCAGTTCTGTGGTATAAATTTCTCCTGTATTAATTAAATTTCCTCCATTTTCAGTATCAAACCACCTAACATTTGGGAAATTTGAAGTAACCTCAATACTTAATTCATCTCCCTCACAGGCTTCAAAATTTTTAATCGATTCAACTTTAGGCATTATCAATTCTGTACTTGTTGAAATCTTTAAAATAGGATCACCGGGCATCCCACCATATTCTACCAGATAACCCTTAGCTTGATATGGACCACTAGATTGAGTTTTATTTGGTAAATCATTCCAAGAGCCTACAATTCCGATTGAGTTATCTGTTATATGTGCATAATTCTCACCCTGACAACAGTTATTTGGTTCCCCATCATTCCAATAGGCAAAATTATTTGTAGATCCATTTATATTTCCATTCCAAAAAACTGTTCCCTTTTCTGGACCTGTCGCCCATTTCCAAACCCCCTCTTGGTCCTGATCAGTTCCACCAATCCAACCAGCTCCTGCACTTAGTTCTCCAGCTAATTGTGACTCATCTGAGGACAAAATCGTAACTAAATAACCCTTAATACCATAATAGGTTTTATTTTCAGCGGCAGCTTTGGCCTCAATCCAGGTAATATTTAAATCGGGAATAAATTCATAATAATGCCCTGTAGATGGAAGGTAGTT
>NZOY01000058.1 GCA_002695445.1 Flavobacteriaceae bacterium
AAACTTGAATTAATTGAAGAACAGTTATTGTCACAAAGAAAACTTATTTCACTTCAGGAAGAAAATATGAAACAGAGTAAAATTTTAGAGGATAAGCTTGTGCGCATAAAAGAAGACAGCATAAAGGCAAATGTATTGATCAGCCTGGCTGAAGAAAAATCTAAATCCGCTTCAAATTCAGAAAGATTTATAAATTTAAAAGACTCATTATCAACATTACTGTACACTCTAAATAATACCACAGTAAACGAATATGATTTACCTTTACTAGAAGAAATAACGATTTCTTCAATTGATCTTTACAAAAGAATAAAAGCTTTGGGTTTAAAATTAAATAGGGATTTTGAAGACGATAATTTGCGACAAATAGGAGTAAATTTAATAGCAAAATTAAATGGGGAATATCATTATGCAGATGTTCGAAAACATAATTTAGTGAGTCAAAATAAATTGCCCCTTCTGGCTCTTAATATTTCAAGTTCTGGTAAAATAGCAACTGGAGGAAAGTCAAGAAAATTATACTGTAGCGAGAACAATATCAGTTCAGGTATTACAACATTGAAAGAAATTGCAGAATTTAAATCACCGATAAACACCATAGAGTTTTTAAGTGAAAATTTGATATCAGTGGGGCTGGAGAACAGTTCGATTTGGATAATTGAAATAAATTCAGGTAGAAAAGAAAGGGTATTTCACAAAAATAATTGGAGACCTGGGAAAGTTTTAAAAGAAAAGGCAATTAAACTGGCTCAGCTTGCATCTATTTTTCAAAAGGAGTATTACAGAGGATTTGGGTTTTTAAGATATTTAGAGGATAGTAAAGCTCTTTTTGGGAGTTTGGAGAAATCCTTGGTTAAACTTGACATGACCAAAATTTCAAAAAGAGAAAAAGACTATTATAGCAATATATATCTAAAAAGTCTCTCATCAGAAGAATTTATAACCAGTATGGTTAATTCAAAAAAATCCAACGTTTTATATGTTGCAACCAATAAAGGAAATATCATAATTTTTGATACAACCACTAATAAAGAGATAAAATTGGACAATATTAGCCTTAATCTCAATAATGAAACAGCAATTGATATCGAATTCTATGATGATACAGTTCTCATAGGGACAAAGGAAGGTTCAGTATTTTTATATAAACACCAAAATAATAACTTATTAAAATACATAGGGTCAAAGCGGGCAAATTACGGTAAAGTTAAGGATTTACTTTACGATAAAGAAAATGTCTATGTCATTTCAAATAATGGAGCAATTGTTATAATTCCCATCTCTAATTTTATAGATAATGATGATTTCAATAAAGCTAAAACACCAGTTAGTATTATGTTTGGAGAGGGGAATAATGGAAATGTGATTGAGTCTTTTAAATACAATNACAAAAAATATTTTTTCACAGCGGACAAAAAAGGAAATCTGGTTTTTTGGGATTTAAATTTAGAAAACACATTTGAGGAAATTAAAAGATTATATTCAAAAAAATTTCAAAATAAATTAATTGGATAATTAAAAAATTGAATGGGAAATAAAAAAATTGAGAGTTCTTCTAATACATAAAGCCAAATCAAAATTAGGGGGGTCTTTACTTTTGAGGATGTTATGTGATAATATCAAGAATCTTATTCTTTCAAAAAAAATTCAATTTGATCTCATTCAGTTNGGAGTTGAAATAAATCAAAATGTTTTTTTAAAAATAAATGATTTCAATAGAATTTTTTTTACACCAAATTTTATTGATGTATTGAAAAATAGAAAAAAATTTAGATACAATTTAATTATAAATTTAGATAACAGTTTATATTCTTTTTTTTGTTACTGGGTACTGTATTCTGATAGAAAAATTAAAATCAGCAGAAAGAAATTTAAAAATATAAATGATGCAGATGATTCGGAACGTGAAAAAATAATAGCAGAAAGCGTTTTAAAGCAGATTAATGATGATAATTTTTATCAAATAAAATTACCAAGTTTAAATGTGGAAGAGATTAAACTTTTAAATACCAAGAAAATTATAAATTGGATTTTGGAAAGTTCAGGTCAAAAAAAATTGGAATTCCTTAATTTTATTTTTATATATTTTCGAGTAAATAATCCAACGTCCCAAATAAAAAAAGTCAATAATTTGATTGAAGAGATATTGAGAAATACTAATCACAAGGTCATACTTACGATTGATAATTCAGAAAAAGAAATAATCAAACTAGTTCAAAAGAAAATAAAAATTAATAAAAATATAATTTTAAATTTTTTGGCATCTAACGATATATATTACTCACTTAAATTCTGTCAAAAGTCAAAAACAACAATAACAAATATTAGATATATGTGCGTTATTTGTGATGTTTATGGTTGCAATTATATCTTCCCAAAAAAAAGCGAGCTCACCAATAAGAACATATCTTTAATTAGTGAGCACATTAACTACTATTCTGAAAGGGTGTTTAAATCCTAATTTTAGTCTACAGATTGAGTCATACCTTCGTGTGCAAAAACAATTGTTTCAATTCCTGCTTCAGAAGATTGAGAATTCATATCCGTTGGTGTTACCTTTAATGGGAACGCATTTAAAAGCGTCCATGTAACCGCTGGCGTTCCATTTTCGTCAAGAAGTTTGATAACTACAGTTACTCTTTCGTATGTATTTAACGAAATAGAGTTAATAAAATCAAAAAAGTCGTTGTCAGTTGCAAATACTCCTTTCTTGAGAGTTACGTCTGCAAATTTAAACATCCCAGGCATCTTTATAGGACTCATTCCCGGGCTGTTGCCGTGTCTGTATTCTATAGCTTCAGTTTCTATATCAAGTCCACTGACTTCTTGGAAAGGTAAATCTGTAAAATCACCTATATCAACTGAAAAATAAAACTTTGGAAGAGGCCAATACTGGTCTTGTTCTGCGCCTGTTCCTGCTGTTGGTGTTGCCATAATATATTATTTAAAATTAATTTATGATTTTTGTTGCTGTTGTTCAAATGTGATTACTATAAATTCTGCAGGTCTAACAATAGCAACCTTAACAGTCATTTTAAGAATACCATCTAAAATATCCGTAGATGTCATAGTCGATCCTAAACCTATCTCTATCTCAAAAGCATCTTGTGGTGTTGACCCAACTAGGATTCCAGAAGACCATTGATTATTTAAAAAATTATAAACTGTAGCTCTAAGACTAGACCATGTTGTAGCGTTATTGGGAGAAAACACGTAAGCTTCTGCAGCAAACTTAATACTTTGTTCTAGATAAGTCATTGTACGTCTAACGCTTATATATCTGTAATCTTTAGAATTTCCTTCTAAAGTTCTTGCTCCCCAGACAAGCGTACCCTTTCCAGTAAAGCTTCTAATTGCATTAATAGCTTTTCCATTAAGAGGTAAATTTAACTCTTCTTGATTTTCGTTATTTATATTCACTGAGGGAGAAATAACAGATCCTAAGCTCAAGTTAGCTGGAGACTTCGCTACATTTATCGAGTTATCAACCATACAATAAGCACCTGCCATTGCTGGACTTGGAGGAAGAACATTGAGTTCATCAGCCATATCAGCCAAAATAGAATTTAACTTTGGACTTATTACTGTTAGAGTTGACTGAAGAGATTTTATTAAATCAGGTTCTGTTGTTGTGCCAATTTTTGCAATCTCACTCTTAATACCTTGGGCACGAGCAGCAGAGATGTTGTCCGAAGCGAGATTTTCATCAACCTCCGCATTTAAAACATCTATTAAATCTTTTGGATTTTTGATTCTAGTATAATCTATTTCAGAAGAATTTACGATAGTTGTATTAAGGGAAGGNTANTAAGCAGCACCCCAAGANAAAAAATTAGAACCTACNCCTTCTCGAAATTTATCAACTANNTCATTATTGTCAAAAGTTCTTTCTGAATTTCCATTATATACATCCAAAACTGCGAAGCGATTTTTCATTTTGTACCCGCAATGCTGGAGCATAGCGGCTTGGACAGAATAGCAATCGGCTTCCGTGAGCAAGATGGCTTCAGGAATTACTAGAATTGTGGGTTCTGTGAATTTTTCTAAAGCTGCTAATCCACCTCCAACAGCAACATCGTTAAGAGCTTTTGAAGATATTTTNTCAGANTAACTTCCAACCGATACNATATAACAGTCTGACCCTCCATTAACAAAATAGAGTCTGATTGCATCATACATTAAGTATCGAGTGTCCATATCCATTTCTAAAGAATATTCACTAGAACCAGTTTTAGCAGNATCNGCTTTTGCCGNAGGNGNATCACCCTCCTTAGCTGCCGGCTTTGGTTTTGATTTATTGGATTGGGATATACTGAAGAGAGTATTTGGTGCACCACCGAATAACTCTACAAATTCTCCAAAATTTGAAATTTTGGTGGGAACATTAGTTAAGGACTTAGTTCCACGAAGAGCCTTCTCAGTGTAACCNACAAATGCTGGTATTGCAGTAGCNACTGGGACAACTGATGTCCCAAATGAACTTTTCTCTTCAATGTATACTCCGGGGGTTGCTAAATTCGAAGCCATAATTTTTTAATTTATTAATTGATTTATTGATTATCACTTAAATGTAAAAAATTAATCCAACGAAACAAACACCTCTGCGATAAATTTTTTAATTTCTTTGTCAAATGACATGTTTTTTGGTTCAGGATTGGGAAGCTGGATTGAAAATGTGTTTAAAAACTTATCTTGTTTTTTTAAAAAAAAACTTTTTTTATAAATCTGGGATGATTTTATTTGTTTTTTTTGAGAAATAGTAAATACCTGTCTTCCACTTGACAAATTTCTTTTGTTAATACTTGAAATCTTTATGGTATTTTCATCATCAGTTACGAATAAATTTGAGTAATTAAAATCTTCTTTGCTGCTATATAAGTTATATCTTATTATTATATCTCTTGACTTAAAATTAATATTGAATTTTTTTTCAACTAGATTTTTTTTTGAAGATTCCTCCCCAAAGAATTCATTATTAGAGTTTAATTCTATTTTTATTTCACCAGATAAGAAACCATTATTATTTACCATACTCGTTTTATCAACATATTCTTTCTGATGAAGAAGATTTGTTTTATTATTATTTTGAAAAAGAAAATTTGTTCCACCTTCTAAATTTAAATCAGTATAATTAAAAAAAAGTGGGTCATTGTTTGTTAGCTTAAAAGTTAATTGGATTGGACCATTGAATGAAATACCAGTAAATCTTTCATCTCTATTTGAAATCAGAACAAATCCATTAATTATTTTTCTAAAAATAATCCCATAGTCTTTTAATATATTTCTAGTATTTGATGAAGGATTGATTTCAAACGAAGAGCACAAACCATTTTCAAAATAATCATGCATTATTTCTACAGTTAGAATTTTTTTATAATTAGAAGTGTATTTTATTTGATTAATCATTGGTTCCACATTTGTTATTTTCTAAAAAGACATACTGCTTAGAATAATTATTTCCAACTACTTTCCTAATATAGGAGGAATATCTTCAATAATTGTGTCACTATCAAAAATGATCTGTTTGATTCTGTATGCACACGAAGGTATATACTTGGTGCCAATTGCACCCCAAAGTCTCATCGTATCGGGCATATTCAAATTATATATTTCAACATGTAATCTTGGAATATTCATAGGTAAGCCTGGAGTGTTAGCTAAACTAAAAATAGGGTTTCGTTGAAAAAAATCAATTACTAAAGAAACATGTCTTAGTGACTCAACGTAATTTACATCTGAGAAATAAGATGCAAACATAATGTTGATATTGAGATTAATCGCAGGATTATTGACAATCCCACCAGAGGTAGCATTTTTTGATAATTTTTCTTCCTCAATGCTTAATAAAAAAACAACTATTTTGTTTTCAATTCCTTGACTTAAGTTGCCTTTTATATCAACTAGACTTCTTACAATCACAATATCCTCATCAATTGATAATTTATTTTTTATATACTGATTTGTCTTCGCTGCAATTGATGTAATTATATTATGAATCATTTTTTCACTTATTTACCAACAAACATTCTTATTGCTGCAAAGATTATTCTAACTATATATATTGAAATGAATGAAACAATACAACCTATTATATACAATTGCACAGAAAAAACTTTTTCTATCCTCTTCAAAGATCTGTCNGTGGAAGTTAATTCAAGCAATTCAAGAAAAATAAACCCCAATATCAATGATATTACAAAGCTTAATATAATCCAAAATAACTCTCTTAGAATGATTGATTTCATTTTCTCAATTTATGGCTTCTGAATAATTTGTCCAAATTTTGCTTTTGATGCAATCAAAAAAACTAAAAGACCAATAAAAAAACCAATATAAATTTGATAACTAGATTCTATAGTGAAACCAAATTTTCCCAATAATTCTGATATAAATACAACCAAGGGAATNAATAATACAAACCCAATAAATATTACAATTAGTTGGTTTATTCTACTTCGCATTATTGAATCTCTTACCCTCCANTCAGATAGCACAAGAACAAAAGAAACCACTAAAGCAAGTGTAAAAAAGATAATTATTGCTATAAAAACATCCTTTTCTTGTACAAGATTTTTTGCGAAACGAATTGGAAATCCGTTGACTTGAGTTATTGGGTCATTAAAAGAAACTTTATCTGTTGAAAAATAAATCTCAATTAAATTCCATAAATCATTTTGCCCATTATCATAACCCAAGGCCCAAACACCTACTCCTTTGAGCTTGTTGCTCANTGCAAAATCATATTTTTTTGATAAAGTAAAAGCATCGTCAAAATGGATTTCTTTAATNGAGTTATCTTCAAAGGCTGCACGATAAATCTTACTCATNGAAATTGGGTCCAATTCCACATCTGCATTTAACTCATTGTTACTTAAAAACAATTTATTGATTTCGCTGTAGGTGATTCTTCTTTCTAAACTAGCATTAAATGTGTCATCTTTAAGAGGTTTAATATCCCAAAGGACCCCATAATAAGGGAGTGCCAATATTGTTTTACCAAAATCCATATTTTTCCCATCATAGTATTTAATTGTGCTAAGTAAGCTTAGATTTCCTTCTGATTGCAGTGGTGCAACTGCATCGGGTGTAGAAACACTGTTNTAGTCGTAACCCATTATAACAAACAAATTCACAAAAGAATCAAGCTTTTTAATATCATAATTTTCTCTGTCTTTANAAGCNGGAAGNGTAANTGAAATAAATGGACTTTCCTTTTCATTAATTTCAAATTGGGTNGACAAAAANTTNCTAAATCCCTCAACAAAATTTACAAACTCANTCTTNTNTCTAGANGGAACATCTTCAAAGTTTATATCAACGCCATCAGCATTTCTATTTAAAATTAGTTTCGAAACGTCACCATAAAGATTATTCCATAAAAGCTTATTGTCTAAGAAGCGTTCTTGATTTTTTGAACCGTGTAATGATACGGTTAAAAGAACTCTTGTATTATTTGCTTTTGCCGAATCAATTAATTTGGTATTATTCCAGTCTTCTATTTGTTTTGGATTTTGACTTAATCCGGTTCTTGAGTTAATATTATAAGAAAAATATGAAATGGTCGAAAGCAATTCGAAAGGATATTGTTTCCAGCTCGAACCCATCCAATAAGGATGCCAGCCAAACACCTCTCGATTCTTTTTTATTGTTTTAAAAGATTCATCTTGTACTTCGAATACATTTGAAACACTATCCTTGTTGGTGAAATTTACAACAACTCCCGGATCATATCCATTTAAACCCTCAAAAATATATCCATACTCGTTAATCATATTTTTTTGTTGGATAGGATTTCTTTTCATTTTAAAAACAGAATCACTTTGATTTGAACCACCCTGCTTATTGTCTAAACCAAGCCTTTTAGAATATAACTTCTGTTGTCTTTTAAATCTATTTACTTGTCCAAAAGTTTTTCTGATTGTAGAATCTATTTTTTTAAGTTGTGTGCATGACTCTAAAGAAGAGAAACAAACAAAAATTAAAATATAATAAAGGGCTTTAATAAACTTATTCATTTATTGATAGTTTAATAAATTTCTTTTTTTCATAAACTTCGCTTTTTTGATAAACCTCTCTTTCTTTAAAAAAAACTGAAACAAGTCCTAGCTTGATATTGTAAGAATATATATTTGAAAAGTTTCGTATTACTACCTCGGCTCTTCTGTGAGGTTTATCAATTTTTTTATCTGTTTGGTATAAGGCATAGTTGCCAGAATAATTAGGAGTTCTTACATCTAAACTAATATTATTAACTTTTAATTTTATATTATCATTAACTGAATTTTGTAGAGATATTTTTTCATCAGAATTAAAAAATTCTTGCTTTGCAAAATTAATCAAGTCGTTATCTTTATTGCTAAACCAATCAATTGTGTTAAAGGGATTTAGAGAGACCCAATAACCCCACCCAACAAGTTCCTTACCTTCTGGGTCAATGTCAAGTGGAACTATTAATTCACTTTTACCAGTTATGTCAAGAATGGGTTTCAAAACAAGTGATTCATTATAAATTGAGTTATAAATTGTATCATTTAAGACCTTTATGATAATTTGTTCAGAGGGTATGCTGTCATAAACCTCTTCGTAATTAATATTTAACGGTGACACCTTTTTAAGACTAATTTTAAGATTTGATCCAAATAATCCCTTATTCTTGAAAAATCCGTCATTAATAACATTTAAAGTCAAAGGATTATCGTTGATAATTCTTATTTTTCCTGATTGTTTACTTTTCTTGGGAAATTTTTGTTTTACAAATCTGTAAGTGTCCCCCTCTAATATTGATATCTCCTCTATTTTACTTTTGCCAATATTTTCAAAAGAATAATAAATTTCGTCACCTTTTAACACATTATATTGATAACTTACTGGTGAACCATCAGAAGGGGTTTTCATATAAATATTGGTTAAAAAAGTAGTATCATTTAGGTTTTTATATATCAAGTTGTCATATAATTCTCTGTCTTCAAAGTCGATTAACACTTCTTTTTCACTAATCAAAATTGAATATATGCTGTCCAATTTATTTTGTTGTTGTAAGTTTAATCTTTTTACATTGTTCGATTCGAATGTAGAGATCACTGGTTCATTTGATAAAAAGCTGTTAGAAATTTCCTCATTTGCAGGCAAATTCACATCGACTGAAATTTCATCAGATAGGCTTTTAAAAGAACCACACGATAAAATTAAAACACCAAAAACCAAATAGATTAAATACTGCATTTTAAACATCCTTCAACTCTTTTTTATCTGGTTTATT
>NZOY01000059.1 GCA_002695445.1 Flavobacteriaceae bacterium
TAATAAGAAATCCTCAGCAATTCCCCTCTCATTAGGAAGTAGTATGGTAATATAGTTTTTTTTAGATTTACTAGATAAACTTTTTTTATTTAATAATGATGATCTTAATTTTTCATTATCTAGTTTTAAATAGTGCCAATCTTTCCTTTCTTTAAGATTTTGAAATTGCATTATTTCTTTGTCGGCTTTAGACCAATATTCTTGAGCATCAATATTGTTAAAGGAAAAAAATACTATAAAAAGTAGGGATAATATTAATCGTCGAAAGACCAATACAGTTATTTTTTCGTTTAAATTAAAAAAAAGACCATAAATCATAAAGTAATTATGATGTACTTTTGAATCTATACTTAATTTTTAAATGTTAGTAGTTGAAAACATATTGGAATACAAAGCCTTAAAATCCTCAATCGTAACAATTGGAACATTTGATGGAGTTCACATTGGACACCAAAAAATAATTACTGACATGGTTAAAAAGGGAAAAAAAGAAAATTTGATTACAATATTACTTACTTTTTTCCCTCATCCACGTATGGTATTACAAAAAGACTTTAACATAAGGATGATTGACACAGTTGANGAAAAGAAAAAAATTTTCGAAAAATTAGGAATCGAAGTCTTAATCATTCAGCCTTTTACAAAAGATTTTTCGAGGATGACAGCTGTNAAGTTTACAAGAGATATTCTAGTTAATAGTCTTAAAGTATCTAAATTAATAATCGGTTANGATCACCGTTTTGGTCGAAATAGAGANGCNACTGTTGAAAATCTTAAGAGTTATGGTTTGGATTATAATTTTAAGGTTAATGAGATTCCAGCCCAAGATATCGAATCAATTTCAGTAAGTTCAACTAAGGTTCGAAATGCAATCNCAAGTGGCGATATTAANTTAGCTAATAAATTTCTNAANCGATCNTTCAGTTTATCAGGATTAATTATAAGGGGAGATTCAATAGGNAGGGAGATAGGNTATCCAACTGCCAACTTAAAAATATTAGAGAATTACAAACTCAAACCTCAAAATGGAGTATATCTTGTAAGAACAAAAATTAAAAAACAAATTTACTTTGGTATGATGAANATTGGAATCAGGCCAACAATTTCNGGAAAAAATNTCCAGATAGAAACACATTTATTTAATTTTAAAGGNGATTTATATAATAGAGAAATTAGCTTTAAAATATTAGAAAAAATTAGAGATGAAAAAAGATTTGAATCACTTGAAAAGCTAAAAATTCAGTTAGACAGGGACAAAAATAGTTGCCAAAAATTGATTCCACAATACCTCTAATTTATTTATAAATCAAATGCTTTCACCTACCTTTGTAAAGAAAATTAAATTACATGTTATCCCTTATTTACCTGAGAAAAAACNCTNAGAAAGCTAAAGAAGGTTTAGCNAAGAGAAATTTTTCTCAGCTAGAACTTATAGATCAAGTTCTTGAAGTTGACCAGAATCGGCGTTCTCTTCAAACCCAACTAGATGAAGTCCATTCAAAAAGTAATAAACTTGCGAAGGAAATCGGTATGTTATTTAAATCAGGTGAAGAAACTGAAGCAAATAAATTAAAAAGTGAAACCTCCAATTTAAAATTAATCTCAAAGGATTTGCAAGAACAGATTCAAAAAGCGAATGCAAACTTAATCTCTTTAAGAATCCAAATTCCAAATATACCTGANGATACTGTACCCTCNGGNAATAAAGAAGAGGATAATGAAGAAATTTTNCGAGCAGGAAAGATACCTGAGTTATCAAAAAAAGCAATACCTCATTGGGATTTAGCTAAAAAACACAATCTAATTGATTTTGAAGTTGGCAGCAAAATTACTGGTGCNGGATTTCCAGTTTATAAAGGAAAAGGTGCTAAACTTCAAAGGGCTCTAATTCAATATTTTTTAGATAAAAATATTGATGCGGGATACAAAGAATATCAGGTTCCATATCTTGTGAATGACTTGTCTGCATTTGGCACAGGACAACTTCCAGATAAAGAAGGGCAAATGTACCATGTCCAAGAGGATAATTTGTATTTAATCCCAACAGCTGAGGTCCCTTTGACAAANATTTATAGAGACCGTATTCTAGATGTCAAAGATTTACCAATCTGTATGACTGGATATACTCCCTGCTTTAGACGAGAAGCCGGAAGCTATGGTGCTAATGTAAGAGGACTAAACAGACTTCATCAATTTGATAAAGTCGAAATCGTTAGAATTGAAAACCCTGAATTTTCCAGTGCTGCTCTTAAGGGTATGATAGAGCATGTAAAAAATATTTTAGGTGAATTAGAATTACCATACAGGATAATAAAATTATGTGGTGGTGATTTAGGTTTTACATCTGCATTAACCTATGATTTTGAAGTTTATTCCACAGTTCAAAAGAGATGGCTAGAAATAAGTTCTGTCTCAACATTTAAAGGCTTTCAAGCTGAAAGACTTAAGCTAAGATACAAAGATAATAATGGCAAAAAAGCCTCAGTTCATACACTTAATGGTAGTTCGCTAGCTATTCCAAGAGTAGTTGCTGGACTATTAGAAAATTTTCAAACTGATAATGGAATTANAATTCCCAATGCTTTAGTCAACTACACTGGTTTTGAAATCATTGACTAAAATTTATGAAAGCTGTAACCCCTAAAAAAAAGTTAGGACAGCATTTTTTGAATGATATTAATATCGCAAAAAAAATTGCTAATCAGCCATTTGTTAATTATGGAAAAAATGTTTTGGAAATTGGTCCTGGAATGGGAGTCCTTACTGAGCTTTTAACTCAAAAAAATATTTTATTAAAGCTAGTTGAAATTGATAGTGAATCTGTAAATTATTTGATAGAAAAATTTCCTCAATTGAGAGATAATATTTTCGAAGGGGATTTTATCAAAATGGAGTTAAAAAATTTTTTTGGTAAGGAAAACTTCTCGATTATTGGAAACTTTCCCTACAATATTTCAAGTCAAATTGTTTTTAAAACAATTGAAAATAGGGATTTAATACCTTTTTTCTGTGGAATGTTTCAGAAAGAAGTTGCCAAAAGAATTTGTCAAAACCCTGGAACTAAGGCATATGGAATTCTCTCAGTTCTTTGTCAAATCTACTACCATACAGAATATCTTTTTAGTGTTTCACCAGGGGTTTTTTCTCCGCCACCAAAAGTAAATTCTGGTGTAATAACTCTGACTCGTAAAACTAATTTAAGAAAAGATTTCAATGAAAATTTACTTTTTAAAATTGTAAAATTAAGTTTTCACCAGCGAAGAAAAACTCTCAGAAATAGTCTTAAAACTCTTAATATTCCAAAATATGTTTTAGAAGATAGTATATTTGGAATGCGGCCAGAAAAATTATCTGGTGAGGAATTTATAGCATTGACAAAAAAAGTGGAAAATGCAAAAGTTTGAGATAAATAAATCTGGGATAGATGACATTAAGAGACTTATAGAAAAGCAATCTGACGAGCACCTTCGCATAAGACTTGAAAATTTACACTACGCCGATATTGCTGAAGTTATTTATGAACTTTCTACTGATCAGTCAACTTATCTAGTTAAACTCCTGGATAGTGAAAAAACTGCCGATGCCCTTGCTGAAATTGATGAAGACATTAGGGAAGGAATCTTAGAAAAACTATCTGCCAAAGAAATTGCAGAGGAAATTGAAGAGCTAGATACAGATGACGCTGCTGACCTTATCGCAGAATTACCTGAAGATCGTCAGGAAACCGTAATGTCCCAAATTAAAGATTCTGAACACCTTGAAGATATTCGAGAGCTATTGACATATGAAGAAAATACCGCTGGGGGTTTAATGGCCAAAGAACTTGTTAAAGTAAAAGAGAATCTGAGTGTTTTAAAATGTCTAAATGCGATGCGTGCCCAAGCTGATGAAGTTACTCGAGTCCATTCAATTTATGTAGTGGATGAACAAAATATTCTCAAGGGAAGACTTTCATTAAAAGACTTAATAACGGCAAATTCCAGGGCAATCGTAAAAGATATTTATATCCCTGAGGTTGATTCAGTTAAAGTGGATCAGCCAGGAGAGGAAGTTGCCGACATAATGTCTAAATATGATCTTGAAGCTATTCCTGTCGTGAACAATAAAAAACAATTAATGGGTAGAATTACTATTGACGATATAGTTGATTTTATAAAAGAAGAAGCAGAAAAAGACTATCAGTTAGCAGCTGGAATATCAAATGACGTTGAAGCAAATGATGGAGTTTTTGAGCTAACCAAGGCTCGATTACCTTGGCTATTTTTAGGGTTGCTTGGTGGTTTGGGAAGTGTATTCATTCTTCAAGATTTTGAAAAGATAATGGAGCAACCTGAATTACGAAGTTTATTTTTTTACACACCTCTAATAGCAGCTATGGCGGGTAATGTTGGAGTTCAATCCTCTGCTATAATTGTTCAAGGTTTGGCAAATAATTTAGTTAAAGGATCTTTAATTCCATTACTTTTTAAAGAGATAGGCTTGAGTCTAATTAATGGCTTAGCCCTTGCTTTGATACTAATTGTATTCGGATTTATTATTAACCAAGATCTTATTATAAGTCTAACGATTGCTGGTGCAATGATGGGGGTAATCGTTATAGCCGCATTGGTTGGTACCTTTGTACCTATTATACTGAACAAAAAAGGTATTGATCCTGCTATTGCTACTGGTCCATTTATCACTACTGCCAATGATATCTTTGGGATTTTCTTATTTTTTTATATAGCTAAAATATTTTTGGGGTTTTAATTTTTAAAAATGAAAGTTTTACACCTCGAAGAAAATCACCCTAATCTTATAGAAGGATTGGATGCATTAGGAATTAAAAACGACTTAGCTTTCAATGACAGCCTATCGGAGGTTCTAAATAAAATTGGTTCATACGATGGACTTATTCTAAGGAGTAAATTCACAATAGACAAGGAGTTTTTGTTGCATGCGAAAAATTTAAAATTTATAGGTAGAGTTGGATCAGGATTAGAAAATATTGATATTCAAGCTGTTCAAAAAATGAATATTCATCTAATTAGCTCACCAGAAGGTAATCGAAATGCTGTAGGCGAACACTGTTTGGGAATGTTGTTGGGATTAATGAATAACCTAAAAGCTGGTCACGAATCAATAAAATCTGGGCAATGGGACAGAGAGGGAAATAGAGGATGGGAACTAAATGGAAAAACTTTAGGAATTATTGGATATGGTAATACTGGAAAAAGTTTTGCCCAAATAATTTCTGGTTTTGAAGTGACAACCCTTTGTTACGATATTTTACCAAATATGGGTGACGAAAATGCATACCAGGTAACAATCGATGAACTAATGGCTAATTCTCAGGTCATTAGTATTCATACTCCCCAAACGAAAATTACAGAAGGTATGATTAACTATAAATTCATAAAAAAAATGAAATATCCTTTTTGGCTTCTCAATACTGCAAGAGGTTCGGCAGTTAAGACAGAAGACCTAGTTTTGGGATTAAAATCAGGTAAAATTATTGGTGCTGGATTAGATGTATTAGAATACGAAACCAAGTCCTTTTCTTCCATATTTAACAAAGAAAAAATTCCCCCTGCACTTAAATATTTAATACAAGCTAAAAATGTAATTTTAAGCCCTCATGTCGGAGGTTGGACCCATGAAAGCCACGTTAAGCTTGCATCTACCATTGTGGAAAAAGTTAAAAAAATATTTTTTTAATCGATCACCACAAACTGAGCAGTATCAGTTGATCTTTGTTCTAAAACAATCTTATTTACTTTATTTTTAATATAGTTAATTGCTAGCTTGTCAAAATGGCGTATGGTATATAGGGCAACATTATTGGTGACCTCAATATTAAATTTTGAACTTAAGGCTTTTACCAAAAGTTCTAACTTTCCATATTTATTGAAAATACATATTGAAAAACTGATTGCAGAATTTTGAATCATTTCTACACGCATTTGATATTGGTGAAGTAAGGCAAAAATCTCACTAATATTTTCTTCTACGATAAAAGAAAAATCCTTAGAGGATAATTTAATTAAAGTTTGATTCTTTTTAACAATATAACAAGGAACATTTGGCTCTATTGTCTTTCCTTTAGAAACTAATGTTCCAGTATTTTTTGGATTTTCAAATGATTTAACATATAATGGAATTCCTCTCCGCTGAAGTGGCTGAAGAGTTTTGGGATGAATAACTGATGCACCATAGAAAGCTAGTTCAATGGCCTCCCGATAAGAAATTTGATTTAGCAGGACAGTATCCTCGAATTGACGAGGATCACCATTTAATACACCAGGAACGTCTTTCCAGATTGTAACTGATTCTGCTGCTAGGGCATAAGCAAATATTGCTGCGCTATAGTCAGATCCTTCACGTCCCAAGGTTGTCGTCATCCCATCAGAACTTGAACCAATAAAACCCTGAGAAATTAATGTGCTTTTACCTTTGACCATTTTTTTTATTTGATTTTGAGTCTTTTGCCAGTCCAAATTTGCATCTCTATAATAGGTATCTGTTTGAATGCATTTTCGAGCATCCAACCAAATATTATCAACATTTTCAAGTGCCATATAATGACTAATAATGGTTGTGGAAACCAACTCTCCAAGACTTACAACTTGATCATAAACAAAACTATAGTCTTCAATTCGATTTTTATTTAAAAAATTGATTACGGAATCAAAAAACTCATTTACTTTTTTGGTTACCTCTTTTTTATTATTCTTAAAAAGATCATCTATGATTTCATGATGCCAGGAACGAACATTAGCTAGTTCTGAAAATAATTGGTTTTTGTCTTCAAAATAACATCGAACTACTTGCTCAAGAGCATTGGTAGTTTTACCCATAGCAGACACCACGATGAAAGTGTTTTTAAATCCAGTATTTTTTAAAACATTCAGAATATTTCTGACCCCAACTGAATCTTTTACTGAAGCACCCCCAAACTTAAATATTTTCATTTTATTTATGAGATTTTAAAATAGTTTTGTATTGTTTTTTTGTCCATTTGAACTGTTCTCCAATCACTCAATACTTTAGCACCACTTTTTTGATAAAAGTCAATTGCAGCTAGATTCCAGTCAAGTACTGTCCATTCGACACGCTCTACTCCTAATTCATGAGCATATTTTAGAAAAGCTTTATATAATTTGGAACCAATTCCTTTACCTTTCATTTTTTCAGTAACAATTAGGTCTTCCAAATGTAAAGTAGGGCCCTTCCATGTCGAATACCTCTGATAAAAAAGAGCAACTCCAACGATTTTTTCTCCCTGCTGAGCAACGAAACATTTAAATAAAGGATTTCTACCAAAACCAAATTTTTCAATAGATTCTCGGTTAATGATTACAGCATTGGGTGCTCTTTCAAAAACTGCAAGCTCTTTAATCAATGACAGGATTTCCGAGGCATCTGTTTTTTTCCCTTTCCTAATAATAGTTTTCATAAGAATATTAGCAAATTTAAGATTAGTGGTTTAGACCACTACAATTTGTTATTTTTATAACAAATTTGGACCTGAATGTAGAAATGTATACAATTTCAATTAATCCAGGATATTAAGTGATTAAAAAATAGCTCTGGCTTCTCAGCATGNAGCCAGTGTCCTACTTCTTTTATTTCCAATATTTCTGCTTTAGGNAAAAAACTTACAATCATTTTATAATCAAAACTTTTATCTACATAACCTGAATTNGCNCCAATCATGAATAAGGTTGGGTTATTAAANATTTTATCGNTATTTATAGCCTCACCAATTGCTTCCCCACTATTNTTTAGAACATCTAAATTTATCCTTAGGCTAAATTTACAGCCCTCAATCCTGTAGAGGTTTTTTAATAAAAACTGTCGAGTTCCAAAATCAGTTACATAAAGAGATAATTGATCTTCTGCATCTTTTCTTGATTGAATGACCTCAAAATCAAGACTANCAAGGCCCTTTAAAATCTTTTGATGATGAGGCCCATAATATTTTGGAGAAATATCCGCGATTATAAGANGACTAACAAATTTTGGGTATTTCAATGCAAAATTCATTGCAGTTTTCCCACCCATGGAGTGACCTAAAAGAATTGCAGAAGTAATTTGGTTATGATTCATGTAAACCAATAAATCTTCAACCATAAANGGGTAAGAAAAATCTGANCTCCAAAAACTTCTTCCATGATTTCTTTGGTCAATCAAATGGACACAATAACCTTTTTCGGCAAGATTCTTACCATGTGTTTTCCAATTGTCGCCCATACCCAAAAAACCGTGCAGAATAATAAAGTTTTTTTTTCCCTTTCCCAAAATATTACTNTGTAATACATTCATCTTGAAAGTCGTTGGAGATACATAGGAATGACATTTTCAAAACCCAAATAGAGGGATTCGCTAATTAGTGCGTGACCAATAGAAACTTCCAAAAGCTGTGGAATATTTTCTGCGAAGTAAGATATATTTTTGAGATTTAAGTCATGTCCTGCATTTATACCAATTTCAAGTTTNTTGGCAACCATCGCAGCTTTTAAATACGGTAAAATGGCTTTTTTAGGGTTTTNAGGAAAACTTGTTGCATAAGCCTCGGTGTATAGNTCAACTCTGTCAGCGCCANTATTTTTTGCCCCTTTAACCATATTTTCATCTGGTTCTATAAAAATCGAGGTTCTGATTCCNTTACTTTTGAATTCATTTATTACTTCTTTTAAAAATTGATTGTCTTTTATGGTATCCCAACCGGCATTTGAGGTAATTGCATTTTCTGCGTCTGGTACAAGGGTAACTTGGTCAGGTTTTATTTGATTCACCAAATCGATAAACTTTGGAATAGGGTTACCCTCTATATTAAACTCGGTAATCAAAACCTCTGGTAATGCCAATGCATCACTATATTTTATATGGCGTTGATCTGGTCTAGGATGNATAGTTATTCCCTGTGCCCCATAACCTTGAAGGTCTCTTGCTACTTCAAGGAGGTTTGGGGTATTTCCTCCACGAGAATTCCTTAANGTAGCAATTTTATTGATGTTTACACTTAACCTTGTCATAATTCTATTTAACCTCAAAATTAAGAACTTCTTCTGTTATCCTCTAAATTTNGTTAATCAAAAGCCTAGCCAAATAAAGTTTCGTAATTTTATAAAGAAATCAAGGTTGATGAAGATTGCAATATTTTGTGCTTTTGATACGCCTGCTACAATTAAGTATGCTTTGGCTACTATTTCCTATTTAGAAAAAAAAGGTCACGAACTAAATATTGATAATNGATTGGTTAAACACCTGCCTAAATCAAATAATCATAATCTGTTTGAGGCCTCGGGTACAATTAATTCNGATGTNGACTTTTTATTTTCGATTGGTGGTGATGGAACACTTTTACGCTCAATACCTTTTGTTAAAAATTCAAAAATTCCCATATTAGGAATCAATACCGGACGACTAGGTTTTCTTACTAGTTTACAAAAAGAATCATTAAATGAAGCTTTAGATAAATTTTTTAAAGAAAAATTTAAATTAGTTGAGCGAAGTTTACTCTCTGTAAACCTGTCAAATGAAGACCATATACTTTCATCTTGTTTTGCTTGTGCATTAAATGAAATAAGTATAAANAGAAAGAATACAACCTCAATGTTGAGTATTGAAACAAAAATTAATGAGGAGTATTTAACTACATATTGGGCTGACGGATTAATTATTGCAACGCCAACTGGATCTTCGGGGTATTCATTAAGCAGTGGTGGTCCTATTTTAACTCCTAAAACAAAGGGAATTGTTCTAAATCCAATAGCACCCCACAATCTTAATATTAGACCATTGGTTGTGCCTGATAAAGCCTCTATTGAAATTAGTGTCGACGGCAGAGGTGAAGGGCATTTAATGTCTTTAGATTCAAGAATTTTTACTGTTGAAAACNGTACCATTATAACGATTAAAAAAGCACCTTTCCCTGTATTTACAGTTGAGCTCNATGGTGACAATTATTTTAAAACACTTCGCAACAAGATTTTTTGGGGTCAAGACACNCGAAATAGACAATAAATTCTCCTTTTTTTAGTTTAAGATTACAACTGGTAATTCTCAAAAAAAATCTTAGCTAGTTTGGATATTTATGTTTGTAAATGAAAAAAAATTGTTTACTCATTATTGTTTTTTGTTCTCAATATTTTGTTAATTCNCAATACCATGAGATAGGAGCAATAGTTGGAGGGGCTAATTATATAGGTGATGTAGGGTCCTCAAATTATGTGTTTCCAGAAAATCCTGCCTTTGGACTTATATACAAGTGGAATCGAACTACACGTTATTCTTTTCGAACTAATTTTGTTTTTAGCTCTATTAAAAAAAGTGACTANAANCCTAGTGATTTTGCAAGGTTTTTAAGAAAATATAGATTTAAAAATCAAATCATGGAATTTTCAGTAGGAGCTGAGATAAATTTTGTAGATTTTAATCTACATGGGATTGATAAACTATTTACTCCATATATATTTATGGGGGTTGGATACATCAAATACGATTTGTTTTATCATAATCCAAAAACATTNGAAAGTATCTTTTATGCTGATGGNAGTAATATTTCTCTACCTGTTATAATTGGTTTTAAAGCAACAGCTTCGCCATTAGTTATTCTTGGACTTGAAATTGGAGCTAGATATACGTTTTCCGATAATTTGGATGGAAGTTTCCCTAAATCCGATTCAGGTGCCCCAAATGGGTATGAATTTGGAAATATAAATAATAATGACTGGTATGTTTTTACAGGTTTAACAATTTCATTTACCTTTGGCGATCTGCCTTGTTATTGTAAAGAATAATTATGATTGATTATAATGACTTACCAAACCANCTTGCTATTATTATGGATGGAAACGGTCGTTGGGCTAGTGATAAGGGGNAAAAAAGGATTTTTGGCCACAGAAATGGTGTAAAGGCAGTTCAGAAAGTNGTTGAGGAAGCAGCAGAATTGAAAATAAAANATCTCACCCTTTTTGCTTTTTCAACAGAAAACTGGAAACGTCCAAGAGAAGAAATTGGTGTATTGATGAAACTATTAGTAAGCAGTCTAAAGAGTGAATTTGAAAAGCTTCTAAAAAATAGAATTAAGCTAAACGTAATAGGTAACATAGATCAGTTACCAAAAATTGTGCAAGACGAATTGAATTATGTAATAAATAAAACAAAGAATAATAGTAAAATGACATTGACACTTGCACTAAGCTATGGAGGAAGGGAAGAACTTGTTAGCACTTTTATAAAGCTAGCATNCAAAGTTAAAAATAATATAATTTCTCCAGAAAAAATTGACCAATCCATTATAAATGAGCATCTTTATACGCATAATTTACCAGATGTGGACTTGCTGATTAGGACAAGTGGAGAAAAGCGAATAAGTAACTTTCTTTTGTGGCAAATTGCCTATGCNGAATTGTATTTTTCAAANATACTGTGGCCTGATTTTAATAAGAAGCATTTGCATAAAGCAATTATAAATTACCAAAAAAGGGAACGCAGATTTGGAAAAACAAGTGAGCAGCTTCTTAAATAAAAATTCATTTAAGACAAGTCTTTTTTTATGTTCAATTTTTTTATTGGGCAATATGTTTTCCCGAGCACAAAACTTAGATAAATTTGTAAAAGGAAAGCTCTACACAATTGATACAATATCAGTAAGTGGTATAAAAACATTCAGCGACCAAACTGTAATCTCATATAGTCAACTTAGGAAAGGGCAAAAAATAATTATTCCAGGTGAAAAAATTAGTAGTGTAGTTAANAAGCTATGGAACCTGCAATTATTTAGTGATATAAATTTTTATGTNACTAAAATTGATGGAGATAGAGTTGGNCTTGAAATNGAAATAGAGGAACTTCCTACTCTTGGTGAAGTAAAAATTACNGGACTAAAGGCTAGTAAAGTAGACCCATTAGTTGATGAAACAGAGCTTTCACCTGGAAAAAAACTTTCTGAAAGTTTTTTAACTAATACCAAAAACTACATTATAAATAAATTCAAAAAAGATGGATTTATTAACACCAAAGTGAATTTTAATATGATTGAGGACTCATTGAAGAGTAACACTTATAANATGATGGTCAANGTAGATTTGGGTGAAAGGGTAAAAATTAGAGAGATTAGTTTTGAGGGAAATAAAATTTTTAGTGAAAAAAAACTAAGGTCAAAATTAAAAAAAACCAAGAGGCGTTTTCCATTACGATTTTGGAAAAAATCAAAATTACTTGAAGAAGAATACNCTGAAGACAAACAAAATCTTTTAGATTTTTTTAAAGAAAAAGGATATCGAGATGCAAGAATTATAAAAGATAGTATCANAATTAANGGAGATAATACTCTTTCTATTAATTTTAANGTNGAGGAAGGAANTAGATATTATTTTGGTGACATCAATTTTCTTGGAAATTCAATATATAGCGACTTTCAATTATCACAAGTACTTGGAATAAAAAAGGGAGATGCCTATAACGGGGTGCTACTTAAAAAAAGAATTGCAGACGAAAAACCTGATGCGAACGATTTATCAAATTTGTATCAAAACAACGGTTACCTATTTTCAAGTATTAACGCAGTTGAGGTAAGTGCAGAAAATGATACAATTGATTTTGAAATTCGGGTTAATGAGGGTAAAATCGCCCAATTCAATAAAATATCTGTTGTTGGTAATACTAAGACCAACGACCACGTAATATACAGGGAATTAAGNACGAAACCTGGAGANTTATATAGCAAAGACATGGTTGTCAGAACTGTNAGAGAACTAGGTCAATTAGGTTTCTTTGATGCTGAGAATATAAATCCTGATTTTAAAAATGTTGATCCTAATGCTGGAACTGTTGACATAGAATACGGTTTAACTGAGGCTGGAGCAAGCCAAATTGAACTTCAAGGAGGTTATGGTGGTGGTGGTTTTATAGGTACTTTAGGACTTTCTTTTAATAATTTTTCCATGAAAAATATTTTTAATCTTGATACATACAAGCCCCTTCCTATGGGAGACGGGCAAAGCTTGAGTCTAAGGTTACAAGCAAGTCAGTTTTACAGTACATATAGCTTTAGTTTTGCAGAACCATGGTTAGGTGGAAGACAACCTGTCCAATTTTCTACTTCCTTATCACATACTGTTCAATACAGATATGACTTTTTCACAGGCCGTGCTGATAAAAGCCAATATTTTCAGATCAGTGGTCTTACTTTTGGATTGGCAAAAAGGCTTAAAGTACCTGATGATTTTTTCACTTTATCACAAGCAATAGCATATCAATATTTTGACCTAAACAATTACTATACAGGTCTTTTTACCTTTGGCGATGGTCAAGCTAACAACCTTTCTTATACTTTAGCACTTTCTAGGAACAATACTTTTACAAACCCAATTTTCCCAGTAGGTGGTTCAAAGTTTACAATAAGTGCAAAACTTACCCCACCTTATTCTCTTTTTAATGGAGTTGATTATTCGAATTTAGAAAACCAAAAAGCTTTTCAACTTTCAAATGGTAATCCTAATTCTGAAAAAATTGACCAAGAAAAATTTAGATGGTTAGAGTACTACAAACTCAAATTTAATGGCGAATGGTACACTACATTAATTGGAAAACTAGTTCTAAAAACTCAGACTGATTTTGGATTTATTGGCGCTTATAATAAAGAAAGAGGTAATATTCCTTTTGAAAGATTTTATTTAGGTGGAGATGGAATGCAAAATTATGCATTGGACGGAAGAGAGACAATTGCTCTAAGGGGTTATAAAAATCAATCTCTTTCAAGTCAAGATGGATCATTGATTTATAATAAATTTACAATAGAGCTTCGATATCCTCTGACATTAAAGCCAAGTGCCTCAATCTTTGCTCTATCATTTTTGGAGTCTGGCAACGGATATGATAGTTTTAGAGATTTTAATCCCTTTAATTCTAATCGTTCGGCTGGCATGGGTGTGAGAATTTTTATGCCAGCATTTGGACTTTTGGGAATTGATTTTGGATATGGCTTTGATAATCCCACAGGTTCTAATGAGCCTAACGGTTGGGAAACTCATTTTATAATTGGACAACAGTTTTAAGTACATTTTTAATACAATTAAAATATTTGTTTGTTTTTTTCGTTTTTAATTATGTAAGACTTTTTTCTTTAATTAAATGAAAATAATTTCTAAACTAATCTTTATAATTTACCTCTTACCCCTTTCGATCCATGCTCAAAGAGGAGCTCGAATTGCATATATTGATATGGATGTAATTTTGAGCAAAAACAAAGAGTTTAGTACTGCAAATAATCTCCTTGACGAGAAAATTTCTCAGTGGAAAAAAGAAATAGAATTAAAAAAAATTAAACTTAAGCAAATCCAGGATCAGTTTGTTGTTGAAAAAATCCTTCTAACCCCCGAGCTGATTGATGACAGAGAGCTAGAGATTAAAGATTTTGCATCAGAAATTATTAGTTTACAGGAAAAGAGATTTGGTCCTAATGGTGATATGATAATCCAAAAAAATCAACTATTAAAGCCTCTACAAGACCAAATATTGTCAATTGTTCAAGTTCTTGCAAAAGAACGGAAATACGACTTTGTTTTCGATCGATCTTCTGATATTATTATGTTGTATTCAGCAAAAAATTACGATATTAGCGACCTGGTTTTGAAAAGAATTCAGGCCCAAGAAAGAATTAAAGAGAGAAAAGAAAAAATTAACTCCGCAAAAAAGTTGATATCTGGANACAAAAATTAAACTTAAAACAATGAAAAAATTAAAAAACATTTTTATTCCCCTTATGCTTTTAATCNCNCCATTGAGCATAATNANTGGGCAAGTAAAAATTGCTCACATNGAAGTTCAAAAACTAATNAGTGANATGCCTGAGGTAATCGCTGCNCAAAAAGAGTTAAAAAAACTAGANGACACNTANACTGCTGATATGGAAAGTACATATAAGGAATTACAGACAAAAGCTCAAACATACGCTGCTGACGCAAGTAACCAAACTGAAATTATTAACCAAAAAAGACAAAAAGAGCTCGAGGACATGCAAAGAGGGATTCAAGAGTTNCAACAAACCGTTTCTCAAGAGATGCAAAAGAAATCTGTTGATATGATGCAACCCTTGATTGAAAAAGCTCGGAATGCAATTGATAAAGTCGCCGGTCAGTTAGGCTTTGATTATGTCCTAGATTCCTCTGCTGGAGGCAGTGTAATAATATCCAAAGGTAAAGATATTATGGGTGAAGTTAAATTAGAGCTAGGTTTCTAACTTAATAACATAAAAATATAGGAATCCCTATATGGGAGTTTTTATTACTTTTTAAACCATGAGGAGTATGTAATGTAATTTGTAGCAATCCTCTCTATTTCTCCTTTTTTAAGATTTAAGTCAATTTCTTTGATTTTCTTCGCTGGTATTCCTGCAAAAACTGTTCCTTCAGGGACAAATGTGTTTTTAGTAAGAACACTTCCTGCAGCAATTATACTGTTTGACTCTATTATGCTATCGTCCATTATAATACTTCCCATACCCACTAAAACACTGTCCTTAATTGAACAACCATGAATAATAGAATTATGCCCTATAGAAACATCATTTCCAATTTTAGTGGATGATCGCTTATAAGTACCATGAATCACAGCACCATCTTGAATGTTTACACGGTCTCCTATAATTATAGCATTAACATCACCTCGAATAACNGCTTGAAACCATACAGAACAATTATCTCCCATAATGACTTGGCCAATTATAGTTGCATTTTCTGCAAAAAAACAATCTTTTCCATATTTTGGGGTAAATCCACGAACTGATTTAAGTAACATAGTTAGATATTTTCTCTAAATTAAAAAATAGATTCAAAGTACAAGTAGCTTTCTTTATTGGAACTACTATATTTTTGTAAATTTGGTAAATGGGTAAAATACAAATCATTGCAAGTTGCAAAAGTGGTGCTTCTTTAGCAAAATTTAGAATCAACCCTGCTCCTAAAATAAATGTCAATAAAAGTTTTTCTAATATTGACCAAGCATCGGATGCTCCATTGGTTAAACAATTGTTTTATCTGCCATTTGTAAAAAAAGTATTTATCGAAAATAATATAATTATTATTGAACGGTTTGATATTCTTGAATGGGAAGAAGTAATAACTGAGGTCGCCACTCAGATTGAGGATTACTTGAATCAGGGGGGTGTGATAATAAATGAGCCAAAAAACATAAAAAAATCTCCAATAACTATTTATGCTGAAAGCACCCCAAATCCGTCAACTATGAAGTTTGTAGCCAACAAGAAACTTGTCAACCAATCTATTTCATTTAAACATATCGATGAGGCAATTGATGCTCCTTTAGTCAAANAACTTTTTAATTTCCCTTTTGTGAAAGAAATTTTCTTAGATGAAAACTATATTTCAATATCTAAATATGATGAAACTGTATGGGATGACATTGTAATGGAATTAAGAGACTTTATTAAGAGTTATTTAGAGCAAGAAAAAGCTATTTTAGGGATCTCTTTTTCAGGAAATAATATTGAAAATAACCCTAAAAATTTTTCTAAGAATTTAAATGAAACAGAACAAGAAATTGTTAATATTTTAGAAGAATATGTTAAGCCTGCTGTAGCNTCAGATGGTGGTAATATTATTTTTGATTCTTATGAAGATAAGGAAAAACTGGTTAAAGTTTTACTGCAAGGTGCCTGCAGTGGTTGTCCTTCCTCTACTCTTACATTAAAGAATGGAATCGAAAATATATTAAAGGAAATGCTTCCNGGTAAAGTTAATTTGGTTGAAGCTGTAAACGGATAGCTAATTATTTTTTTTTGATTTAGAATAGAACCCTTTGAGATAAAAAGGCTCGAAGTAGGCAATATCTTCAAATCTTTTATTTTCAAATGCCTCAAATGCCAATGGAATCATTTCATGAGCAGAGGGAAATTTTACATCAAACCTATAATCTATTTGAGAACCATTAAGAAGTTCCTTACATTTTTTTATACCATCTCCGATAAAAATCCACTTTTTGCCNTCAGGAAATGTATTAAAACTATTCTCGTTGATGAGCTCAGCAAAGGTAGGTTTTAATATTTCCTTCTTCTCGTTTAATACCATGGTATAAACCTCCATTCTTCTTGCATCAATCATGGGAAAAAGTAATGATTCTTGAATTGGCTTTATTTTACCTGCAAGAATCTGAAGTGAATTAATTCCAATAAGTGGAACGTCTAAAGCAAAACAAATACCTTTAGCTGTTGCAACTCCTATNCNTAGCCCAGTATATGACCCAGGNCCCTTACTAACAGAAACAGCATCAATATCAGTTATAGTGAGGTTAGCCTTTTTTAAGGCTTTTTGGATGAATCCAGTAAGTCGCTCACTATGGCTATAATTTTCAGAATAATTTTCCTCCAAAGCCAATAGTTTTCCTGAATGGCTCAAAGCAACAGAACAGTTTTTGGTGGCTGTTTCTAGATGTAAAATAATACTCACTGCACAAAATTAACAAAACCCACCTAAAGGGTTATGGAAAGACCAAAGTAGAACTCAAGTACTTTCAATTTAAAAATATAGTCAAATTTAGCACGAACAACATCAGATGTAGCTACATCAAATCGCTGCCTTATTTGGTTAAAGTCAAAAGAGTTAATTACACCAGCTTCAAAGCGATTAATAGCGTCCTTATAAGCCCTATTTCGAGCGAGAGCAGTTTTCCTTGAGGCCTCATAAAGTTTGTANGCCCCTTGAGCACTATTATAGGCCTCATTAATTGTGCTTTCTAAATTTAGTTTTTCTTGCTCTAACTGATTTTGTTGACGTAGTAAATTAACTTTAGATCTTTCAACATTGTTTCTAGCAGCATTACCATTAAAAATAGGAATNTTCAATCTTAGACCAAGATTATGNCCNTTATTCAAATTGAATTGCTCACCAAAAGGGGTTGGACCAATAGTTGTAGTACCCTCAACAGATCTTAAAACAGATTCATTTGTTGANGGTAGAAATCCAATAGGTATATCATTGAAAACTCCATTCCCAATAATCCTATCTGCATATGAAACTCGAGAATTAAATCCATAAAAAGCTGCGAGATTAGGCTGAAGTGAGCCCTTTGCTAATAATACCTCTTTTTCGGCAATTTNAATGTTGGTAATNAGTAATTTAATATCATTACGATGGATTANAGCTGTTTCATATATTTTTCGAGGATTTTGGTCCAAAATCTNGGCAAAAGGAACATCCATATCCGTNACTACAATGTCAAAATTATCGTAATCAGTAATTAAAAGCATCTGTGCCAAATTAATTTTAGATAATCTCAAATTATTTTCGGCAATTAATACTGCCTGCTCTTGTGATGCCATGGTTGCCTCAATTTCAAGTAAATCAGCTTTTATTCGAATACCTGACTCAATCATTTTTTGAGTTCTATTTGCGTCCTCTTTGGTAACCTCCAACTGGGATTTTTGTACCTCTAGAATTTCAATATTGAACATTATCTGTAAATAAGAATTGGCTACCATTAAGCGAATATCATCTCTCATATCCTCAAGCTGGAGCTGACTTGCAAGTATTGCTAAATTTGCTCGATGCATTTGGTTTAAATTTCTTAATCCCCTGTAAACATCAATACTTAGATTGGCTCCCATAGATGTATATTGTGTGGTCCTATTCTCAAGTGTCCCCCTTGTAATATCTTGGTTTAATCCAATATTCCAAGAGTGATTTGCTTGAGCATTGATAGATGGTAAAAAGTTTCCTTTAGCATCATTTTTATCAATTTCAGCNTCAAGACCTCTTAATTCAATTTGCTTTATTGAAATGTTTTTTTTTGTGGCCATTTCGATACACTCAACTAGGTTCATCTTAACCTTTTGAGCTTTTATGTAAACTCCATGAACCAGGCAAATAAATAATAAAAGTGTACTGAGGTTTTTCATTTTAAATTAATTTTTTAATTGGTTATCCTCATCGAGTTTATAGGGCTCTGTCTTATTCCATACTTTGATTTTGTCACCCAATTCAATTCCTGACAAAATTTCAACGTTTATACCATCAGAAATTCCTGTTCTAATCTTTTTTCTTAAAAACTTTCCTTTGTTGCTTTCAATCTCGACATAAGGTTTATTTGTCTCCTTGTCAAATTGAAGTAGTGCCTCTGGAATAGCCATAATACTATCTTTTTTCTCGATAACTAAAGAGGCATTGGCACTATAACCCGCTCGAACAACAACCTTATCATCGAGAAATACATCTCCTTCAACTTTAAACTGAACTGTACCTTGTTCCTCATTTCCTTTTGGAGCTATAAATTTTAATTGTGCGTCAAATTCGATATCCTCCAAGGCTCCAAGTGTAACTTTAAGGGGCATCCCAATAACTAATTTAGCAACTTCAGCCTCATCTACTNTTCCTTCAAATATCATTTTATTTAGATCTGCAATTGTTGCAATTGTTGTTCCAGCATTAAAAGTATTACTCTCAATTACTTGGTCACCTTCTTTGACAGGTATTTCTAAAATAGTTCCTTGAACGATAGCTCTAATATTAGTATTCGCAATTTTAGAACCCCCTGTAGATCCTAATTGAATTATCTCGAGGTCAGATTTTGCATTTTCGACATTTTGTTTTGCTTGGTTATAACTAAGTTCAATATTNTCAAAGCTTTGTCTTGAAATAATCTCTTTATTAAAAAGTATCTTATTTCTCTCATATTCAACCTGAGCATTTCTCAAAACCAGCCTCGCGTTTGAAAGTCGTCCTTTTGCGGTATTGAGGGACTGTTCATTTGGAACGACTTTTACCTTTGCCAGAAGATTTCCATTTGAAACTAAGTCACCCTCTTCGACAAAAAGTTTTTCAATTATTCCTGATATCTGAGGCTTAATCTCAACCTCATCCTCAGGAATAACTTTTCCAGTCACTACTATTTTATTTTCAATAGATAAAATTTGGGGAGTTTTAGTTTCATATTCAACTAATGATTTGGCATTGGTTCTGATAAAGTANCCAATGGCAAATACCACCCCAAAAAATAAGATTACAACTGCTGTATTTTTTAAAATTTTCATATNAGGTGTTATTAATTATTCTTCTCTAAGTGCNTCTATTGGTTTTATACTTATTGCTCTTTGTGCAGGAATCAACCCAATTAGTGTTCCCATAACAGTCATAATCAATAACGCTCCCAAGACNAATNGAGTTGGAACGGTTGGATTGGTATATGGAAAATCAGCTAAGTCTTGAGTAAAAAAATTGATAGTGGCCAAAGCAACTGCACCTAAAATTATCCCTAAAATTCCTGCAATCAATGTCAAAAAAACAGATTCTAAAACAATCTGAATCCTTACCTCGCCTGGAGTAGCTCCTAGAGCTCGCCTTACTCCCAATTCATTAGTTCTTTCCTTTACAGATATTAAAAGTATGTTACCTATGCCGATCACCCCTGCAAAAATAGTTGCCATTCCAACTACTAAAGACAAAAAAGTCATTCCATCAGCAAATCCTTTTATACGATTAAAAACTTCTCCTAAATTAAATGAACCAAAAGCTCTTTGATCATCAGGTGATACTTTATGAATTTTCTTAAGTACATTTTTGACCTTTTTTTCTACTGCAATTACATCAGCATTATCGTAAGCAGCAATAACAAACCAGTTGACTAAGTCTCCAGTATTATATAGGTTTCTGAAAGTGTCAAAAGGAATAAAGATATCCCCATCGGTTTCAAAACCTCCGCCTGGGTTAAATTTATGAACCCCAATCACTTGGAAATAAACATTGTCAATTCTAATGAATTTACCAACAGGATTATCTTCCTCTTGAAATAATTCTTTTTGTGTCCTCTCACCAATCACACATACTTTACGTTTATTGATTATATCTGCGTTATTAAAAAACCTACCCCCTTTATAAATTTTCTTTGTGGAAATTTTACTGTATTCAGGATAGTCTCCATAGATATTATAAGTTCTCAAAACATCACGATAAACAACGCTAGCTGCTGGACCAAGATTACTCCTCATGCCACGAGCATTTCTTGGAGCAATATATTGAATCTCCGGAACTTGTTCTTTTAGGGCTGAAGCGTTTTGAATGGTTAACCGTGGTGATCTACCAATTTTGAATCCACCATAGGGTATACTTGTACTCTGAGGCCACACAAACATCGAATTCATTGCCATATCTTGAAATTCACGGTTAAATCCGTTGTCCAATCCTTTTGCAGAACCAGATAGGGTGATATAAATAAATATCCCCCAAAGTACCCCAATTACTGTAACAACTGTTCGAGTTTTATTCTTAGCAATAGAGCCAAAAATTTCTTGCCATGTGTCATGGTCAAATATAGTTTTTAAACTATTCATCCCTAATTGCAATAATTGGTTTTATTCTTGATGCTCTTGTAGCGGGAATGTATCCAGCTATAGCTCCAAAGAAAATGAGTAAAAGAGTCGCGATTAATGAGGTTTGAGTATCTACATAAGGATTTAATATAAAATATTTTTCCAACTGATTATCCAACCTACTGAGCATAAAAATT
>NZOY01000060.1 GCA_002695445.1 Flavobacteriaceae bacterium
CTGTTCTGTTATGGGGACATCCTCATCATCATCGTCATCAACATTTAAAGCCTCATATCCATAACCGCTTCGATCATAAGTTTTCCACTCGATAGCTATCCAAGTTAAAAGTAAAATAGATGATAAGCCTATTATAAAATATAAGCTACTATTTTTGGACAAATCGACATTTTCATTCTTTTTGGGTAGCATTACAACATCTAAGTTTCGATTGCTAAACTAAAAAAAAATAAATAATAAACAAGGTTTTTTAATGATATAGATTTTTATTTCTAACCTTGAATTAATTGAAGATAGGCATTGGAGTCAAGTAACTGAGATATTTGACTTGAATCATCTATTTTAACTTTAATCATCCAGCCGGATTCGTAGGGGTCCTGATTAACAAATTCAGGAGTATCTTCCAAAGCAGTATTANATTCCAAAACCTNACCACTTAAGGGCATAAATAAGTCAGAAACAGTTTTTACCGCCTCGACTGTCCCAAAAACTTCTTCAATTAACAAATTTTCTCCAGTTGACTCAATTTCAACGTAAACGATATCTCCNAGCTCTTTTTGGGCAAAATCAGTAATCCCNATTGTTGCAATTTCTCCATCGATTTTAACCCATTCATGGTCTTTCGTATACTTAAGCTGATTTGGAANATTCATTTGTAAATATTTTTTAACAAAGTAATATAAATCACTATTAGTTTCCAAAATTATAACGAATGGTTATTCCTGAGCGAATTGATGTTTGAGGAAAAGCAGTCGATATAGCAAACTCTGAAAAATTGTGATCGTAAAATAATAAGCTTGTTAAGTTTTTTGATAGGTTATAGCCAGCGGAAAATTTAATTGACATGAGTGTTTGTCCAGCTGTAACCTGGTTGTTGTCATACTCTAAATTTCTTAGTANTGTNATATTTTTTCTGTAAGAGAAATCTGCTTTTANGTTGAGATCTCCAGTTAGAGCAACTCTGCTACCTCCCAATTTAGTTCTTATTCTAAGGTCTTTCAATCTATAACCTAAACCGAATATATACTCATTTCCTGTTTGCTCAGTTAACAAACTATTATCTAAACTTAATGAAAGGCTCCTATCTCTTCTTATCTCAGTTAAAATTTTAAGAGANTTTTTTAACTCGATATCCAATCTGACTAGTGGATTAAATTGCTCTGCCAAATTAATATTGGAGTAAAATCTTGAGGTCATATAATTTCCAACACGATCTTTCTGAAAGACCTGGCTAGCATCAAACTCTAAATTTGATTGATAATTGGTTAATGTGTAACTAGATCGGTATCCATGAGAAATAGAAAAACGATTAAAAATTCGACCTAAAGATTTNATTTTCGTTAATCCAGTGTATGTAAGGATCCAATTTGGTAAAGGGGTGGACTGAATTGGATTCAAGGAGATTTTATTTGGGTTTGTCCCAGAATAAGCGGCCAAAAAAGACGCTATCATAACTGTTTGATGATTTTTATTATACCCCTCAGGGAATCCATCCTTATCATTTACGATAATCCCTCCCACTGGTTTTATCCTTGCTAACCTCTGAGCAATAACAAGTCTATTATCTCTGAATTTTTGAAAATTATTATTAACAATTCCACTCCCTCCAGAAAAGGCAGTTTTGATTAGAATNGTAGACATTCCAAAATTGCCATATTCATTCGTATTTAATGAAACATATCTCTGGTCTTCTATCCGGTANTTTTCCGATAAATTATTAGAATAGCTTCTCTCGGCATTTAGGTCAATTGTGAGGTGTTTTAGAGGATTGAATTGTGCTGATAAATTCAGCTTATTGTTATGAATCTGAACAAATGGCTCATTAAAATTCGGGAAATCCGTCAACCATCCTCTTTTGGCTACTTCATACCTAACATCTGCTTGACTTCCAAAAGTGAATCCAAATGAAGGATCAANAGTTCCAAAAAAACCTACATTTGGCAAATAACCTGGNATCACCTTTCCATTGTTTTCAGAAAAATTGAATTGAACCCTTTTCAGTGAAGAAAGTAAGTTGACTAAAATTGTTGCACTTTTTTTTAACNTATTATTTTTTTTNGTTTTTTCATTTTCTTCAGATATTTGATTTCCTACATTTGATCTAACTCTGCTAAAGGGGTTGGCTTGATTCGATTTAGGTTTTAATCCTAGTATATTGTACAACCTATTAAATGATATTGATCCAGTAAGTGTTTTTGTGTTAGCATTTTCAATATTGTTGGTTTGCCCCAACTTTTCACCATTCTCATTTGTTACAGAAGCCATNGCATTAGACCCCCTTTGCCAATTAAAATCTCCCGTATAATTATAATTGGCGTCAATAAAACTTAATAAAGGAATCAGTCTTAATGGAATTTTATAATTAAATGATAAAGATTGAAAATGACGATCAGACTGGCCAGTATCCCAAATTCCATCCCATATACCTAGAGTTTTATTTACACTTCCAAATCCGGCAGAGGATTTGTCCTCCATAAGAAAGTTTCTGACAATATTATTATTTGTTGCAGTAAAGGTAAATCTTAATGACCTCGTGAGGTTGTGATTTATAGCGTATGACCAATCAAACAAATAATTTCTCAGCTGTAAATCAGGTAAAGGAAGTAGCTCAGTATTATTTTTGTCATCCATATAAACCTGTCTAAAACGCTGACTGCTAAAATTTCGATTAATATTTGAGGTTATTTCTAAACTGCTTGGCATAACATTTAAATTAATTTCTTTAAACCATTGCAAATATTTTTTTCTACTTAAAAAAAGAATCTTTCGAAATGGATTGATTTCGATAGGTTTAAAAGAGTGTCCGTAATTAGCCGCTAACTGAAGGTTTTGATCTTTTTGGCTTTCCACCTCATAATCGTGGTGAGTCATTTCATTATAAGCATAAGAAAAATCGAAATTCTCAGGGCTGTAAAATCGTGTTGGATGGTCCCCTATTTTATTTTTTCTTACTCCTATCAAACTAATACTTTTTCTTTTAGTGTAATCGATAGCTTGTTGTTTGATAGAATCGCTTTGGGAGCTTCTCCCAGCAACATCCAATCTATCTTTAAGTAAGACATCCTGATAGAAAGGATCATATTCTGGTGTGATAAAAGTTTCTCCTAAACTCAAACTTAAAGGGATTTGTAATCCCCATTTTTTGGGTAGTAAAAGACCCGCATTAATATTAGTAATAACATTATATTGTTTCATATCCTCCCGATTACTTTGATTAGGAGTTTGATCAATAGCCCCAAATCCTATTGTTGACATTCCTGCAGTTACAGCCAAATTTGCAAAATCAGCTAGATTGGCATCTAATGCCCCTATGGCGGCCCATCCCCCTTGAGAATCAATTCCTGCTATTCGTAATTCATTGAACCAGACCTCACCACATAGCTTATCACCCAATTTTTGAGATGGGTTCTTTACCCCAATCATCAAGGTTCTAATAGAACCTAATGAGGGGTTTCCCCTAACTGCAAATTTGTATTTTTTTAAACCTGGCAAGCTACTAATTGGCGAAAATTCGCTTACTGGATTGAGGTTTTCATCAAAGTAAGATACACGACCAATATTACCGCTATTTATAGCGGCTGCCTTTAATTTGGCTAAAAGTTTTATTGATACTTCTATAGAGTTAGAATCTGGCTGCCACACCTCCTCTGCAGAAAGCCTATTTCCTATTGTTTCAGAATATTCAGTGGGTTTTAAAGGAACTTCAATTTGGTAATAATTATCTTTAAAGTCTGTTCCTAATCTTATAAATGCAACTAATCGTTGATCAAATTCATTTGCGGCACCTTCTCCAGGAAGTGACTCTTGACCTGCGATTGACTCTGCATGGATAAACATCTTAAGTTTTTTATACTGTCGAATATCTACATTCACGTTTTTATAAACTGCTCTGTAATCCTTAGATTGTAAATCACAAACCCTAAAGGACATCGATTGTTCATTTTGTCTAACAATAGTATTGTTATTATTTACCTGTTCTCTCTGTATATCGGGTGGTAAAATATAATTTATTGGAATTCGGTTTTCATTTTCCAAAATGTTAACCGTACTAATATCAACAGTGGTATTTTTATTCACAGGTAGATTATCATTAAGTTTTTGATTATACCTTCGCCAGTCCCCTCTGACCAAATCAAGAGTGCCAAATCGAAATACAGTTGGCACAGTAAATCCTTTAAGAATCATTCTCATAAACCTGATAGATCGTAAATCTTCTATTGAATTAATTGCTTCAAAATAGTCACTAAACTGGGTATCATCATAATAGCCTTTTTGAACTGGAATCTTAAATTGAATCCATCTTGTAGTTATTTGATCTCCATTTGGAACTTTTACCTTAACATTTTCACGAACGTCAGTTATAAAAGGGTGATTTCCAACACCCATTTTTTTGGATATTGGAACACGATACTCAAAATAACTGTCAATTGTGTTCATGCTCTGATCTCGGTTAATATCCTCTGAATCAGGTTCAGTAGTGTTACCTCTGTTAGTGTTGGAAAAAGCTATAGGGGAGTTCCCTTGGGAACCATTATAATTTTTATATCGATTTAAGACCCCACCTTGAGCAGCAACAAAGAATTTATAGTTATCCCCCGCTGGATCTTCACTGGGTCCATTTGTATATATAAGCCGTTCTTCTTGATCGTTAAGTCCATCAAAACCTACATCTTGAACCAACCTATCCTCTGTAACTGTATTAAAAGCATACAATAATGACTGAGTTGAGGGAACTTCACCCCAGGGTGTTGAATAAACGAGATTCTGTCCCGTATTTCCAGGTAAACCATTTTCGAACTGTTTACGTCCATCTTTAAGGATGTCCTCTGATATATTTCCCAAATGGAAATAGAGGTCTCCTAAATCATCTTCTTGAGTTTCCAATTCACTGAATGTATCCAATAACCAAAATTCAATAAACTCGACGTTGGACTGCTCAAAATTAGTGGAATTAATTGGACGCATAATTCCCGCCCAATTTTCATCAATNGAATTTTCAAACTCTTCATTTGTTGAATTGTTGTAAGGACCTTTTTCTTGAGGATAATAAGCCAAATCAAGAGTATTTTGAACTGTAGTTGTTCCCTGAACTAAATCTTGTTCAGGAAAAATTTCTTTAATAAATATTCTCCTAGTTGTGTTAAGTGATACATCATCATTATTAATTCCTGAAGGTCTTCCTCCTGCATAAAAAATAGGATCAATTGAGTACCAGGCAATTTTTGCTCTTCCAAATCCAGATTNTAAATCGTAATCATTTATCTCGGATCCTTTGAAATTTTTAAACGGAACACTGGAAAGTTTCCAGGAGTTAAATCCTTTAATATCAATATTGGTTTGTGCCCCTTCAAAGTCATCAATGTAAACGTTAGTCTCCCCATTAAGCTGAGTATTTCTTGGTTTTCCTGCAATTAGATGAGCCACCTCGCCTCTAAAAGANAGAGANGAGGGAACATTAGTCTTAATAGTGGGTATTTTATTTACTAGACGAGTAACAAGTGGTATTTCAGTTGAGAAATTTGTATTAAACCCAATCATAGTATTATTAACAGGCTCTGTTCCATAATTTGCTTTTTGTGTAAGGGGGTTTTCACTCAAGTTGAGGAGTGTGCCCCCAATAACTACCTTATCATTAAATTTGTGAACTGCATTTATACCAGAAAATCTTTTATTCTGCTGGTTAAAAAAAGAATTGTTCTCTACTGATATACTGATTGGAATATTTGAAGCTTGTAAGGCCGGATCAATTATTTTTACTCGTCCAATAGCATAATTTACCGTATAATCAATGCCCTCTCTCAACAACCTTCCACCAGCAGTAACTTTAACTGAGCCTCTAGGAACGTTAAAGGCTCCAATTGGTATTCCGTCTCCACCCTCAGACTTGTAGCGTCCTTTTAGTAAAAACTTATTTTTTTCTGTATCCTCTAATGCTGCAGCCTTGGTTTTACTGTACATTTCATTAAAAACATAACGCTTTTGGTTCGAATTATAAGTCGAGATATTTTTATAATTTTCTTTTTGGGAATTTGGATCGTCAAGTAATTTAAAGAGGTATTCGCCAAAGGGCTCTACTGAAGGGAAAATAATTCTACCATATTGAGGCTCTATTGTTATCCCAGGAATGTAATCGAAGAAACCATCACCCTCAGGTAATGGGTCTTGATAAAAATTTAGTTTGTCTAAATTAAAGGTATTTAACAGTATACGGTCCTCCATTTCTTGAGGCCAAATGGATTTGTCGATAGGGGTTAAATAGTTTATGGGTGAGGGATCTGAGTATAAAATATTAAGTCTAAAATCCTCCTGTGCCAATTGATAAGCACCAATATTGTAAATATTTTTCATCATAAGATCCCATATTGGCTGTCGCACATCAGTGATATTACTNTTTAGTAATTTGACAACTAAACTATTGTTATTNACTGCCTGAACCTGATTTGTCTGANTTTGTGCTATGCTTGTTCCTGAAACNCCACCATTTGCAAACTCTCCTACTTGATAAACTTTTCCTCTATAAGTGTACTGAAATGCCACAGCCAATACCTCATCATTACTCAAACGCTGATTTAATGATATATAACCTAACTGGGGATGTAATTTAAATTCATTTGTGTTAAGTTTTCTTGCACTTTCCAATATTGCATAATCAAACCCCTCACTAAAATATTTTTTATGAATCCCGAATGAATTGGATACTGAGGAAATATCACGAACACTTCCCTTAAGAAGTCCCTCCTGGTCAATCGCCTCTGGGTTAAGCCGATTGTTGTCATTTGAGGGAGGGGATAAAGGCATATTTCCCGTAAAGAAGTTTTCAATTACATTGTCTAACACCGTTTTATTTGGATCACTCTCTCCCAAGTCTTGAAAACCAATTACATTCCTAATGTTAGTGGTTTGAGAGCCACGATTTGTAATCCAAACCTCAATTCGAGTAATTTGAATGGGAGAATTGATATAGGGATAGTTCTGAAGGAATTTATCGTAATTTTCTCTAAAATATTGCGCCAAGAAGTAGTGGCGATCTTCTTCATAATCAAGTGCAAAAATATTAAATTCCTGGAGTGTTCCGCCTCCTTGAGCAATTACATTTTGGGATTGAGAGCGTTGCTCTGAAAAAACCCCTGAAATATTCGTTCTTCCAAATTTTAAATCCGTTCTAACTCCAAACAAACTTTGTGCTCCCCTTATAAGGTTACTATTTAATGGCATACTAATGTTTCCAATACTTATATTTTGAATTATCGCATCCTCAGTTACTTTGCCATTTAAAAAATCAGTAACATTGTTTCCAACTTGCATTAAGCCCTCTTTTGAAAAACCATCTGCTTTGGATTTTAAATCCATTATTTTTCGTTTGGCATCATTGAAGGTGCTTTGGTAATCGCCTATTTTTTGTTTGGTATCGGAAATCTTTTGACCAAACCCTATTATTCTATCTGAAGCACCAGATAAATTAGAGTTGTTTATATTTGGAATAATCTCGGAGGTATCAGCCAATCTTGGCGGATTGAATTCAATTTTTACTAAATTTTGAAAATCGAAAGTAGATTCTGTATCATAATTAGCNGTAATCTGAAGGCGTTCNCCTATTTTNCCCAANAAACTTAAGCTGATTCTTTGATCAAAATCAAAACCAAAACTTCTTCTGTTTCGNGGAGAAGCAGCTGGATTGTCATTTTTTTGNAAACGCACACCTAAATCAATNCCCACAGATCCTTGNGGAACTATATCTATTGTATTNCCACCAAAAATTGACTGGAAAAATTTGCTATTTACATAAACCTCTGGAAGTAAATTTTTTTGACTTTCAGTTAGATTAGCTGAATTACCAGCCAAAGCTGCAATCTTTTCTTGGAAATAACCTTTCATCTGTTGACTAAGCACCATGGCTTGAAACTCCTTTGGAGTAAGTACTAAAGGAGCATTTATAGGGTAATCTTCTATAGTTTGACTAAATATATACATTTCTGTNTCTGGATCATAAGTGTACTTAGAAATGATACTTGAGGAAGAANTTATTTTGATTTTCGACAAATCATAGCTAGTCTCNTCCTGTGCTTTTGCTACATTCAATGTGGAGATAAAAAGCAGGAAAAGGAATCTAAATCTGAATAAAATATATTTACTTTCCTTTCTATAAATCAAAGGGTCTTAAAGTTTATTCAAGGCACCTTTTATTAGATCTTCAATTGTAATACTTGGGTTACCATGAATGAGATTATCAACAACTTTTTCAGAGGATTTTCTCGAATAACCAAGAACCTCTAATGCTGATAACGTTTCTTCTTTAATTGTATTGCTCTCTGATATAGGAATTTCCTCCATTCCATGTAAAGATTTTATCTTGTCTTTAAGCTCTATGATAACGCGTTGGGCTGTTTTCAGTCCAATCCCTTTAATGCCTTGAATCTTAGGAACATCTTCTGCAATAATAGCTTGCTGAATTTCATTAGGTGTGAGAGAGGAAAGCATAGTTCTAGCTGTACTAGTTCCTATTCCAGAAATACTGATAAGAAGCCTAAAAACAGTCCTTTCAACAACAGTAAAAAATCCGTATAAAATATGTGCATCTTCCCTAATTTGTAAATGTGTGAAAAGTTGAATGTTTTCCTCAGATGATATGCTTGAAAATGTATTTAGCGAAATATTTACTTCATAACCAATTCCATTACAATCAATAACCAAATAGGTAGGTGTTTTTTCAATTAATCTTCCTTTAATTTGAGTTATCATTTACTATTTATTTAATTTTTTTCTTGTGCATCGATTACTGCAATAGCTGCCATATTTACAATTTCATCAACCGATGCTCCCAATTGTAGTATATGAGCGGGATGCTTAAGTCCCATTAAAATTGGTCCAATTGACAGTGTGTTATCTAGTTCTTTAATGATTTTATAGGTTATGTTTGCCGCATCTAAATTAGGAAAGATCAGGGTATTAACTTTTCTTCTATTCAGAATTGAAAAAGGAAATCGCTGTTCTAGCATTTCGTTATTTAAAGCAAAATCAGACTGAACTGGTCCATCAACTATTAATTCAGGATGCAATCTATGTAAATAGTCAACTGCCTCAGATACTTTTTTAGCCTCAAGAAATGGAGAAGATCCAAAATTATTATAGGATAAAAGTGCAATTACTGGTTCAATTCCAAATAATTTTACGGTTTGGGCAGTCATCTTTGCAATTTTAACTAATTCTTTTGCACCCGGGTTTACATTAATTGAAGTATCAGCTAAAAATAACATCCCTCTTTTGGTAAGCATTAGATTGGTAGCCGCGACCCGATCAACCCCTTTAATTTTTCCCATTACCTCAAAAATGGGCTTAACCACTGCTGGGTACTTTCTTGAAAACCCTGAGAGCATAGCATCAGCCTCACCCTCCCTTACCATCATGGCAGCATAGTAGTTTCTCTCTCTCAGAAGGCTATTACACTCGTATAGGGTTTTACCTCTTCTTTTTTGACTTTCCCAAAAGGCATTAGCATACTTTTCGCGACTTTTTTTGTGCTCATCCGTTTTTGGATCTATAATAGTAACATCATTAGAAAAATCAATTGACTGCATAAGTTTTTTAATAACTTTCTTATTTCCAAGAAGAATTGGAATTCCAATCCCTTCNTCATGAACGATTTGAGCTGCTTTAATAACATCTAACTGGTCTGCCTCTGCAAAAACTATTTTTTTGGGAGCTGACTTGGCTCGATCGTGAATCATACGCAAAATCTTCTGGTGTCCCCCAAGCCGCTCAGCCAATATTTCCTTATATTCCTCCCAATCTTTTATTTCCACTCTAGCAACTCCAGAATCTATAGCTGCTTTGGCGACTGCTAGGGGTACATCAACAATTAGGCGAGGATCAAATGGTTTTGGAATGATATAATCCTTACCAAAATTAAGTTTAGTTTCCTTGTAAGCAATATTAACTTGTTCGGGAACAGGCTCTTTTGCTAGAGCAGCTAGTGCCTTGACAGATGCTATTTTCATTGCTTCGTTTATCTTCGTTGCTTTTACATCTAGNGCACCTCTAAAGATAAATGGGAAGCCCAAAACATTATTNACTTGATTGGGGTGATCTGACCTTCCAGTTGCCATTATAACATCAGCTCTAGTTTGACAAGCTAATTTATAATCTATTTCAGGGGTAGGATTAGCCATTGCAAAAACAATTGGATCTTTTGCCATTGATAGTAGCATGGATTGATTGACAATATTAGGTTGCGATAGCCCTACAAAAACATCTGCACCCTTCATAGCTTCAACTAATGTGTCTATGTTTCTATCTGTGGCGAATTCAGATTTATGTGCTTGTAAACCGTGTCTAGATTTCTTAATTACTCCTTTGCTGTCTAACATGACAATATTTTCTTTGACTGCACCAAAGGCTAAGTAAATCCTNGTGCANGAAATCGCAGCAGCGCCTGCACCAGAAATGACGATTTTAACTTTCTCAATTTTTTTATTGGCCAATTCAAGTGCATTNATTAAAGCAGCACANGAAATTATGGCTGTACCATGTTGATCATCATGCATTATNGGAATGTCCAATTCCTTCTTTANGCGATCTTCAATTTCAAATGCTTCAGGNGCTTTAATATCCTCAAGATTAATTCCTCCAAAAGTTGGAGCAATAGCTTTCACGGTTTCAATGAACTTTTTCGGATCCTTTTCGTTTATTTCAATATCAAAAACATCAATATCAGCAAAGATCTTAAAAAGAAGTGCTTTCCCCTCCATTACTGGCTTAGATGCTTCTGGGCCAATATCTCCAAGCCCTAACACAGCTGTTCCATTTGAAACAACAGCGACTAAGTTTCCCTTGTTAGTGTATTTATAAACATTATCAACCTTTTTTTCAATCTCTTGACATGGAATTGCAACTCCTGGTGAATAAGCCAGTGCAAGATCACGCTGGGTCCTATAACTTTTAGTTGGTACAACCTCAGTTTTTCCAGGATGGGGTTTAGCATGATAAATTAAAGCTTGACGTCTATGCTGATTTTTACTCATCATTAAATTGTTCTACTTCAAAAGTAGTAAAACGGCATTTATTAATGTACTCAATTAAAAAAGACTACTATAATCATCCCTTTAGAAAAGAAATATTTCTTTTTAATCCCTCAAAACGGGTTCTTTTGATGGCGCTATTTTTAAAAATAATGTTAAAAGTATCCTTAGTCATTTCCTCCCAATCCTTGTGGGTATGTTTAATAATTTCAGGCTTTGGATTAAAAAGGGGTTCATTATGTTGCTTTGAAAAACGGTTCCAAGGACATACATCCTGACAAATGTCACAACCAAAAACCCAATCATCCATTTTATTTTGAAACGCTTTTGGAATTTGATCTTTTAACTCAATTGTCAAATAAGATATACATTTACTTGCATCAATTTGATATGGGGTCAATGCCTCAGTAGGACAAGCATCTATACACGCTGTACAGCTTCCACAATGATCAGTTACGGGAGTATCATATTCCAACTCTAAATCAACAATCAATTCTGCAATAAAGAAAAAAGATCCAGCTTCTTTAGAAATAAGATTGGTGTTTTTCCCTTGCCAACCCAATCCACTTCTTACAGCCCAGGATTTTTCCATTACAGGAGCAGAATCCACAAAAACCCTTCCATTTATCTCACCAATTTTGTTATTAATGGCGAGGAAAAGTTTTTTAAGTTTGTCCTTGATGACATAATGATAATCAGTTCCGTAAGCGTACTTAGAAATCTTTGGAGAATTATTTGATTGTTCAGTCTCAGTAAAATAATTTAATAATAAGGAAATTACACTTTTTGCATCGGGAACTAATAGGCGAGGGTCAAGACGTTTATCAAAATGGTTTTCCATGTAAGACATTTTTCCGTGTTTTTCTTCTTTTAACCACTTTTCTAGTCGAGGAGCCTCATCCTCTAAAAATTCAGCTTTGGAAATACCACAGGAAAAAAAGCCTAAGTTTTTAGCCTCAGTTTTTATAAATTGAGAATAATCAAAAGGATTCATTTTAAAATAATCCCTTTTGATTTCCGCTAATCTTTCCCAAATGTTTATAGGCTAGTTCCGTTACTTCTCGTCCTCTTGGAGTTCTTACAAGGAATCCCTCCTGAATTAAAAAAGGCTCATAAACTTCCTCAATAGTTTCACCATTTTCCGCTACTGCAGTTGCTAAAGTAGTAATTCCAACAGGGCCCCCTTTGAATTTATCGATTAGTGTAGATAAAATTTTGTTATCCATTTCATCGAGTCCATGTGCATCAACATTTAAAGATTTCAATGAATATTTTGTTATATCAAGATCGATTTTACCATCTCCCTTAATTTGAGCAAAGTCTCTTACTCTTCTTAAAAGTCCGTTAGCTATTCTGGGAGTACCTCTGCTTCTACCTGCAATTTCAATTGCAGCATTTGCTTTAATTTTAACATTTAAAATTGAAGCACTTCTCTCAACAATAGTTGACAAAAGTTCAGTATTGTAATATTCTAATCGATTTGTAATGCCAAAGCGCGCTCTCATCGGTGCAGTTAACAGTCCAGATCGAGTAGTAGCTCCAACAAGAGTAAATGGATTTAAATTAATCTGAACAGTCCGAGCATTTGGTCCTGTTTCAATCATAATATCGATTTTAAAATCCTCCATGGCAGAATAAAGATATTCCTCAACAATTGGACTTAGGCGATGGATTTCATCTATAAATAATATATCTCTTGGCTGAAGGTTAGTAAGTAATCCAGCTAAGTCTCCTGGTTTATCAAGAACTGGACCTGAAGTCATTTTGATTCCAGCTGACAATTCACCTGCCAAGATATATGCAAGGGTGGTCTTTCCTAATCCAGGTGGGCCATGAAATAGAGTATGGTCTAGTGCCTCCTCTCTTTGATTTGCAGCAGCTACAAAAATCTTAAGATTTTCCAATATGCTTTCTTGACCAGCAAAATCATCAAAACTTTCTGGGCGTAATGCTCTATCTATATCCTTTTCCTCAGATGATAATTGATCTCCCGAGGGATCTAAAAATTCGTTCATTGATAACAAATATAAATTATTCTTAGTTTAGTCCTGAAACAAAAAAGCTACCAAATGGTAGCTTTTTTAAGTGGCAGATAAAATTAGTGTTGTAATTCTTCTTCACCCTCCTTTAATGGAATATGTTGCGGAACAAAATCTTCATCTTGTCCTGGTTTAGAGTAGTCGTAAGCCCAGCGGTGAACTTCAGGAATTTTTCCTTCCCAATTACCGTGAATATGCTTAATCGGCGCAGTCCACTCTAATGTATTGGAACGCCAAGGATTTTGCTCAGTCGGTTTACCGTAAAAAATACTATGAATAAAATTATAAAGAAAGACTAATTGTGCTACACCCGCAATCAAAGCGAAAACTGTTATGACAATATTTATATTAGCTAAATCATCAAAATAAGGAAAAGCAGTATTGGTGTAATACCTTCTTGGTAATCCTGCCATTCCAATAAAATGCATGGGGAAAAATACTCCATAGGCACAAATTGCAGTTACCCAAAAATGTAGATAACCTAAGTTTTTATTCATCATACGTTTAAACATCTTTGGAAACCAATGATAAACCCCAGCAAATAAACCGTATAGAGCAGAAATTCCCATCACTAAGTGAAAGTGGGCAACAACAAAATAAGTGTCATGAACATTAATATCCAATGTACTATCCCCTAAAATGATTCCAGTCAATCCCCCGGATATAAATGTGGAAACCAAACCAATAGAAAATAACATTGCAGGGTTAAGTTGTAAGTTTCCTTTCCAAAGCGTTGTTATATAGTTAAAGGCTTTAACTGCTGAAGGTATAGCAATTAGTAATGTTGTAAAAGTGAAAACAGAACCCAAAAATGGATTCATTCCAGAGATAAACATATGATGCCCCCATACAATAGTGGATAAGAAAGCTATTGCTAAAATTGATGCAACCATCGCGCGATAACCAAAAATTGGTTTTCTGGAACTAGTTGCTATAATTTCTGAGGTTATGCCCAATGCAGGAAGTAATACTATATAGACCTCTGGATGACCTAGGAACCAGAATAAGTGTTCATATAGAACGGGTGATCCCCCTTGGTAATGCAAAACCTCTCCTTGAATAAAGATATCTGAGAGAAAAAAAGAAGTTCCAAAACTTCTATCCATAATCAACAGTAGTGCTGCAGATAATAAAACTGGGAAAGAAACAACCCCAATAATAGCAGTAATGAAAAATGCCCATATCGTTAAGGGAAGACGACTCATGGTCATACCTTTTGTCCTTAAGTTCAATACAGTAACAATATAATTAAGTGACCCCAAAAGTGAGGATGCAATAAAAATTGCCATTGAGACTAACCATAGTGTCATTCCAAGTCCAGAACCAGGTTGAGCTTGGGGTAAAGCACTCAATGGGGGATAAACTGTCCATCCTGCTGCTGCAGGTCCAGCCTCAACAAATAAGGATATTACCATGATAACACTAGAGATAAAAAATAACCAATACGAAATCATGTTTAATAGACCTGAGGCCATGTCTCTTGCTCCAATTTGTAAAGGAATTAATAGATTACTAAATGTACCACTAAGTCCCGCTGTAAGGACAAAGAATACCATAATAGTTCCGTGGATAGTTACCAATGCTAAATATACATTTGGATCCATTACCCCATCTGGAGCCCATTTTCCCAAAAGAGCTGACATTATTCCCATAGGTTGCTCTGGCCAAGCTAATTGCATTCGAAATAATAATGACATAGCTATCCCGATAATACCCATAAAAAGTCCGGTTATCAAATACTGTTTAGAGATCATTTTATGATCTTGACTAAATACATATTTGGTAATAAAAGTTTCTTTGTGATGATGTCCGTGATCCTCCTCATCAATATGCGCCGCTACTGTTGACATAATCTATTTTTTTAAATTAATTATTGTATGAACTCAGCAAAGGTTTGCTGGTCACTAATCCATTTTTCAAATTCTTGTGGGGTTTCTACAATTATTTTCATTTGCATGTTGTAATGAGATGCCCCACAAATCTTATTACAAAGTAACAAATAATCAAAGACATATGGTTCTAAAGGTTCTTCACCTTTTGCTAATAAATCTTGACTTTTTTCTCTTCTAATTCTATTTATCTTTTTAACCTTCGCCTTCATTGCGTCGGTTTGTCTTATTTCTTCTGTTGTTACTGTTGGAGTAAATGCGAATTCAGTAATCATTCCAGGAACACAGTTCATCTGTGCTCTAAAATGAGGCATGAATGCTGAGTGAAGAACATCCTGTGAACGCATTTTAAAAATTACTTCTCTACCCGCTGGTAAATGCAGTTCTTGAACTACTACGTCGTCAAAACCATTAGGGTCAGTCGCATCAATACCAACTAAATTCTTTCCATCAAAGTCCTGTAAAAANCGAACGTTAGCATCTCCNAGTACACCATCTTCTCCTGCATATCTCGCCTTCCAATTAAATTGCTGAGCATANAATTCGACAACTAAAGCTTCTTCATTTTCTTCAACNGTCATTATATCNGTCCATGTATATAAACCATACAAGATAAGTCCAGCTAAAACGATTACCGGAATAATTGTCCATATAGCTTCAAGACGATCATTATCTGCGTAGAACAATGCCTTTTTTCCTTTTTCACCTCTATATTTGTAAGCAAAATAATGCAATAAACCTTGAGTTATAGTCTGGGTGAAAAATATTATCGCAAAAGAAATCCATAAAAGGTTATCATACTCAATACCGTGCTCAGACGAGGAACTAGGTAACATTACATCGCCCCATTTCCAAAAAGAAAATAATGTAATAGCATAAATAAAAATCATAAAAGCAAACATCAACTGTCCATTCCATTGGTTGTCACCATCGTCAGCCACTTGAGTATTAACTTTTTTTGGCTGAGACAACTCAAATATTTTAGTGATTTGCCAAATGGAAATCGCAACTAAAACTAAAACCGTAATTATCAAAAAAATTGTCATTTATTTAAACCATTTATAATTAATAATGAAAACGTTCACTTTCACCCATTAGTGGGTCTCCCAATGCGTGTAGCGGTGCTTTCGAAATTTCTTTGAATACAATTAAAATGAATAAGCCCATGAAAAATAAAAATCCTCCTATCTCAGCAATTCCAATAAACCACTGGTCCCCTACTGCTGAGGGCATAATCATATTAAAAACGTCAATATAATGGCCCAGTATAATTACAATCCCTGTCATAACAATGATATAATTGACTCGCTTGTAGTCACTATTCATTAAAATCAACAATGGAAAAATGAAATTCATAACCAACATTCCAAAGAAAGGAATGCTGTAGTCTTCAATTCTTGTGATAAAATATGTGACCTCTTCAGGAATATTAGAATACCAAATTAGCATGAATTGTGAGAACCATAAATAGGTCCAAAAAACACTCACACCAAACATAAATTTTCCAAGATCGTGAATATGGCTATCATTAACTTTTTCAAGGTATCCTTTAGACTTTAGGTATATGGTTATTAATGCAATAGTTGTAATTCCAGATACAAACATGCTCGCAAAAACATACCAACCAAATAGAGTACTAAACCAATGAGGGTCAATTGACATGATCCAATCCCATGACATCATAGATTCAGTAACAATAAAGAAAACTAGGAATCCAGCTGATATTCTAAAGTTCTTTTTATGATTAGAAATATCTGAGGCTTTGTCTTGCGCCAAAGAAAACTTTCTGGAGAAGTAACGGTAAGTTGCCCAACCTGAAATATAAATTAATGAACGAATTAAAAAACCTGGGACATTTAAGAAGCCTACTTTTCCTTGAATCAATTTGTCGTGTGCAACTACATCAGGATCCATCCATATGAAGAGATGATTGAAGTGCATTCCAGAAAGTGCCAAAATCACAAACACAATCAATGCACCAGGCAAAAGATAAGCTGTTATACCCTCCATTACTCTAAATAATGCTGGTGACCAACCAGCTTGGGCAGCTCGGTTAATGGCATAAAATGCAAGAGTCCCTAGGGCAATCATCATAAAGAAAAAGGCGGCAACATAAAGAGCCGCCCAGGGCTTATTTTGTAGTTGGTGTAATAGATGCTCTCCATGATGGTCATCTCCATGTGCATGGTTATTATGAGCTTCTTCATGACCTCCATTATGATAAGATTTCATTGAATCAGCATGCGGCGTGTCTTTTTTATACTCTTCTGTCTGATCATCATTAGCTCCTGAACTGTGACCGTGTACATCTCCATGATGAGGGTCTGCAGCAACCATAGCATTTGCTTGTTCAATAGTATTTGGGGCAGTTAGGAAACCATATGTCAACCCCAGAAATCCAATTAACATAAGTATGATAGAGAAATTTCTTAATTTATTTGAGAATGTATACATATTGAAATTCAATAAATTATTTTTTAATAAGGTTTTGTCTCAATTTTAAAACATGTTGAGCAATTTGCCATCTTTCTACGGCATTTACTTGCCCTGCATGAGAGCCCATCGCATTTTTACCGTACATCAATACATGATAAATACTCCCACCGGTTATGTCTCGATCTGCATAACTAGGAACTCCCAAATATTTTTCTCTTGTCATCAATATTCCCTGGCCATCTCCTTTGTCTCCGTGACAAACAGCACAATATATACCATAAAGCTCCTTTCCTTGTTTTTGGTGATCAGCAGTTACTTCTATTGGAGAAATAAGGTTAGCTTTTGCAGCCTCATAACCCTCATTAGTATCAGGAAAATCATATGGTTGCCATCCCCTACTAATAGTTCCCTCTACAGGAAGCTGGGCTTCTACACCATTAGCAAATGCATCCGAGTCTGCATAGGTTTCATAACCCACTGGCTCATACATGTTAGGGAAATACTGATAATTTGGTTTTGAAGGGTTAAAACAAGATTGAACTCCCAAAAGCGTTACAATCAAAATCGAGAGTGAAGCAATTCTATTCATGATTATCTTGTTTTTTTTCAATTAAATTGACATCAATAGCACCAGTTTTTTTAAGTAAAGCCTTGAGCTCTTTTTCATTGTTATGTAACTCAATTTCAACCAAAAACTTATCATCAGTCGTTAAAGGATTAGGATTTTCTGCTTCTTTAAAAGGCCACAATTTACTTCTTAAATAAAAAGTGATTACCATTAAGTGAGCTGCAAAAAATACAGTCAATTCGAACATAATTGGCACAAATGCTGGCATATTCTCGATATATGAAAAACTGGGTTTTCCTCCAATATTTTGAGGCCAATCCTCAATCATAATGTAATTCATCATCAAAATGGAAACGGTAAATCCTATACATCCATAAATAAAAGCCATTATAGAAATTCGCGTTTCCTCAAGTCCCAAAGCTTTATCAAGACCATGGACAGGGAAAGGGGTATATACCTCCTCTATGTGATACTTTTGCTCACGTATAGACTTTATTGCAGATAACAATACATCATCATCATTGTATAAAGCATGTATTACCTTATTACTGCTCATTTGCTTTCTCTTAATTTTTTATATTTTTCACCAGATGACTTGAGAATAGTTTTTACCTCAGCTTGAGCAATAACTGGGAAATTTCTTGCATACAAAAGAAAGAGTACAAAGAAAAACCCAATAGTCCCAATAAAAATTCCAATGTCCACAAAAGTGGGTGAGAACATCGTCCAAGAGGATGGTAAGTAATCCCTGTGAAGTGATGTCACAATAATTACAAAACGTTCAAACCACATTCCAATATTAACCACAATAGATATGATAAATGAAAATACGATGCTAGTTCTAAGTTTTTTGAACCACATGAATTGGGGCGAGAAAACATTACAAGTCATCATCGACCAATAAGCCCACCAATAAGGACCTGTAGCTCTGTTTAGAAAAGCGTATTGTTCGTACTCAACTCCAGAATACCAAGCAATAAATAATTCAGTTATGTAGGCAACACCAACAATAGAACCAGTAATCATGATAACAATATTCATCAATTCGATGTGCTGAATTGTTATATAATCTTCTAAGTTCGAAACCTTTCTCATAATTATTAATAAAGTATTTACCATTGCAAATCCGGAGAAAATAGCCCCAGCAACAAAGTAAGGAGGAAAAATAGTAGTGTGCCATCCAG
>NZOY01000061.1 GCA_002695445.1 Flavobacteriaceae bacterium
TTACACGACCAGCCATCAACCACTTTCCTTGGAGTAATTTTGGCTTTTTAGAAATTTTTTTCCATTTACTGTGGTCAGAGATAGAAATAGTTTTCAAGCTATCATTTGAAAAATTTGAATTAAATTCAAGCTTGACAAATATTTCATTCGCCTTTAATTTGTAAAAACCTCCAATAGTTTTTATAAATTGATTTGGATTTGATGTAAACTGTGTTTCTACAATATATTCATCATCCATTAAAATTCGGTGACTTATGGTTTGACCATTTTGTAAAGACTTATAAGAAAAAACTTGACCAAATAAAGGATCATTTAATAAAAAAAGTAAAATAATAGATATTGAAAAGATGTTTTTCATTTTGTTTAATTAATTGATTTTTAGCCTTATTGTTATTGTTATTAAATGCAGTTAATCAAATTTATTAAATTTCAATATGAATTACTTAACTGATTAGTATTAAATAAACACTTTTAACAACAATTTGATATTAATTTTATTAACTTAATTAAATAATTAAAACTGATATAAATATTGAAAAGTCCAAGGCTGTTTTCTTTTATTATCTTTTTTCTATTAGCATCATTTTCATTTTGTCAAAGTGTAAATTTTGAAGAATACGATCTTAAAAATGGTCTTCATGTCATTTTACACCGAGACAACTCCGTTCCAATAGTTACAATATCAGTACTATATCATGTTGGATCAAAGGATGAAGATCCAGATCGAACTGGTTTTGCTCATTTTTTTGAACACCTTCTTTTTGAGGGTACAAAAAATATTCCTAAAGGTAAGTGGTTCAATATTGTAACTTCAAACGGAGGATCCAATAACGCATATACTACTGATGATTTTACTTATTACTATGAAAATTTCCCTTCAAATAATCTGAAGCTAGGACTTTGGATGGAATCAGAGCGTATGCTTCATCCTGTGATTGATAAAATTGGTGTAGATACTCAAAATGAGGTAGTTAAAGAAGAAAAGCGAATGAGATACGATAATAGTCCCTATGGAAAATGGAATGAAGAAGTTAAATCTCATTTGTTTAAAGTGCATCCTTATAAGCAAACCACTATAGGGAAGATGGAACACCTCGATGCTGCTAAATTGGAAGAATTTTTGGCTTTCAATAAAAAATATTACATCCCTAATAATGCTGTTCTTACTGTAGCAGGGGATATAGACGTGATTCAAACTAAAAAATGGATCAAAGATTACTTTGAGGATATTCCAAGAGGAGATGAAGTCATAAGAAAATTGATTGAAGAACCTCAAATAAACAAAACGATTAAAGCAAAGACTTTTGATCCAAACATTGAGATTCCAGCTATATTTTTAGCCTACAGAACACCTAAACGAAATTCAAGAGAGGCAAGGGTTTTAAACATGATTTCTACTTACCTTAGTGGTGGAAAAAGTTCAAAGCTTCACAAGAGATTAGTTGAAAAAAAGAAAATATCCTTACAAGTTGAAGCATTTAATATAAGTAATGAGGATTACAGCACTTACGTAATTTTAAGCCTACCCATTGGTAAAACTAAAATCAAAACATTAATTGAGGAGATCGACAAAGAGATTGATAAAATTCAATCAGAGCTAATATCTGAAAATGACTTTCAAAAGCTAAATAATCAATTTGAATCAAGCTTCATAAGATCTAATTCTAAAGTTGAGGGAATTGCCAATTCATTAGCTGAATATTATACTTTTTATGGAGATACAGATTTAATAAATAAGGAACTAGACNTATACAAATCAATCACTAAAGAAGAAATAAAATCAGTGGCAAGACTTTACCTCAATCCTAACCAAAGACTGGAGTTATATTATTTACCTGAAAACGAAAAAAATAACAATAATGAGGGCTTTTAAACTAAGTTTAAGTATTATCCTCTTAAGTAATTTAGTTTTAATCGCTCAGGTAGATCGATCATTACCTCCTAAATCTGGTCCACCACCAGAGATAAACTTCGGGGAACCTAAAGAATTTATATTTGACAATGGAATTACATTGATGGTAGTTGAAAACCNNAAGCTTCCTAGGGTTTCGGTTAGTTTAAGAATCGACAACCCCCTTTATTTATCTCAAGATAAAACAGGAGTTCAGTCACTATTAGGAATTATGTTAGGCAAAGGCTCTAAAAATATTTCGAAAGACGATTTTGAAGAAGAAATTGACTTCATGGGAGCAAGTTTGAGTTTTAGTTCATCATCTGCCAGCGCAGAATCTTTGAGNCGTTATTTTCCTCGAGTTTTTGAGATGATGGCTGATGCAGCTCTAAATCCTAACTTCTTAACTGAGGAGTTTGAAAAAGAAAAAGATAAAATTTTAGAAGGAATTAAAGTAAGTAAAAAGGATGTAAAAGCGGCCGCTAGAAGGGTAGAAAATCTCCTATCTTATGGTCGGAACCATCCCTATGGAGAATATGCTTCAGAGAAAAGCATCAGTAGGATCAATATCTCAGATATCAATGAACTCTACCTAGAAAGGTTCTCTCCNAAAAAAGCTTACATCATTGTTGTTGGAGATATCGATTTTGAAACCGCCCAAAGATTAACTCAAAAATATTTTGGAAACTGGAAAAAAAGAAATGTAAACAAATCAACATTTGAAAACCCAAAAAATGTCAATCAAACTGTAATTGACTTTGTGGAAATGCCAAACGCAGTTCAATCTGAAATTTCAGTTTTATCTACTGCAAGAATTGATAAAAATAATACTGATTATTATTCGCTTTTAATTGCAAATCAAATTTTAGGAGGAGGAGCCGAAGCAAGACTATTTCTTAATCTAAGAGAGGATAAGGGATATACTTATGGTTCCTATTCTCGTTATTCTTTTAATTACAAGACAAAGTCAAGATTTAGAGCTTATGCAAGTGTAAGAAACGCTGTTACTGATAGTTCGGTTTTAGAATTACTTTATGAAATTGATAAAATGTCAAAAAAGTTTGTAAGTGATGAGGAGCTTGATTTAGTCAAAAAAAAATATGCAGGTAATTTAATTCGATCAATGGAGAATCCATCTAATATTGCAAATTTCGCCTATAATAAAAAAACACAAAAGCTTTCATCGAATTTTTATAATAACCTNCTGAAAAATATTCAAAAAGTAAATAAAGAGGATATTAGACGTGTTTCAAAAAAATATTTAAATCCAAATTACATGAGAATTGTAGTTACAGGTANGGGAATTGATATTTTAAAAGGGTTAGAAAATATTTACTTTATGGGAAGGAAATTGAAAGTTAGTTATTATGACAAATATGGAAATCCAACTGAACGTCCTAATTTCTAGGAATTCTACAAAATTATTTAGTGTTTTAAATTTTCTATAATTATAAATTTTAATATTATAACTGTTTTTTTAATTTTGTNTAATGATTTATAGCCTTNTTAAATCTTTCCTAGCTTGTATTATAATACTGGTATTTACAGCATGTAATAATAATGATTCTATTAAAGCGAAAATTGTAAATTCTTCTAAAAATGATATTGAAATCAATCTAAAGTATCCAAAACAAATTATAATGAATATTGAAGGAATGACATGTGCGATTGGTTGCGCAGCTACAATTGAAAAAAATCTAAATAAAACTGCTGGAGTTAAATCAGCTAAAGTTAATTTCAAAACAAAAAAAGCTACTTTAATATTTGACGCAGATATTTTAAACCCCAATGATATTACTCAAATTGTTCTAAATACCTCTAATAATTACTCGGTCTCTGATTTAGAATTAATTGATTAGTTCTTCCAGCTCAATGTCTCCATCAAATGAATAACGTCTTTTTCTATATATTTTGCAGCTGGCATAATTGAATCATAATATGGTCTTGAATAGAAGTATAAAGAACCAACTAAAAAATTTTTGGTAGAGTCGGTAAGAAAAAATTGGAGCTGTGAGGCAGCATTACCAACTACAGAAAATAAAGTTCCATAAACTTTCCGTTTATTAGCAATATAAACCCTCTCAGGTATTGCATCTGCTTTAATCATATGTTTACTGGGTATTTTATATGCGTCGTTTAAAAGTGAATCAATATTTTTTTTAACCTTAACATATGATAGGTAAAGTGTAGCTTTCATCTCTGGATAATATATATCTGGAGCAAGTTTGTTTGTTCCTTTTAATTGTGCATATTGATTAAATTCAAAATCAAAAGGGTACTTGTTAAGAGTTTTTTTATACTCTGGAATTGGATATTCTAGCTTCAACATAGCTTTTGGCCTAGGCTGAACCAGACCATCGCATGAACTAAAAAAAAATATTAATATCAATAAAAATCGAATTTCTGTAAAAGAATAAATCATANTTTTTGAGGTAAAATAACTTTAACTCTCTTGATTCTTTTCCTATCAACAGATTCTATAATAAATTGGTAAGAATTATATAAGACAACTTGACCAATTTTGGGAAAAGCTTGAGACAATTCAAGGATAAAACCTGCTAGTGATTCTGATTCCCCTTTAGCTTTTTCAAAACCTTCATCCTCGTCAATTTCGATTACCTTACAAAAATCTTTCAAATTAATTTTAGCATCAAAAACATAAGTNCTATTATCAAGTTTTGAATAAATTAATTCTTCATCATCAAATTCATCACTAATATCTCCCACGATTTCCTCGATAACATCTTCAAGAGTAATAACACCNGAGGTTCCACCATATTCGTCTACTACGACAGCTAAATGAATTTTTTTATTTTGAAATTCTTTTAAAAGATCATCCAACTTNTTATTCTCAGGAACATAGAAGGGGGGTTTTAAAAGTTTTTGCCATTTAAAATTTGGTCTATCTAAATAGGGTAAAAGATCTTTAGTATATAAAATTCCAATTACATTGTCGATAGTTTCTTGATAAACTGGAACCCTTGAAAAACCCCTTTGAAGAATTTGATTTATTATAGTTTCCAAATCCATCTCCTGAGATAAAGCAAATAAATCAATACGAGGACACATTACCTGNTTTGTATCGGTATTTCCAAAATTTACTATNCCTTTTANTATCCTTTGTTCTTCCTTTGTTGTTTCTTCCTCAGCAGTAAGCTCAAGTGCCTGAGAAATCTTATCTATTGAAAATTCATTGTTTTTCTGTAATAATCTTGACTCCATAAAACGGGTTACCTTACTCATTGGTAATGTAATAAAGAAAAGGAGATAGCGATCAATAAAATANANAGGAAATGCCATTGNTTTTGAAAATTTTAANGCATTCCTATTAGCATATACTTTTGGTAAAATTTCTCCAAAAAATAAAATAAGAAAAGTTATCAATCCAATTTCAATTAATAAAATAAGTAATTGATTTTCAATTGAGCTAAATAAAATCTCCCCAATTAATGCAAACAACAAAACAATTGCAATATTGATAAAGTTNTTGGTAATCAATATAGTAGCCAATAATCTTTTGGGCTGTTTGAGTAACTTTTTGGTTATCTCCATCTGTCTTGAAATTTTCTCTTTTTCAGACTCTAAGTGTTCTTTTGTTAAAGAAAAAAAAGCTACTTCAGCACCCGAAATTAATCCAGACGCAATCAATAAAAATAGTATNGAGCACAATTGAATTACAAANGACCCATGTATTTCAAATAAACCAAAAAATAGGCTAGCGGAGTCCGGATCCAATTAAGGTTTGCTTTTATTAAAATGGAAGATCATCTTGTGAAGAATCATTAGGCAAATCAGGGGGAGTAGAGGGTGAGGTGTTAGCTGGATCTGATTCATTCTTTTTAGTACTAAGAAAAGTAAATTCATCAACATTGATCTCAGTTGTATAACGGTCTTTCTTATCCTGATCCTGCCATTTTCTAGTTTTCAAACGTCCCTCAATATAAATCTTATCTCCTTTACTAAGGTATTTTTCACAAATTTCAGCTGCCTTATTTCTAAGGACCACATTATGCCAGTCAGTATTAGTCACCTTCTCTCCTGAAGTTTTATTTGTGTANACTTCATTGGTNGCAATCGGGAACCTCCCTATACATCCACCACCCTCAAAAAAGTGGATTTTAACATCGTCGCCAAGATGACCGATTAACATAACTTTGTTTAAGGTACCATTCATTATTAAAAAATTAGGATTTTCATCTCAAATTTAATGAATCACAATCAGTTAATAAAAAAATTCTCTTTAAAGTTTTGNAGTGCTTTGGGCATTGGATAAAGATCTATTTTTGACCATTCAATATTTAATTTTTTACTTTTAACAGTTTTTAATATCCAAAAATCAATTTTTAAATGNTGATGGGNTAATTTATGTATTATTGGCTTTTCATTCCATTTTTCTATNNAATAATTTCCATCAATTCCATATTTACTTAACAATTTTTTAANAGATGANTCATTAATTTTTTTNNTAGAGTTTAATTCTTCAATAAGGGGAAATTGATATAAATTTCTCCAAATTCCTTTAGCNGTTCTTTTTTCTAAAATAGTTTTATTTTGTTCATTTATTATGACTATGTAATTAAAAAACCTTGTTTTAATATTTATTTTTTTTGTCTTTACAGGNAAATCATTTACTTTATTAANATTAAATGCAATGCAATCATTNANGAAGATGCAATTNTTACAAATTGGNCNCTTGGGTTTACATTGTAAAGCACCAAATTCCATTAAGGCTTGATTATATTCTCCAGGATTNGCATCCATCATGAGTTGGGTTGATTTTCGTTTGAAAACTTTTTTTGCCTTATAAGTATCGATTGGAGTATCAATTCCAAAAATCCTTGACAGAACTCTAAATNCATTGCCATCAACAACAGCATGCTTTTGTCCAAAACATATTGATGCTATTGCACTAGCAGTGTAATCNCCAATACCCTTCAATTTTCTTATTTCNTGATAGTCATTTGGAAAATTNCCCCCATAATCGTTCATAATTTTTATAGCTGTTGCATGAAGATTGATTGCTCTTGAATAATAGCCTAGGCCCTCCCATAATTTTAAAATATCATCCTGACATGCCTCGGCCAANGAGTGAAGGTTAGGGAAATTTTNAACAAATTTTTTATAATAAGGTAANCCTTGCGCTGCTCTAGTTTGCTGTAAAATAATTTCAGATATCCACACATTATATGGATTAGTATTTTCCCGCCATGGAAATGAACGGCTGTGACCCTGAAACCATTTCATCAAAATTTCGTGAAAAATCATATGACAAATATAAAAAGGTAAGNCTGAATGAATTGTCATTTTAATTTTTATATTTGCAAGCCTTTAGAGTTTATTAATAAATTAACTATTTAAATATGACAAAAGCTGATATTGTAAGNAATATATCTAATCAGCTTGGTATTGATAAGACAGATGTCCAAGCTACAATTGAAAAGTTTATGCACGAGATTAAAGACTCTCTTGAGAAAGGTGAAAATGTTTACCTTCGTGGATTTGGAAGTTTCATTATAAAAACTCGTGCTGAAAAAACAGGAAGAAATATTTCTAAAAACGTAGCTGTNAAGATCCCTGCCCACAACATACCTGCATTTAAACCGGCTAAGGTGTTCGTAAATGGTGTAAAATCAAAAGTTGAAGTTGCATAAAAATTATTTAAAAAATAAACCTAAATTTAACTATGCCAAGTGGTAAAAAAAGAAAACGGCATAAGGTAGCCACGCACAAAAGAAAAAAGCGTAGGAGAGCTAACCGCCACAAGAAAAAATAGTGTTTGGAAATGCACTTAAAAATATGTCCAAAGTTCATTGAAATTTGACGTTACAATCAAGTAATGTCTCCAGGAAAATCCTGAATATTTATTGTTTAACTACNNCAACTAATTCAGTTGTGGTTACTAAAAATTAATCAGAGTGAATAAAGAATTGATTATAAGATCGAATTCCTCTGCTGTTGATTTTGCNCTGCTCAAGGATGGAAAGTTAATTGAGCTCAATAAAGAAGTGGACAACAACAAGTTCTCTGTGGGTGACATTTATGCTGCCAAAATCAGAAAACCTGTATCAGGTCTAAATGCAGCATTTATAGATGTNGGCCATGAAAAAGATGGTTTTTTGCACTATCATGATTTAGGCCCTAATCTGCCCTCTTTGTTAAAATTTTTTAAACTGGTAAGCTCAGGTAAAATCAAAGATTATTCTTTAAAAAATTTCCGTTTAGAAAAAGAAATNCCTAAAGATGGTTCGATTCAAAACTATTTGAAGCCCCAACAGAATATACTTATTCAAATTGTTAAAGAACCTATTTCTACAAAAGGACCCAGAGTAAGTTCTGAGTTGTCCTTAGCTGGAAGATTTATGGTTTTAATTCCTTTTTCGGATCGCATTTCTATATCTCAGAAAATTGAAAGTAATGCTGAAAAAACTCGTTTAAAAAAGCTGGTAAAAAGTATTCGTCCAAAAGGTTTTGGCGTTATAATCAGAACCGTTGCTAATAACCAAAAAGTAAAGGAATTAGATGCTGATTTACAACAGCTATTAAGTAGATGGAAAAATTTGTGTAGGAAGTTTATTAAAATAGACAATTATCCCTTTAAAATTCTTAGTGAAATTAATCGATCATCATCTATTTTGAGAGATATTTTCGATAATGATTTCACAGGAATTCATGTTGATGATCCTGAAATGGAAAACGAAATTAAGGATTACTTGAGTACAATTGCTCCTGATAAGGTATCTATCGTCAGGTATTTTAAAAACAAATCCAATCCTATTTTTGATCATTTTGGAATTGAAAGACAAATCAAAACTGCCTTTGGAAGAACAGTTTCAATGCAAAAAGGAGCCTATTTGGTAATTGAACATACAGAAGCTCTTCATGTAATTGATGTGAACAGTGGAAATAGATCAAATAAAGCAAAGTCTCAGGAACAGACTGCATTAGATGTAAATCTAATTGCAGCTAGTGAAATTGCTAGACAAGTAAGGTTAAGAGATTTAGGAGGAATAATTGTTGTCGATTTTATTGACCTTATCAAAAATGAAAATCGCAGAAAATTATTTGAGCATCTCCGAGAGGAGATGAAAGGTGATAGGACTAAACATAAAATTCTACCACCGAGTCGGTTTGGATTAATTCAAATCACACGTCAAAGGGTACGCCCTGAGATGAAAATTAAAACAAGAGAGCCAAATCCCAATAAAAATGGGGAGGTAGAGGCACCTATTGTTTTAATTGAGAAAATCAACGCAGAGCTTGATAAGATTATCAAGCACAGGAGCCACAAAAAGAAGGATTTGTATTTACACATTCACCCCTTTTTGGGAGCCTATTTAACCAGTGGCACACCTTCCATCCGAGCCAAATGGTTTATTAAGTACAAAAAGTGGGTACGTATTGTACCACGAGATGCTTACCTTTATTTGGAGTTCAGATTTCTAGACAAGAATAGAAGGCTGCTTCGAACTAGATAATTAAAAACCGCCATGTTACTATGGCGGTTTTTTTTATAGTATTATTTAAAAATAAATTATAAGGTTCTTGAAAAAATCTTAAGCTATGGTAGCTTCGGAAATTACTAGTAATTAATTAGTTTTAATTTATTTTTTTTTCAAATTCATATAAACAATCTAATGTTTTAAAAACTTATTATTTTTGAAAATCAGTTCGAAAAAAAATCTTTTGTCGCTAAATGAAGTTAAAAAAAAACTAGAGCATTATTGTGCTTACCAAGAGCGTTGCCACAAAGAAGTGAAACAAAAACTGAGAGAACTTGGGGTTCAGAAAAATGCAAAAGATGTAATCATTACAAAATTAATTGAAACAGACTACTTAAACGAAACTCGCTTTGCTAAAAGCTTTGTTCGAGGAAAGTTTAGGATAAAAAATTGGGGTAAAATCAGAATAATTAGAGAACTAAAGATACGAGAAATTTCAGATTGGAATATTAAGAATGCATTAAAAGAAATATCTGATGAAGAGTATTTAGATTGTTGTAAAATTCTAGTTAAAAAGTTTTGGATATCGAATAGAAATACGCCTTTAGTTATAAAAAAGAAAAAAGTTTGGTCAGCTCTTAATTATCGTGGTTGGGAAACAGAACTAATTATGGAAAATATAATTAGTCTTGAAAATCAAAAAGAATAACTTAAACCAATAAGTCCATTACCTTTAGGCATTGGCACTAGATTAGATTCCCAATATTCGGTATTGAAAACATTATTGAAGTAAAAACTTAATTCAAAAGCATTCAAAGAACAACGAGCTGAAATATCCAATAGGTTATATGAATCTTCCAAATATCTCTCAATATATTTATACACAATAAAAAAGTTTAATTTTTTAGTAATTGGTAAACTATATGAGTAAACAAAATGATGCCTCAAATCATTATTTATAGAATATCTAGAAAAATTAAACTTACTATTTTCTAATTCATTTTCTAAATAAGAATAACTTATTTTAAATCGATGGATTAAGTAATTGAATTTAATTGTATGAAGAAGTTCAAAATCAATCCCTCGGGTCTTAATTTGTTGAATATTTTCAGCTTTCCAAAGATCTTCTTCATTGGTCTTTACAAAATCAATTAAATTTTCAGATTTTCTATTAAAGTAAGCTAAAGACATTTCAACATTAGGGGAGGAGAAACGAATGCCAGCCTCACTTGAATATGCCTCCTCAGGCTTAAGACCAGAATTTCCCATAGTAGTTCTGTCTGAATAAAATAAATCTGTGAAAGTTGGAATACGATATGTTGAGCCAAGATTTCCATAAAAACGTAACTTAGAATTAATTTGAATCCCAATATCAATACCTGGAAAACTGTGCCATCCAAAATCTGAAAAATAGTTTGTAGCTATTCCAGGAGTAACATCAATCTTATTATTAAGAAAGTAAAAACGATGTTCTAAAAAAAAGTTCATCATCATTCGATTTCGATTCCCTAAATTATTACTCCTTATATCTACTCGAGAAATATCTATTCCCATTCCTGTAAGACCAAAATTAGATTCAATTGAAGTATCTAATGATCCTCCAATTTTATTTGTTATATGTAAGTTTCGATAGATTTCGGGTTTATTTCTGATATATTCATACATATCTTGGCCCCTTCGCCAATAAGCTTTAGGTTTAAAAATAATGCGGCCCTTTATATATCGTTGAGATAAGGCAACCAAACTCGCTTGAGTTTCTTCATATTGGTCAATTGCAGAAGGCGTAGCATAAAAACCATTTGCTCCGAATTTCCTTCCTGAGAAACTGGTAATTAAATCAATTGGCCTTTTACTTTGATTGAATGTTGATTTAATAAAGAAATTACTTTGGTCGTAGTCAGAGTTATACCTATATCCATCAGAGGTGTTTTTAGATATGAAGCCTATTAAATTATTTTTTTTACTAACATCTCCAAATAAAATAGACCCATTGGTTTGATCATAATTTCCCATTTGCAAATTAATAGAAAAACGATCAGGTATTTCTTTTTTGGTTACAATATTAATAGCTCCTGTGAATGCATTTTGACCATAAGCTCTTGCAGCGGGGCCTTTGATAATTTCAATTCTTTCTACCATTTCTGTTGGTGGTAGAAAGTTAAGTGTGTGATGTCCCGTTTGAGAATCATCAAGCTTTATTCCATCAATAAGTAATAGTGTTTGATCAAAAGTCCCCCCACGTATATTTAAATCAGCTTGAGCTGCACCTGCTCCTCTTCTTTTAATATCAACTCCTGCAACTTGTTGTAAAATATCAACCAAATGAGTAATTCCACTTTGATGAATTTGTTCAGCAGTTATTAATTGAACAGTTTTAGATTTTTGATTAAATGGAACCTCAAGACGGTTAGAAGTCAAAACAACTTCCAACAAGTTTTCTATTAAGACTGAATCCTTTGATATTTCATTTTGAGCAAAAATAAAACAAGGAAAAAGTATAATACAAAATAATTTAGTTGATAGATTTTTCATCATTAATGTAATTGAAATAAAAAACTAATATTATTCTGCGAGTAGAATCAACTTGTTGTTTCGCATCTCTACAGTACCGGAATTTATTTTAAAAAGAAATGTATTAGCATCTTCTTTTTCAAATTTGCTTTTTATTAAGTCTTCGTCCAAATCTATTTTACCAGATATTTTTACTATTCCCTTCTTAAGTGTTGAAACTATTGGGGCATGATTATTAAGCATCTGGAAGTCTCCTGCTGAACCTGGAACTTTTACGGAATCAACTTCGCCAGAAAAAAGGGTGGCTTCTGGAGATACAATTTCTAAATACATTACGCTTCAGCTAGCATTTTTTCACCAACCTCTATAACGTCTTCAATAGTACCCTGAAGGTTAAAAGCTGCTTCAGGTAAATGGTCTAAATCACCGTCCATGATCATGTTAAAACCCTTTATAGTATCTTTTATATCAACTAAAACTCCAGGTATTCCAGTAAATTGTTCTGCTACATGAAAAGGTTGAGATAGAAAACGCTGAACTCTTCTAGCTCTGGATACTGCAAGTTTATCATCTTCAGAAAGTTCCTCCATTCCCAAAATGGCAATAATGTCCTGAAGTTCTTTATAACGTTGTAAAAGCTCTTTTACCCTTTGTGCGCAGTTGTAATGTTCTTCACCTAGAATCTCAGCCGTTAAAATACGAGAAGTTGAATCTAATGGATCAACCGCAGGATAGATGCCTAATTCAGCAATTTTTCTAGATAATACAGTAGTAGCATCCAAGTGAGCAAAAGTAGTTGCAGGAGCTGGATCAGTCAAATCATCTGCAGGGACATAAACTGCTTGTACAGATGTAATTGATCCTTTTTTTGTTGAAGTAATTCTTTCTTGCATGGCACCCATTTCAGTTGCTAAAGTAGGTTGGTAACCTACTGCGGAGGGCATTCGACCTAGAAGAGCGGATACCTCAGAACCAGCCTGTGTAAATCGGAAAATATTATCTACAAAAAAAAGAACATCCTTTCCCTGCCCGTCTCCAGCTCCATCTCTAAAATATTCTGCAATAGTCAAACCTGATAATGCAACACGAGCTCGAGCTCCAGGTGGCTCATTCATCTGCCCAAATACAAAGGTTGCCTTAGATTCTAACATAGATTTTTTATTAACTTTTTTAAGATCCCATCCACCTTCTTCCATTGATTTTAAAAAATCATCCCCATATTTAATAATTCCTGACTCTAACATTTCACGTAACAGGTCATTTCCTTCTCTTGTCCTCTCGCCTACACCAGCAAAAACAGATAACCCACCATGACCCTTAGCAATGTTGTTGATCAGCTCTTGAATTAAAACTGTTTTTCCTACTCCTGCTCCACCAAATAGACCAATTTTACCTCCTTTAGCATATGGTTCAATCAAATCAATTACCTTAATTCCTGTAAATAAAACCTCCGTTGAGGTCGATAAATCCTCAAAAGGAGGGGCTTGTCGGTGAATAGGTAAACCATCATCACGACTTTTGGGTAAATCTCCCAAGCCATCAATTGCGTCACCAATGACATTAAAAAGTCTTCCATAAACAGCCTCACCGATTGGCATTTGGATGGGACTACCAGTAGCGATTGCCTGAGTGCCACGACTTAGGCCATCAGTCGAATCCATAGAAACTGTTCTGACCGTATTTTCTCCAATATGTGATTGAACCTCAAGAATCAATTTATTCCCATCACTTTTTGTGATTTCTAATGAATCATAAATTTTTGGAAGACTATTGTCATCCCCCGAAAAAGTAACATCCACAACAGGTCCAATTATTTGTGATACAGTCCCTAAAGGTTTAGCCATGATTAATATTTATTTTTGAATAATATTTCAGTGTATATTAGATTGCAAATATAATGTATAGCAATAAATAAAATGCAACACAAAAGGCCTTAATAAATCAAAGTATTACTAACAATTTAAACTAGTATGAAAACATATAGTTCAAATAGATAAAAAATAGCCGCAGATTTTAAAGACTGAATCATTAAATCTGGTTTATATAGAATAAAATAAGCTCCCTTGAAAATAATAATTTAAAAAAAAAGCACCCAAAAGGGTGCTTATAAATTTTAATTAATTGGTTCTAGAAATTAAAGGTTGTTTTAAATAAGACTCTTCTTCCTATTATCGGAAGACCTGGATACTGACGATACTCTCGATCCAAAAGGTTAGTAGCCTGAATATCAAAAAATACTCCATCCATTAATTTAAAGCCTATATTACCATCAAAAGTATGTCTCTCAGGAGTATCACCTCCAAAGCCAGCTCCAAAATTTGAGAAAAATGCAGTATCATATTGGTATGATAGACTTGCTCTTACTGTATCATAATTAAATCTTAATCCACCTCTATATTTGTTAAGTGGCGTATTTAAGTAGCTTGGAAAAGGCAGATCATCATCGTTGTCTTGTCCAGGAATCCACTCGTTTTGACTGATATGAGAATAATTTGCCCAAATCGCTATATTTTCATTATAGAAATATTCAGCGGAAACATCAGCACCCCAATGGCTCCTTGTTACGTCAGG
>NZOY01000062.1 GCA_002695445.1 Flavobacteriaceae bacterium
AAGTCTAGAGCATTGGGTGAATTACCTAATTGTTTAGACATTTTTCTACCTAGTTTGTCACGTACTAAACCTGTTAAGTAAACATTTGAAAAAGGGGGTCGATTTCTGAGCTTATACCCTGACATTATCATTCTCGCAACCCAAAAAAATAAAATATCCGGTCCAGTAACCAAGTCTTTTGTGGGATAATAATAATTAATCTCAGTATTTTCTGGTTCTAAAACTCCATTGAACACAGAGATTGGCCATAGCCAAGAGGAAAACCATGTATCAAGTACATCCTCATCTTGTCGCAAATCAGATTGGGTTAAACTTTTATTACCAGTAATCTTTCTNGCCTTTTTAAGGGCACTTTCAACATCTTTAGCAACNACAAACTCCAANTTATTATCGCTGTAATAATAAGCAGGTATNTGCTGACCCCACCAAAGTTGACGTGAAATATTCCAATCTCGAATATTCTCCATCCAATGACGATATGAATTTTTAAACTTTTCAGGAACTAATTGAATTTCATCACTATTCAAAACAGCCTCAATTGCGGGTTTAGCAANATCTTTCATTTTTAAAAACCATTGTTCTGATAATCTAGGTTCAATTACTGCTTTAGTTCTCTCCGAGGTCCCAACTTTATGTCGGTGATTTTCTTTTTTTATAAGCTTCCCTGATTCTTCAAGTAATTTAACTATTTCTTTACGAGCAACAAATCGGTCCAGNCCNTTAAANGAGAGACCATGATTATTTAGTGTGGCGTCAATATTGAAAATGTCAATCACTTCCAAATTATATTTTTCCCCAAGTTGTTTATCATTAATATCATGGGCAGGTGTAACTTTCAAGCANCCCGTNCCAAATTCCATGTCTACATATTCATCCATTATTAAGGGGATATCCCTATTTGCAATCGGTACAATCAATCTTTTACCTTTTAAATGTGAGTAACGATCATCTTTAGGATTAANACAAACAGCAGTGTCCCCAAAAATTGTCTCTGGTCTTGTTGTAGCAACGATAATTTTTTCATCACTATCCTTAACTTGATATGCGATATAATACAATTGACCTTCACGATCCTCATATATAACCTCCTCGTCAGACAAGGTTGTTTTTGCCTCTGGATCCCAGTTGACCATTCGATAACCCCTATAAATTAATCCTTCATTGAAGAGCTTTATAAAAACTTCTAATACGCTAGCAGACATTTGCTCGTCTAATGTAAATTTTGTCCGATTCCAATCACAAGAGCAGCCCAGTTTCTTTAACTGTTCCAATATAACTCCACCATATTCTTTTTTCCAATCCCAGGCATGTTTAAGAAATTCCTCTCGAGTTAAATCGGATTTGTCAATTCCTTGNTCTTTCAATTTAGCAACAATNTTNGCCTCCGTTGCGATAGAGGCATGGTCTGTACCAGGTACCCAGCATGCATTGTACCCTTGCATTCTTGCACGACGGATAATTATATCCTGAAGAGTGTTATTTAACATGTGTCCCATATGGAGTACTCCTGTTACATTAGGGGGAGGAATTACTATTGTGTAAGGTTCTCTNTCATCAGGTATAGAGNTAAAAAAATTATTTTTCATCCAATAAGAATACCACTTCTTTTCAATTTTTTTTGACACGAAATTCGGTGGAATACTCATAGTTATTTANGAATATAATTACTTTACAAAAGTAATATACCTTTTATTATTNTAAAAGNTGATTGAATTTTGGTTTTGACATTAAAGTTGTAAATTTATGATANTAAAGAATTGAAAATATGAAACGGTTTGCACAAATTATTTTTTTTCTTGTTCCTTTATCCNTCTTTGCACAAGAAAAGGGAGCGCTAATCAGTTTTGAAACAGATACTATTGACTATGGAGAAATTTTAAAAGGTAGTAATGGTGTCAGAACATTTACATTTCAAAATATTGGTGATGTACCTATTGAAATTCAAGGAGTAAAATCGAGTTGTGGCTGTACAGTACCTAAAAAGCCCAATGCGCCCATACCACCTGGGGGAAAGGGCGAAATTCAAGTTAAATATGATACAAATCGAATCGGNGTTTTTAGAAAAACTATTACTGTCAATACCAACGCCCCAAGTTCACCAATAATTGCCTTAAAGATAAAAGGAAACGTATTAGCTAAATAAATTAATAGTTAAGATATTTAAATTTTCTACAATTTTCAGCTTAGAATCTATTTTAAGGGTTTTTTTTTGAATATTTGCAATCATAGAAATTGAAATGCCAAAAATATCTAAAAAAGGACAAGAACTCCCTTCATCTCCCATAAGGAAATTAGTTTCTCATGCTGATGAGGCTAAGTCACGAGGAATAGAGATATTACACCTAAACATAGGACAACCTGATATAAATGCTCCTGCTGAAGCAATGGAAATTATTCGTAATCACAATTTAAAGCTTCTTCCCTATGGTTCGTCTCAAGGATCATTGTCGTACCGTAAAAAACTTTGTAGATATTACAAGCAACATGATATCTCAATTGATGCGGATGATATTATTGTCACCACAGGTGCAAGTGAAGCACTTTCGTTTACCTTGAATGTTATTTGTGATGCTGGGGATCAAATTATTATTCCAGAACCATTTTATGCAAATTATAATGGTTTCGCCGCATCTTCAAGCTTAGATGTAATTCCAGTTGCCTCAAATTTTGAAAATAAATTTGAGTTACCTCCAGTTAAGGATTTTGAAGAAAAGATAACGGATAAAACCCGAGCTATATTGATTTGTAATCCCAATAATCCAACAGGATATCTTTATACTATCGCTGAAATAAATTCGCTAGTTGATTTAGCTGTGNAGAAAGATATTTTTATAATTGTTGATGAAGTTTACCGCGAATTTATTTATACAGATTCAAAACATTATTCCATTCTGCAAAATAAGAAAGCAAATCTACATTCTATTATGATAGATTCTGTATCTAAACGATATAGTCTTTGCGGAGCAAGGGTTGGATGTATGATTTCAAAAAATAAAAAATTGATGNCAACAGCTCTTAAATTTGCACATCTCAGATTATCTCCNCCATCCCTTGCTTTAATGGCCAGTGAAGCTGCAATTACCGCTCCAAAATCCTATTTAGAAAATGTAAAAAAAGAATATACAATTCGAAGAAAAGTTGTGATTGAAGCCTTAGAGAAAATNAAGGACGTAAAGGTTTCTANCCCTATGGGTGCATTCTATTGTATTGTAAAACTTCCAGTAAATAATGCTGAAGATTTCTCAAAATTTCTACTATCCGATTTTCANCATGATGGACAAACTGTAATGTTAGCTCCTGCAGCAGGATTTTACACTTCACCAGGATTAGGAAAAGATCAAGTCAGATTAGCCTTTGTTTTGGAGTCTAGCAAATTAAAACGTGCTGTTGAAATTTTAGAAAAAGCATTGGTTGCATATAATAATTTATAGTCAATTTTCTATATTAGATAATGAATTTAAATTTTCAAAAAAAAATTTCGCTTCAATCATATAACACTTTTGGAATTAATGTTCTGTCTAAACAATTTGTAGGAGTTAAAAGCACTAAAGAGATTCAATACGTCCTTAGTCAAAAAAAGAATGAAAAGATTTTAATCTTGGGTGGCGGTAGTAACATTTTACTTACTAAAGATTTTGATGGACTAACAATGAGAATTGAATCTAAAGGTATAAAAGTTATAAATGAAAATGATGAATTCGCAACCTTAAAAGTAGCTGCAGGGGAAAACTGGCACGATTTTGTTTTATGGTGCTTGAAAAATGATTTGGGAGGTGTTGAAAACTTAGCATTAATCCCNGGAAGTATTGGTGCAGCTCCAATNCAGAATATTGGTGCATATGGTGCAGAACTCAAATCTGTTTTTTCAAGTTGCGANGCTGTCTCTGTAAATAGTGGGGTNAAGAAAATATTTNATAAAGCGCAGTGCCAATTTGGTTACCGAAATTCAATATTTAAGAATAAGCTTAAAGGAAAATATATTATTACCTCAGTAAANTTTTTACTAAAAAAATCTCCCCATTATATTAATACATCATACAAGGAATTAAATAAAAAATTGGAAGGTTGTGAAAAAACCATTCAAAATATTGCTAAGGCGGTTATAGATATTCGTTCAGAGAAATTACCCAATCCTAAACAAATTGGAAATAGTGGAAGCTTTTTTAAAAATCCAACAATCAAAAATTCACAATTAGAAATATTACAAAAAAAATATCACAAAATTCCATATTATAAAGATTTGGAGGGTANAATTAAAATTCCCGCCGCTTGGATGATTGATACCCTTGGACTCAAAGGTTTTAGATCAGGAGATGCAGGTGTTCACAAAAAACAAGCCTTGGTTTTGGTAAATTANGGAAAAGCAGATGGTAAAGATATTAAAGCTTTGGCTGAAAAAATTCAATTAAAAGTTTTTAAGAAGTTTGATATAATTTTAACTCCTGAGGTTAATATTATTTAATCTATTCTCTATTCTTGGAATCGATTACCAGCGTGATAGGTCCATCATTTACTAGGCTCACTTTCATATCTGCCCCAAAAACACCTGATGCTACTGGTTTGCCTAGCACCTCCTCTGCTATAGTTAAAAAATTTTCATAGAGTGGTTTNGCAATTTCGTGTTTGGCCGCTCGGATATATGAGGGACGGTTACCTTTTTTGGTGAGAGCCATTAAAGTAAACTGGCTAATTACNAACATTTCTCCTGACTCTTGTANCAAAGATTTATTCATAATACCTTCAGTGTCATTAAATATTCTAATATTCGACAATTTATTAACTAACCAAATAACATCTGTTAAATCGTCATCATTTTCAATTCCAAGAAATACCAACAACCCTTTACCGATAGTTCCCTCTAACCTATCATCGACCTTCACAGCTGCCTCTTTTACCCTTTGAATCACTATTCTCATTTTATCGATATAGGGAATCCTCCTTTAAAATTTGTAAATAAGATTTATAACGACTTGGGGCTAACACTCCTGCCTCTATAGCTGCTTTNACAGCGCAATNAGGTTCATNAGTGTGTAAGCAGTTTTTAAATTTACACCCCTCTCTAAGTNAAACGAAATCAATAAAATAAGCAGATAATTCTTCCGGCAAAATATCNACTACACCAAAACCTTTTATACCNGGAGTATCAATAATTCTNGATAAACCAAGGTCAAACATCTCAGCAAAAGTAGTTGTGTGTTGGCCCTGTTTGTGTAGTCTTGAAATACTTCCAGTTTTAAGTTCCAAACCGGGAGAAAGTGAGTTGACTAAGGTAGATTTTCCAACTCCACTATGACCAGAAATCATATTTACTTTACCTTTCATAATAGACTTTATAAAAGTCAAAGTTTTTAAGTCTTTTGCAACAATCTCGTAGCAATCATATCCAATTTTTTTGTAAATCAACTTCAAATCTCTCATATCTTTTAATTCCTTTTTGTTGTATGTATCAGTCTTATTAAATAACAATACCATATTAATTTTGTAAGCCTGAGCAGTTGACAAAAAACGATCGATNAAAGTTGTTGAAGTCCTTGGATTTTTTAAAGTAATTAACAAAAAAACTTGATCAATATTAGCGGCAATGATATGTGTTTGTTTTGAGAGTTTAACAGATTTTCTAACTATATAATTTTGGCGAGTTTCAATACCTGTAATTACNCCAACAGATTCCTTTTTAGGGTTNAATCTGAAGGAAACTTTGTCACCTACTACTACTGGATTAGTACTTTTAATTCCTTTNAACCTGAATTTACCCTTCATCCTGCAGTCGTAAAATTCACCTTCAGATTTAATTCGGTAATGACTCCCAGTTGAACAATAAACAGTCCCTTTTTTTATCATCTATACAAAGTAACAATAAATATTTTTTCTGTCTACACAAAGACCACACCCTATTGGAATTACTATCTTTACAGAAAAATTTTAATGGATCAAAAAGTGATTTTAATGATTTTAGATGGTTGGGGGTTTTCGCCTAACCCAAAAATTTCTGCCACTGATCTTGCAAAAACTCCAGTAATAGANAGCCTTTANAAGAAATACTCGCATGCCAAATTATTAACGGATGGTGAAAATGTAGGATTACCTAATGGTCAAATNGGAAATAGTGAAGTAGGACATATGAATATAGGTGCTGGAAGAGTTGTTTACCAAGATTTGGTTAAAATTACTAAAGCGATTCAAGATAAAAGTATTCAGCAAAATAAAGTTCTCCAAAAAGCATTCAGTTATGCATATAAAGGTAGAAAAAAGTTACATTTTCTTGGATTAATCTCAGATGGTGGCGTTCACTCCCATTTAGATCATTTGGAAGCTCTGATGGAAATGGCTGCCAGATTTAATCTCACTGATTTTTTTGTTCATGGATTCACTGATGGACGAGATGTTGATCCGAGATCAGGATATAGTTATGTTGAAAAATTAGAAAAAAAACTTAAATATACAGGTGGAAAATTAGGCTCTATTATAGGTAGGTATTATGCAATGGACAGAGATAAAAGGTGGGAACGAACAAAAATGGCATATGATGCTCTGGTTCACGGTAAAGGAACACTCACAAAAGATATTAAAATGCTAATTAAATCTAGTTATAATCGTGGGATAACGGATGAATTTATAGAACCCATAATTGCTGTTGATGAAAAAAACCAACCAATTGCCAAAATTGATTCGGGAGACGTAATTATATTTTTTAACTACCGAACTGATCGGGGTCGCCAATTAACTCAAGTACTTTCACAAAAATCTTATCCAAAACAAAATATGATTCCACTCGATTTGCATTTTGTTACTTTAACTAATTATGATAAAACTTTCAGAAAGGTAAATGTTGTTTTTGAAAAAGACAACTTATCAGATACACTTGGCGAAACACTTGCCAAAGCGGGAAAATCACAGGTACGTATTGCAGAAACTGAAAAATATCCACACGTAACCTTTTTTTTTAATGGTGGTCGAGAGGAGCCTTTTGAAGGGGAAACAAGAATTATGTGCCCCTCTCCCAAAGTAGCAACTTATGACCTGAAACCAGAAATGAGTGCATTCAATGTTCGAGATTCCATCCTAAAAAAAATCGAAAAAACTATTCCAGATTTTATCTGTATAAATTTTGCTAACCCTGATATGGTTGGTCATACAGGAGACTTAAATGCTGCTATAAAAGCATGTGAAACCGTTGATCTGTGCACTGGTGATATTATTGATGCAGCGTTAAAAAATGATTATAAAGTTATGGTTATTTCCGATCATGGAAATTGCGAAACAATGATCAATGANGATGGTTCGCCCAATACNGCTCACACTACNAACCCCGTACCTCTGATTTTGGTAGATAAAGAACATACTAATATTAATGACGGTGTTTTAGGTGATATNGCCCCAACAATCTTAAAGCTTATGTCCATTGATATTCCCAAGGTTATGACTGGAAAACCTCTTGTATAAAAAAAGAAGTTATAATTTCACAACGATGAAAAAAATCTTTTTCTTAAGCTATATCACAATAATNTCATGTACTCTTAATCAGGTACAAAAACCACTTAATAGTTCCATGGTTGANGCTACNAGTGGAGAAATCATTTTGCTGGGTAAGATTAATTTAGCTAATCTACAAACCTCAAAGGTTACGCCCTGGTTTAATGAAGAATTTAATCGAGTCAAAATCGACTTCAAAATGGCCAAAACCCTCAAACCGTTTACTAAAAATTTAAAAATAAAAGTNTTTATGGGGACTTGGTGCTTAGACAGTCAGCGNGTNCTCCCCCAATTTTTTAAAATTCTTACNGCTATGGATTTTGAGCAAGAAAATTTGGAAATGTTTGCAATGTCTGAGGAAAAAAATACACCATCTAATTTTGAAAAAGGTCTTAAAATTTANAATGTNCCGACAATTATTTTTTTTAAAAATGGAAAGGAAATAAATAGATTTGTTGAATCACCAGTAGAATCANTAGAATCTGATATAAAAAAAATAATTNAGGGAGAAGTCTACAATCACTCATATACCCTNTAGATGNTAAAAATTAAGAGTCCAGAGGAAATTGAATTGATGCGCGAAAGTGCTCTAATTGTCTCAAAAACATTAGGTATGCTTGCCAAAGAAATTCAACCTGGTGTAACCACATCAAAATTGGATCAGCTGGCAGAGGAGTTTATTCGCGATTTTGGAGCTAAACCNGGATTTTTGGGCTTGTATGATTTTCCAAATACCCTTTGTGTGAGTCCAAATGAGCAGGTTGTGCANGGTATTCCTAATGATACCCCATTGGTGGAAGGCGATATATTATCCGTTGATTGTGGGGTATTAAAAAATGGCTTTTATGGAGATCATGCCTATACTTTTGAGGTAGGTGAAGTTAGCCCAGAGGTAAAAAAATTATTGAAGGTTACCAAAGCCTCATTGTATATAGGAATAGCTCAGTTTCGACATAATAACAGGATAGGTGATTTAGGACATGCTATACAAAGCTATACCGAATCTTTTGGCTATGGGGTTGTTCGTGAGTTAGTTGGACACGGATTAGGGAGGGAAATGCACGAATCCCCTGAGATTCCAAATTATGGTAGAAAAGGACGTGGAAAAAAGTTTGTCAATGGGATGGTAATTGCTGTTGAGCCAATGACTAATCAAGGGACAAAGAGTATTAAATATTTAAAGGATGGATGGACAATTAAAACAGCTGATGGAATGCCCAGCGCACATTTTGAACATAATGTTGCTTTAGTTGATGGAAGACCTGAACTACTATCTACATTTGATTTTATCTATGAATCATTAGGTATCGTATCTGATGAAGAAAAACCATTCAAAAAAGATAGCATTAAATTATGAAATGGATATTAAGAATTTTCCCTCGTTCATTTTTGATAAGACTTAGCCTCATCTTTCAACCATTATTAAGATGGTACTTTAATGGTAATCAATTTGAAGATCCTATTGATGGGTCAAAGTATAAGAAATTTTTACCGTATGGCTATGGGAGAGAATTACGTCAGAATGCATTATGCCCTGGCACACTATCTCTAGAAAGACATAGGTTGTTATGGCTTTATTTAAAACGGGAAACGGATTTTTTTAAACATAAACTTAAGGTTTTACACCTCGCCCCAGAGCAGGTTTTTTATCGTTATTTTAAACAGCTTGACCATTGGGATTATACAACTGTTGACCTGAATTCTCCTATAGCTGATATTAAAGCAGATGTTTGTAACCTTCCCTTTGAGAAAAATAGCTTTAACTTAATACTTTGCAACCACGTTTTAGAACATATCCCTGATGATAGACAAGCAATGTCTGAATTATTTAGAGTCTTAAAAAAAGGGGGGACAATGATCGCACAAGTCCCATTAGACGAAAAAAGAACAAAAACTTTTGAAGACAAAAGTATTTTAAAAAGTAGTGATAGAACTAAAGCCTTTGGACAATACGATCATGTAAGAATTTATGGAAATGACTTCTATTCAAGATTACAAAGTGTAGGTTTCAAAACAAATGATTATGACTTATTTCCCAAATTAAAATTGAGCGAGATAAAATACTATGGACTTAAATATGAGAAAATTCCAATAGCAATAAAAAGTATCTAAAAATTTTTGGATGTGATTATTTTGTTTTGGTCAACTATCCAGAGTGCATCCAATTCGGGATTATTTTCAATCAATTTTTTTCCAATATCTAGAGGTATTACCATTAGTGCAGTTGCCCAAGCATCTGCCGTCATACAATCATTTGCTTTTACTGAAGTGCTCAATACTTTATTAGCTGTAGCAAAACCCGTATGGGGATTTATGGAATGAACAAAACGTTCACCAGTATCAGGATCAACCCTGTATTTTCTGTAGTTACCAGAGCTGGCTAATGCCTGATTTTTTAAATTTATAGTTTTAATAAATTTAGTATTTATTACTTGATTAGGGTTTTCAATCCCAATTTTCCATGGCTTGTTTGTAAAGGGACTGTTCCCGGAGGCAAGCACCTCACCTCCTATCTCTATCATATAATTTGAATCNCCTAGTTCCTCTAAATAATTACCTATTACNTCGACCACATAGCCTTTTGCCAAAGCATTAAAATCAATGTAAATATTAGGNTGTGTTTTTTCTATAGTTCCATTTTTTAAGAGTCTAATTTTTTCCCAACCAGTAATCAGTAATAAGCTGTCAATCTGATCTTGACCTAAAACTTTTAATTTTTTCTGTGGCCCAAAGCCATAGGCATTTACAAACGCACCAACAGTAGGGTCAAAATAACCTGCAGTTGCTTTCCATACAGCGGAAGCCTTTTCAAATACCTCTCTAAAATACTTATCTACAACTACAGTAGTATCACCTCTNTTAATTTTTGAGATATCAGAATTTGGNAAATAGGTTGATAGAGATTTGTTAAGGTGATAGAGCAATGAATCAATTCCCTTTCTTAATTCTTTCTCAGAGACATCTGAGTTATACTTGATATTATAAGAAGTACCNAGGGCTAAACCCTTTAGGTTTTTTGCAGAAACTGGAATTTCATTACAAGAAAGGATAATTAAGCTAATCCAAACACTAAACAATAATTTGAAGTCCGTCAAAATTGACTGCATAACTATCACTTTGATTTAATGGCAGATTATAGTCTTCCGCATTAGCAAAGCCAACTCCTGCGAAATAGGTAGAGGCTTTGTATTTGGTTCCATGATTCTTTACTTTCTTCATTAGCTTAAAATCAAAATCTTTTGGATTTTTTGGATATAAAAATCCCCTCACAACTATAAAATGAAGTTTATGATTTTTAAGGCAAACAAATTGTGGGTCTTTTTTGAGCTT
>NZOY01000063.1 GCA_002695445.1 Flavobacteriaceae bacterium
GGAAATATAAAATAGCTAGCTAAGCTTATTATTGCAGCAACTAAAAGATAAATTGATTGTACACGTTGAATCATACATTAATACTTATTTAAATAAGTTTTTTTTAAAAACTTAAATTATAAATAAAATTTGTAATATTGCATAACNGGGCTTAATATTCCACCCCCACNATTATCAANACATTATTATTTTCACATTTTTTAATTTTTTTCATCCACTAGAATGTACGAAATAGCATCGCTTAAAAGCAAAAAACTAGCTGAATTGCAAGAAATTGCAAGAAAATTAAACGTTAAGAATNCAGCTGGTCAAAAAAAACAAGAACTTATTTACCAAATTATTGACACTGTTGCTNCTNCAACAGNAAATTCNGAGCAAGCTAAATCAGATAAAAANGCCGAACAATTGATTGAAAAAAGCAGTTCAGATATTGATTTGTCAATTAATGAGAATAATAATTCTGAACAAAAAATAGATTTAAATAAAGATCCAAAAGAAAGTATTATTCAAAAAAATGATAGCAAACAAAATATTAAATTCAATAATCAAAAAAGAAAAAAAGATAATCAAGAAATAAATCATAACAGAGATAATCGAAACCGATACAGGGAACCGGACTTTGAATTTCAGGGTATCATTAACACTGAGGGTGTCCTAGAAATGATGCAAGAGGGATATGGTTTCCTTCGATCCTCAGACTTCAATTACCTCTCATCTCCCGATGATGTTTATGTGTCCCAGTCACAGATCAGNCTTTTTGGGCTAAAAACTGGCGATACAGTTCTTGGAACGGTAAGGCCCCCAAAAGAAGGGGAAAAGTATTTTCCTCTAATTAANGTAAATAAAATAAATGGTTTGGACCCTAAAGTTGTGAGAGACAGGGTATCATTTGAACACCTAACTCCACTATTTCCTCAAGAAAAATTTAATATTGCTGAAAAACAAAANACAGTTTCTACAAGAATTATAGACTTGTTCTCACCCCTAGGTAAAGGACAAAGGGGAATGATAGTTTCACAGCCAAAAACAGGCAAAACAATGTTACTTAAAGACATTGCCAATGCTATTGCTGCAAATCACCCAGAGGTTTATCANTTAATTCTTTTAATTGATGAAAGACCTGAGGAGGTGACAGATATGCAGCGTAATGTTGATGGTGAGGTTGTAGCTTCAACTTTTGACGAACCTGCAGACCGGCATGTTAAAGTTGCGAATATTGTTCTTGAAAAAGCGAAAAGAATGGTAGAATGTGGTCACGATGTGGTTATTCTTCTTGACTCTATAACACGTTTAGCGAGAGCATATAACACTGTTCAACCTGCTTCAGGAAAAATTCTTAGTGGTGGAGTTGATGCAAATGCTCTTCATAAACCCAAAAGATTTTTTGGTGCAGCTAGAAATATNGAAAGAGGTGGATCGCTCTCAATAATTGCAACTGCTTTGACAGAGACTGGTTCAAAAATGGATGAAGTTATATTTGAAGAATTTAAAGGAACAGGAAATATGGAGCTTCAACTGGATAGAAGAATTGCTAATCGAAGAATNTTTCCTGCAATAGACCTTATTTCCTCAAGTACTAGAAGAGATGATATGCTTTTGGACGAAAATACAATTCAANGAATGTGGATTATGAGGAAATATTTGGCAGATATGAATCCAGTTGAAGCAATGGAGTTTATTAATGACAGATTTGTCAAAACTAAAAACAACGAGGAGTTTCTCATTTCTATGAATTCATAAAGAAATAATTACTCTGATTTATAATTCAAAATNTGTAGACTAACTATAATGTAGTTACTAATTTAGTTAGCTTTGATTTTAAGTTTGCTGCTTTGTTTCGATGAATAATATTTTTTTTGGAAAGTTTATCAATCATCGAAATTACTAGGGGGAAATTCTTTTTAGCCTCTTTCTTGTTNGTTGTTTCCTTCAATCTACGAATTGCATTACGNGCAGTTTTATGTTGAAATCTGTTTCGTAAGCGCTTCTTGTAATTAGAGCGAATTCTTTTTAATGCAGATTTATGATTTGCCATAGATGAGGTTTTAAACCCTTTGATTAATTATAACAGGNTGCAAATTTAATAGTTTTTTTATTTAATAAAAGAATTCACACGTTTAAATTATTTTCTGACATATAAAATGAATAAAAATATTTCTTTAAAAATTTTAAACTTATATGGTTTTGATTTATTTTATGATAAAGTTGAACTAAAATTAAAAGTGAATGAAAAGACTAATTATTATTCTAATCACNCTTATNAATTGTTCCAAATCAGATGATAGCTCNTATTCCTTAAATTCTTCTATCCCTGGGATTAACTTCTATGTAGCTGGCTACATCAATGACCAAATGGGAAATAGCGTTGCTTGTTACTGGCATAACGGNAAAAGATATGATCTAGGAAAAGGTGAATTAACTGATATAACTGTAAATGAGGGTAAAGTTTATGCCTGTGGTTTTAATGGATTCGCTGCAACATACTGGGTTGATGGTAATCCTCACGATCTTGAAGGTGATGACCCTGAAGCTTACTCTATTGATATTCGAAATGGTGAAATTTATGTTTCGGGAAGAGATAACGGGGCTTGCTATTGGAAAAATGGAAGTAAAATCAAATTAAATGGTGGAGATTCCTCTGCATATGGAATTGCAGTTTCAGAAAGCGGAGACGTATTTGCAGCTGGATATTATGTAAATAATCATCACTTTATAATTCCTGCAGTATGGAAAAATGGAAAAAGGATTAATTTAAGTATTCCAAAGCATGGTGATGGAGAGGTAAAAGATTTAAAAATATTTGAAGGAACAACTTATTNCTTTGGAATGACNATGAAACCAAATAATATGACTGGATATTTACCAAAAGCTTCATATTGGAGNGGTGNAAAAAGAACAGATTTACCTAATGGTGGTGGATTTAATCAAAGTATTTATGGAGGTGAGGGAAATGGTGGGTTTGTAAATGAAGGTAATATATATGTCGCAGGAAAGATTGATCATATTGCAAACACAAATGAGAAAGGAGAAACAATAGTTGGAACAGGCGGGACTTACGCACATTATTGGATTAATGGAGAAAAAATAGATTTGATGGGGGGAGTTTGGAATAANATGTGGGTTAGTANTGCATATGATATAGCCGTTAGTGAAGATATTATAATAGTATCTGGGGATGTAGCCACAAAATCACAAACCCAAGTCCCTGCAATCTGGGTAAATAATGAGCTCAAATTATTGGAAGATTCGAAAACAAATGGAATTGCTAGAAAAATTATTATTGAATAAATATTTAGTTTAATAATTTTCTTAAATCACCTAATCCATTCAAATTCATTACACTAATTTCTTTCGAAAACAATTTTTGTAAGTATAAAAGGTTAGTATAAAATTAGGCACTAATCAATAATCAGTTCAGGTAGGAAAAGAGATAATTCTGGAAAAAGTGAAACTAGAATTAGTACAAAAAGACTAACTGCAAGAAAAGGNAGTCCAGCCNTACTTACNTTTCCTATTGANGTTTTTCCAATACTTGAAGCAACNAATAAACAAACTCCTACTGGAGGGGTTGTTAATCCAATAATTAAATTGAGAACCGCAATTACTGTAAAGTGAATTGGCTCAACGTCTACCTCTATAGCTACTTTTAGTAGTATTGGGAAAAGTATTAGTAATGCTGCTATTGTTTCCATAAATGTCCCAACAAATATCAACAATAAGTTTATTAATAATAAAACCACGTATTTATTAGAAGTCCATAAAAGAATTTGTTCGGATATNCGTTGAGGGATTTGTTCAGTNATTAGAATAAACCCAAATAAATTTGCAAAACCAACTAAAACCATAAGAGATGCAGTAGTTTTCATGGAATCNAAAATTACTACTGAAATGTTTTTAANATTCAGTTTTTTNTAAACAAATATTCCNATAATTAATGCATAAANAACAGCAATAACTGAAGCCTCAGTGGGGGTNAATACTCCCCCAACAATTCCAAATAAGATGATAAATGTCATTAAAAGGGCCCAAAATGTATTTGTAAAGCTTTTTAGAATTTGTGATAATGAGCTTCTATGATGTTTAGGATATTTCTTTTTTTTAGCAATAAGATATGCAACTAACATCAGTCCCAATCCTAATAAAAGTCCAGGAATAGCACCAGCAAGAAAAAGTTTTCCTACTGATAATCCACTTAAGGTTGCGGCAATAATCATCGGTAAGCTTGGGGGAATAATTGGGCCAACGGTTGAGGAGGCAGCGGTAACAGCACATGAGAAATCACTATCATAACCTTCCTTTTTCATAGCTGGTATCATTACTGATCCTAAACTTGCTGTATCAGAAATTGCAGTACCTGAAATACCAGCAAAAAGCATAGAGGCACTAATATTTACATAAGAAAGACCTCCTCGGACATGCCCTAAAAGATGATTGCAAAATTTAACTATTCTGTCAGTAAGCCCACCNTGATTCATTAAATTCCCTGCAATTATAAACCCTGGGATACTTANTAAGACAAAAACATCAATCCCAGCATACATTTTCATTGGAACTACAACTAAAGGTGTTCCTTTAAAAATAAAGTAAATCAAACAAGATAATCCAAGGGAAAATGCAATAGGAAAACGAAAATATAGACATATTATAAATACCGATATTAGTAATATAGTCATAGTTTCCAAAATTTTATTTTTTTCAAAAAAGCTAAAAAACTGTAATAACTAATTGAAAAGCTTAGCAATAAAATACTGAAAAATGGAATGGCCATAATAATTTGAAGTGTAGGGGAGAATTCGTAGAACCCCATTCGAATCATTGAAATTGAATAAAATCCACAAAAAGCGAACAAGAGAAAACTAAAAATAGTAGACATAAGGTCAACTAATCTCTTGAAATAATCTGAAAATCCAGAATAAAAAGCTTCAAGAAAAACAAAATAATTACCACGATAAGCTAAACCACTAGAAAATGCAATAGAATAAATAAATAAAATTCTAGACGCTTCCTCAGTCCAAGACGGAACNTCAGAGAGAAAAAATCTTGAAAAAATTTGAAGTAAAACTGTGAAGATAAATCCAAGACTAGCTAAAAGTGAACCGTACTTTAAAAACTTTGACAAAAAAATCTTGAAACTCATTGTGTAATTTTTTTAATAGTATCATATATTTTTTGCATATCAGGAGATAAGCTTTGGTAAACAGCTTTTTCTCCTTTTTTCATAAATAAAGATTTATCAACCTCAACAAAAACCATGCCCTCATCTTGTAATTGCTTTTGAACTTTGGATTCATTATTTAGAAATAATCGATGCTCATAAATTTGCATCTCTTTTGCTGCCTGCAAAAAAATGGTTTTAAGATCATCCGGTAATTTTTGAAATTGTTTTTCACCTACAATTGGATAGCCCCATGACACAACGTGTCCTGTAAGATTTAGATATTTTTGAACTTCACTAAAACCAGCATTTTTTATCATTGCGAATGGATTTTCCTGTGCCTCTATTGTTCCTTGCTGAAGGGATGAAAACACCTCTGAAAAGGCCATAGGAGTTGGTTTAGCACCTAAAGCTTTCCAGGCTACAACATATGAGGGGGCATTTGGGACTCTTATGATTAATTCATCCAAATCATCGGGGTGCCTAATTGGACGGTTAGAGGTCAAATGACGCTCACCTCTTTGAAAATACCCGATAGCTCTAACTCCAATTTTTTGTATCATTTCATTCTCTATTTTCTTTCCAATAGAACTATTAATTAGTTTATGCATTGCAATGGTATCCTTTAATAAGAAGGGAATATCTGAAAAAGTAAGTATTTCCGAAAAGTTAGTCAGGGAAGCTGCTGATATAGTCATATCTATTACTTCAGCTCTAATCAATCTGATAGCCTCAAGTTCTTTAGCTAATTGTTCGGAGGGAAAAACTTCCAATTTCATTCGTCCATTTGATCTCTCCCTAATAAGTTCACCAAAATAGATAAAAGCTTTATACCAGGTATGATTTTCTTTAACTAACATACTGGCCCTAAAAATAAACTCAGGATTGTTATCTCGTTTACAAGCGTAGTTGGACAATAATAGTATAAAAGCAAAAAAAACGAAAAGACATCTTTTACAAAAAAATGATTGTTTAAAAAGGCTAAAATTCATTATTAGAAACAAAGCTATGTCACTCTAAATTATAAAGATTTTTTGAGTTTTGTTTATATATTGAGTAACAAAAAGTTTTTATGTAAGTAATTATATGCAGAAGGACAATTGTAGCCCGTAGGGGAGTCGAACCCCTCTTTCCAGGATGAAAACCTGGCGTCCTAACCGATAGACGAACGGGCCAATATTTTGGGAGCCAAATTTACATTTAAAAAAATAATTATGCAACCAAAATTAATGTTACAATTACACGAAAAAGTATTGTGTTGAATCAATATGCCTTCGCAAATAAAACTCTTTGAGGGGAGGGTTTACCAGAGTAAACACAATACCCAGCTTTAATATTTTTAGAAAAAGGTATGCAACGAATTGTGGCTTTTGTTTCTTTTTTAATTGACTGTTCTGTCTCAGAAGTTCCATCCCAATGAGCAGAAATAAAACCTCCTTTTGATGATAATATAGATTTAAATTCATCGAAAGTTTCAACTGCTGTGATACGTTCCTCACGAAATGAATTTGCTCTATCAAAAAGGTTGTTTTGTATATCCTCTAGGATAATTTTAATATGATTAGTTATCTCTTTCATTGGAATAGATTTTTTCTCCAATGTATCTCTTCTGGCTAATTCAACTACATTATTTTCTAAATCCCTGGGGCCAATTGCAATTCTAATTGGGACACCTTTGAGCTCATAATCATTAAATTTGAATCCTGGCTTAAAGTTATCTCTATCATCATACTTAACTGAAATTCCAGCTGCAATAAGTTGTGAATAAATTTTATGAGCTACTTTTGAAATGGTTTTAAGCTCCTTATTTCCCTTATATATTGGTATAATAACAACTTGAATCGGAGCTAAATTTGGTGGTAATACTAGACCGTTATCGTCACCATGTGTCATAATTAAAGCTCCCATTAATCTGGAAGAAACACCCCATGAAGAAGCCCACACATGTTCTAATTCACCTGATCGTGTTGCAAATTTAACATCAAAAGCCTTTGAGAAGTTTTGACCCAAAAAATGGGAGGTTCCCGCTTGAAGAGCTTTCCCGTCTTGCATTAATGCCTCAATGCAATAAGTCTCCTCCGCCCCCGCAAAACGCTCAGATTCTGATTTTATACCCTTAATTACTGGCATAGCCATAAATTTTTCTGCAAAATCAGCATAAAGATCATTAATTAGTATTGTCTCCTTTATCGCTTCATCTTTTTCAGCATGAGCAGTATGGCCTTCCTGCCATAAAAACTCTGCTGTTCTCAAAAATAGTCGAGTTCTCATTTCCCACCTAACGACATTAGCCCACTGATTTATGAGAATAGGTAAATCTCGATAGGACTGAATCCAGTTCTTATATGTATTCCAGATAATAGCCTCACTAGTTGGACGAACAACTAATTCCTCCTCAAGCCTGGCCTGTGGATCAACAACTAACTTTGAGTTATTATCAGGATCAGTTTTAAGTCTATAATGAGTTACAACTGCACATTCTTTCGCAAAACCCTCTGCATTTTTCTCTTCAGCTTCAAACAAGCTTTTGGGAACAAATAATGGAAAATAAGCATTTTGGTGTCCAGTGGACTTGAACATTTTATCCAATTGACTCTGCATTTTTTCCCATATAGCGTATCCATATGGCTTAATTACCATACAACCTCTAACGGCAGAGTTTTCTGCCAAATCAGCCATGACCACAAGCTCATTATACCATTTTGAATAATCTTCAGATCTCTTTGTTAATTTTTTTCCCATTAAAAGTTTGGCACAGATTTTGTTTTAATTATTAATAAACATAGTGATAAACAAAACTACTATTTTTGTTTGTGATTCACTACAAAATTGTCAAACATGAAAACATATTTTTATTTTATTAAATCGCTTAGTTTTTTGAGCATATCTTTTCTTTTGACAACTTTTTCGTGTTCAACTTTTCAGGGTGTATCTTATTATGATTCTGATGGAATTTATGGTGATTCTTATTT
>NZOY01000064.1 GCA_002695445.1 Flavobacteriaceae bacterium
CAGTATTACTATTTTTCATTTTTTTGGGCATGTGATTTTTTTTACAAAACTAAAAAATGTTTATCTTTTAAAAAATATGTCAATGTGTCATTGTTATTAAATTGGTATTTTTTTTGATNAANTATTTTAAAATTTAAATATGTCAAAAGGTAAAATNAATGTTGCTGTAGAAAATATTTTTCCACTGATTAAGAAATTTCTTTANAGCGATCACGAAATATTTTTAAGAGAACTAATTTCTAANGCCACAGATGCAATTAGNAAACTNAAGCATCTTAGCAGTATGGGAGAGATAAAAGGAGAAATTGGGGAACCTCGTGTTGAGGTTAAATTGGATAAAAAAAATAAAAAAATTCACGTATTAGATGAGGGGGTAGGTATGACAGCTGAAGAAGTGAATAAATATATAAATGAGGTAGCCTTNTCAGGTGCGGAGGAATTTTTGGAAAAATATAAAGAAGAAGCTAAGGACTCTGGTATTATTGGTCATTTTGGATTAGGTTTTTACTCCGCATTTATGGTAGCAGAAAAAGTGGAAATAATTACTAAATCCTACAAAAAGGCTCCAGCCGCCCACTGGATTTGTGACGGCTCACCAGAATACCAAATAAAAAAATCAGATAAAAAAGAACGGGGTACTGAAATTATATTACATATTTCCAAGGACTCAAAGGAGTTTTTAGAGGAAAGTCGTATAGGTGAATTNTTGAAAAAATATAATAAGTTCATGCCATACCCGATTAAGTTTGGCACAAAGGAAGAAACACTTCCTTTACCAAAAAATGCAAAAAAAGATGCAAAACCTAAGACAAAAACTGTCGACAATATTATAAATACGACAAATCCTGCTTGGACTAAACCNCCAGGNGATCTCAAAGAAGATGATTATAAATCTTTTTACAGAGAATTATATCCAATGCAGTTTGAGGAACCCATATTTAATATACACTTAAATGTAGATTATCCATTCAATCTCACTGGTATTCTCTATTTTCCAAAAATTCAGAATGACCTTAACATTCAAAAAGACCGCATACAACTTTATCAAAATCAAGTTTTTGTTACTGATAATGTTGAAGGAATTGTACCAGAGTTTTTAACTATGCTTAGAGGAGTAATTGACTCACCGGATATCCCTCTAAATGTATCAAGAAGTTATCTTCAGGCTGATGGAGCAGTAAAAAAAATAAGTAACTATATAACCCGTAAGGTTGCGGATAAGCTAAATTCTATTTTTAAAAAAGACAGAANGGTTTTTGAAGAAAAATGGAATGATATAAAAGTAGTAATTGAATATGGCTTACTTACAGAAGAGAAGTTTTATGAAAAAGCAGAAAAGCTCATGCTCTATCCTACTACTGAAGGAGAGTATCTGACATATGATGAACTTGAATCAAAAGTAAAAGATAACCAGACTGACAAAGATGGAAAACTAATTTTTTTGTATTCATCAAATGTTGACGAACAACACAGTTACATTCAATCTGCAAANGATAAAGGATATAAGGTACTTTTGTTGGATTCTCCCATAATTTCCCATTTAATTCAAAAGCTTGAGCGTGATAAGGAAAAGATTAGTTTTACAAGAGTTGATAGCGATGCAGTTGAAAATATTATTAAAAAAGATGAACCCACTGCATCAAAATTAACCGATGATGAAAAAGATAAATTAAAACCAATNATAGANGCAGTTATTCCAGGGGATAAATANACCATACAAATGGAGGCAATGGATAGCANTAGCTTGCCATTTGTTCTTACTCAACCTGAATTTATGCGTCGTATGAAAGAAATGCAACAAACTGGTGGTGGAATGATGGGCTCTTTCCCTGAGATGTTTACATTATTGGTAAATACAAACCATGAGATAGTTGGACAAATATTAAACACCAAAACCTCAAAAAAACGCGAACGTTTGATTCATCAATCACTTGATCTNGCAAGACTCTCCCAAAACTTATTAAAAGGGGAAGATTTAACTATTTTTATAAAGCGCTCAGTAGACCTAATTAAATAGATTTAACAAATAAATTCNAATTTAATCGCTNATAATTCCAATAATATAGTAGCTGACTGGGAACCAAATCTCCCAGATGCCCGAATACGTTATTACCGAGAATTTCTATCCAACATTGAGGCTGATCAATACCTAAACACCTTNNTATATAAAATTCCATGGCAAAAACAAAGTNTCAGAATATTTGGAAAAGTATATCCGCAACCCCGATTAACCTCTTTCCATAGTAATTCCAAAAGCAATTATNCCTATTCTAATTTAATACTTCGTCCTAACCCAATGACACGAGAGCTAAAGATACTCTTAAAAAAAATACAAACNGTTTGTGACCATGATTTTAATTGTGTTTTACTTAACCTTTATCGGAACGGCTCAGACAGTAATGGCTGGCATGCGGATAATGAAAAGGAACTAGGAATCAACCCTAAAATAGCATCATTTAGCTTTGGAGAGACTCGTTTTTTTCACTTTAAGCACCGGCATATAAAAACTGAGAAATATAAAATGGAACTCCACAATGGAAGCTTACTACTAATGGAAGGAGAAATGCAATCAAATTGGCTACATCAAATCCCTAAAACTAGAAAATTTTTAAATCCAAGAATCAATTTAACATTTAGGAAGATTATTTAAAGAATTAATAATAAGCGAGTAATCATTTTAAAAANAATATGCAATACTTAAATTCTTTTAAGATTAATATTTTAAACCTATTTTTATTAGATAACAAATTGAGTTATCTTTAAAAATTTCTTGAAAAAACACTCGAGTATTTTTGAAATGATTAAGAGAATCTCAATATATAGATCATTTGTTTACCTATTTATTTTAATAGGATGTAAGTCTAATATCCAGAACAAGGGTTTAATGATGCATGTAAGTGGGAAAATAGATGGTCTTAGAAAAGGAACACTCTATCTTCAAAAAGTACTTGACTCCACACTTGTAGATGTAGACTCATTAGTAATAAATGGTAATCCAGAATTTCAATTTAAAACAGAGATTGAAAGCCCAGAGATATTCTATCTTTATTTGAATAAAGAAGACGGCGATAGCTTAAATGATAGAATAATGTTCTTTGCTGAAAAAGGTGAAATTACTATTAATACATTATTAAATACATTTGAGAGTAGTGCTAAAGTTAGTGGCTCTAAAAACCAAAATTTATTGCAGCAATACAAAAAAATTTCTCGTCAATTTAATGCAAAAAATCTAGAATATATCAAAGCATACATCGAGTCCAGTCAGTCAGGGAATAACCCTCGAATCTTAGACTCAATTCAAAAAGCAATGGACAACCTCCTTAAAAGACGCTACCTATATGCACTTAACTTTGCAAGTACAAATGGAGACAATGTTATATCACCATACATTGCTCTTACTGAGGTTTCGGATGCTAACATTAAATTATTGGATACGGTTGTTTCAAAACTTTCAGAGAAGGCAAAGAGTTCCAAATATGGAAAACTGCTAATTGATTTTATTTCAGAGCGAAGAGCCCTAGAATCAAATGACTAATTAAATTAACTTTGATAAGTTATTTTTTAGTTCGTCAATAGAAAAAGTTAAGTCAGCTTTAATTAATTTAAATCCATCTTTTTTGGAATCTTTTTTAGTTTTATGTATTCTAAAAATCAAATCGTCAAAAATCGAAATAGCTTTATCAATAATTTGATCACTTTTTTTAAGATCAATTTTAGGATTGGAAAGTTCTAGGACATAAACATCGTCAATAATTTCGCCTATCCTATTGTTGATTTCTTTTTTTAAAAATTTAATGCTTGGCATAATTTGAATTTTTTATTTGGCCCTAATTAGCCACAATATTTGACAAAGTTTTTAGGGGTCTCGTAAAGGATAATTTCCAAAGTTTTTTCTTTATCTAAATGTTTAATCAATTTATTATAAATAACAACTGCAATATTTTCAGCTGAGGGAATTAAGTCAGCGAATTCAGGAACTTGCATATTAAGATTCTTATGATCGAAGGGGTCTTCGACCTCAGTTTTAATTAAATCTGCAAGAACTTTTAAGTCCATTACCATTCCTGTTATTGGATCAACTTTACCAGTTACGTTTACAATCAACTCATAATTATGCCCATGATAATATTGATTAGAACACTTTCCAAATACTGATTCATTTTTTTTATCGTCCCAACTCTTAACAAAAAGTCTGTGAGCGGCATTGAAATGAGCTTTTCTAGAAATAGTGACTTTCATATTGTTTTTTGGTTTTGAATGTATTTATAAAATCTGTCAAAAATTATTGAAAACCAAACAGTATATATTTTCGGGTTTTCTACTAAATCTTTATTTATCTCTTCTAGTGATAACCATTTAAAAGAAGCAACTTCTTCTGGGTTTATTTTTGGATTTTTCTCACTAAATCCAATCAAAACATGATCTAATTCGTGTTCAGTAAGACCATTATCAAAAGAAGCCTTATAAATAAATGTAAATAATTCATTTAAGGGTACTTTCATCCCCATTTCTTCCATTAATCGCCTACTCCCTGCATCTAATGTCGACTCTCCATCTCTCTGATGACTGCAACAAGTATTACTCCAAAGACCTGGAGAATGGTATTTATTTAATGCACGCCTCTGGAGTAGTAGCTCTCGATTTTTATTAATTATAAAGATTGAAAAAGCCCTATGAAGTAATGCTTTGGAGTGGGCCTCTATTTTTTCCATAGTCCCTAACTGACGATCTTCATGATCAACTAAAACAACTAATTCTTTATTCATCTTTAACGTAAAATTACCGAATAAAAAGCATAAAACCTATGAAGAAATTTTACTAGAGTTATTTAATTATAATATTTTTACGAAAAAAAAATATGGAATTCCTCGAGGAAATTCGAAGGAGGAGAACCTTTGGTATTATTTCACATCCTGATGCAGGTAAAACTACATTAACTGAAAAGTTGCTGCTTTATGGTGGAGCAATTCAGGAGGCTGGAGCAGTTAAATCAAATAAAATAAAGAAAGGTGCAACCAGTGATTTTATGGAAATTGAACGACAAAGAGGAATTTCCGTTGCTACTTCAGTCTTAGCATTCAACTATCAAAATATAAAAATTAATATTCTCGATACCCCTGGGCACAAAGATTTTGCTGAAGATACTTTTAGAACACTTACTGCAGTTGATAGCGTGATTGTAGTAATTGATGTTGCTAAGGGTGTGGAAGAACAAACAGAAAAATTAGTTGATGTTTGTAGGATGCGAAAAATTCCTATAATCGTTTTTATCAATAAACTTGACAGAGAAGGAAAGGATGCTTTTGACCTTTTAGATGAGTTGGAGAAAAAGCTTGGATTGAGATTAAGCCCACTTAGTTTTCCAATCGGTATGGGATATAATTTTAAAGGAATTTATAATATTTGGAAAAAAAATGTCAATCTTTTTGAATCTTCTAATAAGCAAAAAAAAACAGATGCATTTAATTATTTGACTCTCGAAAATCACAATTTAATAAAAGTTGTTGGAAAATCAATGTTAGACGATCTTAAAGAGTCTTTGGAGCTGGTACAAGGAGTTTACCCAAAATTTAAACAAAAAGATTATTTAGAAGGAGATTTACAACCGGTTTTTTTTGGTTCAGCACTTAATAATTTTGGTGTTCAAGAATTACTCGACTGTTTTATTGAAATTGCTCCGTCTCCTCAACCAAAAATTGCTGATAATAGATTGATTCATCCAGAGGAAAAAGATTTTTCAGGATTTGTCTTTAAAATCCACGCTAATATGGACCCAAACCATCGCGACCGATTAGCATTTATAAAAATTGTTTCAGGTGAATTTAAACGTAATACTCCATACTATCATGTTAGGTTAAAGAAAAATATAAAATTTTCAAGTCCTAATGCTTTTTTTGCTGAAAAGAAAAAAATTATAGATATCTCCTACCCTGGAGATATTGTTGGTCTTCATGATACAGGTAATTTTATAATAGGAGATACCCTAACATCAGGTGAACAAATCCAATATAAAGGAATTCCACGTTTTTCTCCAGAACATTTTAGGTTTATCAATAATGATGACCCAATGAAGGCAAAACAACTTAATAAGGGAATTAATCAATTGATGGACGAGGGAGTAGCTCAATTATTTACACTTAACCTTAATGGCAGAAAAGTAATTGGCACTGTTGGTATTTTACAATTTGAAGTTATTAAATACCGTTTGAAGCACGAATATGGAGCCAAATGTACATTTGAAAATTTAAATGTGTATAAAGCTTGTTGGATAAGTGTGTCAAATCAAGAAAGCATTAATTATAAAGAATTCTTAAAGGTCAAGAAAAAGTTCTTGGCAAAGGATAAAATCGGTCAACTGATTTACTTAGCTGATTCTCCTTTTTCACTTCAAATGGCAGAACAAAAATATCCTGAAATAGACTTTCATTTCACCTCAGAGTTTTAAAAATATATCAGAATTGTAACAATAATTTAAATTTATGCTTCACCAGTCGGGCCAAAATTTAATGGAATCGGGGGCTGCTCTTTTTGGTTTATCTCTCCGTGCATCTCCTCAAAGCGACTAATATTATCTGCTAACGCACCTTGGAACCTTTTGGCATGTTCAGGAGTTAAAATAATTCTAGATCTGACCTTTGCTTTTGGAGTACCAGGCATTACTACGACAAAATCTATTACAAACTCTGAAGTAGAGTGATTAATTACAGCTAAATTAGAGTATATACCTTGAGATGTTAAATCATCTAATTCAATATTAATTTTTTTCTCTTTTTGATCTTTAATACTGCTCACTTTTTTAGAAGTTTAATTCTTCTTCTTTGTCAATCAATAAGCTACTGTACTCATCTTTTGATCCGACAATTATATTATCATACTCTCTTGAACCAGTTCCTGCGGGAATCTTATGTCCAACAATAACATTCTCTTTCAATCCTTCAAGAGAATCAATCTTACCATTGACAGCAGCCTCATTTAATACCTTGGTGGTCTCTTGGAAAGAAGCCGCTGAGATAAATGATTTAGTCTGTAATGAAGCTCTTGTAATACCTTGTAACTCAGGTTTAGCAGTTGCTGCTATAGCATCTCGGGCTATGACAGGAGCTTTGTCCTCTCGAGTTAAAAGGGAGTTCTCATCTCTTAATTGTCGTGCAGAAATCATTTGTCCAGCTTTAAGATTTTCTGATTCGCCAACTTCCTCAACAATTTTTTTACCATAGAGGCTATCATTTTCTTTAATAAAGTCAATTTTATAAACTAGTTGACCTTCTAGGAAAATAGAATCTCCTGCATCCTCAATTTTAACTTTGCGCATCATTTGACGCACAACAACTTCAAAATGCTTGTCATTAATCTTCACTCCCTGCAATCGGTAAACCTCTTGAACCTCATTGACCAGGTATTGTTGAACAGCAGAAGGACCCTTAATGTTGAGTATATCTGTTGGTGTAATTGATCCATCTGAGAGTGGCATCCCAGCCTTTATAAAATCATTTTCCTGAACTAAAATCTGGTTAGATAATTTTACCAAATATTTTTTTAAATCTCCATATTTAGACTCTACAATTATCTCACGGTTACCTCTTTTAATTTTTCCAAAAGAGACTACACCATCTATCTCGGATACTACCGCAGGATTAGAAGGGTTTCGGGCTTCGAATAGCTCTGTGACTCGAGGTAAACCTCCTGTAATATCTCCTGACTTAGCAGATTTTCTGGGAATTTTCACTAAAGTTCTTCCTTCTTTTATACTTTCGCCGTCATTGACAATCAAATGAGCACCAACTGGAAGGTTATAGGACCTTAAAGTATTGCCTTTTGCGTTATTGATATGAAGGGTTGGAATTAATTTTTTATTTCTTGACTCAGAAATTACTTTTTCTTGAAAACCTGTTTGCTCATCAATTTCGACTTGATAGGTTACTCCTTGCTCAATATTTTCAAAACTAATTTTTCCAGTAAATTCAGATACAATTACTCCATTAAATGGATCCCACTCACAGATTACTTGTCCCTTCTTAATCTTGGAAGCATCTTTAATAAAAATGGACGATCCATATGGAATATTGTGAGTGTTCAAAACATTTTTTGTATTTGCATCAACCAGTTTAAGTTCAGCTGTTCGGGAAATCACTATGCTTGCATCGTTACCCTCTGAATCCTGACCTTTAACAGTTTTCAAGTCCTCAATTTCTGCAATACCATCAAATTTCGCAACCAATTGGTTTTCCTCAGAGATGTTTCCTGCAACTCCACCTACATGGAAAGTTCTTAAAGTCAATTGAGTTCCTGGTTCTCCAATGGACTGAGCAGCTACCACTCCAACGGCCTCTCCTATTTGAACCATTTTCCCTGTTGAAAGGTTTCTCCCATAACACTTGGCACAAATTCCTTTTTCTGCTTCACAAGTAAGTGGTGATCGAACCTCTAGACTGTTAATTGCGGTACTTTCAACCTTCTTAACCAATTCCTCTGTAAATTCAACGCCTGCTTCAGCTAATACCTCGTCAGTCCTGGGGTCGACTACAGGATGAAGAGACACTCTTCCTAATATTCTCTCACCAAGAGTTTCAACAACCTCTTCATTTTTCTTTAATGATTCGACTTCTATACCCCTAAGAGTACCACAATCCTCCTCATTAACAATGACATCCTGAGAAACGTCAACCAATCTTCTTGTTAAGTAACCTGCATCTGCCGTTTTTAAAGCAGTATCAGCTAATCCTTTTCTTGCTCCATGAGTGGAAATAAAATATTCCAATATTGAAAGACCCTCCTTAAAATTTGATAGTATTGGGTTTTCAATAATCTCACCTCCACCAACGTTTGATTTTTTAGGCTTAGCCATTAAACCACGCATTCCAGTCAACTGACGAATTTGCTCTTTTGACCCCCTTGCCCCTGAATCTAGCATCATAAAAACTGAGTTAAATCCTTGTTGGTCATCACTAATACGGTTCATTGCCATTTCAGTAAGTTTGGCATTAGTTGAGGTCCAAACATCTATTACTTGATTATAACGTTCGTTATTAGTTATTAATCCCATATTATAGTTTCCAGTAATTGACTCGACTTGATCATTTGCACTTCCAATCATATCAATTTTTTCTTCAGGAATTATAATGTCGCCTAAACTGAAAGAAAGCCCTCCTCTAAAAGCGAAATTATAGCCCATATCCTTTATCTCATCTAGAAATGCAGCAGTTTCTGGAACACTTGTTAATTTAAGTATTTTACCTATTATCTCTCTCAAGTTCTTTTTAGTCAAAACCTCGTTAAAATACCCAGCATTTTCAGGAACTACCTCATTAAAAAGTACCCTTCCTACAGTAGAATCTATAATCTTATAAACCAATTTTCCTTCATCATTAAAATCTTTAGCTCTGATTTTAATCATTGCATTTAAATCTACTCGTTTTTCGTTGTAAGCTATATGTACTTCTTCAACAGAATAGAAAGTTAGGCCCTCACCTTTAAGCTTCAGCTCAGGTGATGATTTTCTAGCTTTAGTCATGTAATAAAGTCCTAAAACCATATCTTGTGACGGAACAGTTATTGGTGATCCATTCGCAGGATTTAAAATATTATGGGAAGCCAACATCAATAGCTGAGCTTCTAAAATTGCTTCAGGTCCTAGCGGTAGGTGGACAGCCATTTGATCTCCATCAAAGTCAGCATTAAATGCAGTACAAACTAATGGATGCAACTGAATTGCTTTACCTTCAATAAGCTTTGGTTGAAACGCTTGAATACCTAATCTATGCAAAGTTGGGGCCCGGTTTAATAGGACTGGGTGACCCTTAAGCACATTTTCTAGAATGTCCCAAACTACAGGTTCTTTACGATCAATAATTTTTTTAGCAGATTTAACTGTTTTAACAATACCTCTTTCAATTAATTTACGAATTATAAAAGGCTTGTAAAGTTCAGCGGCCATTCCTTTTGGTAAACCACATTCAAAAAGTTTCAATTCAGGACCTACAACAATGACAGAACGAGCCGAATAGTCAACTCTTTTACCAAGTAGATTTTGACGAAAACGTCCTTGTTTACCCTTTAAAGAGTCGGAAAGAGATTTTAGTGGTCGGTTAGAATCCGTTTTAACTGCGGAAGATTTTCTGGTATTGTCAAAAAGTGAATCAACTGATTCTTGAAGCATACGCTTTTCATTTCTCAAGATTACCTCAGGAGCCTTGATTTCTACTAATCTTTTTAAACGATTGTTTCTGATGATAACTCTTCTATAAAGATCGTTTAAGTCAGAAGTTGCAAAGCGCCCACCATCTAGAGGGACAAGTGGTCTTAGCTCTGGAGGAATGACAGGGATAACTTTCATTATCATCCATTCTGGCGAGTTGTCTCTGTTTTCATTCGCTTCTTTTAAAGCCTCAACTACTTGAAGCCTTTTTAAAGCTTCTGTTTTTCTTTGTTTTGAAGTTTCATTATTAGCTTTATGTCTTAATTCAAACGATAGAGCCTCTAAATCAATTCTGGAAAGCAATTCAATTAAGCACTCGGCTCCCATCTTAGCAATAAACTTCTCAGGATCAGTATCTTCTAAAAACTGATTTTCAACTGGAAGTTGTTCCACAATATTCAAGTACTCTTCCTCGGTCAAGAAATCCATTTTTTGTATTGGTTCTCCTTCAGAATTTTTAGTATTTCCTGGTTGAATAACTACATACCGCTCATAATAAATAATCATATCTAACTTTTTGGAAGGGAGTCCAAGTAAGTATCCAATCTTGTTAGGAAGAGATCTAAAATACCAGATATGAGCAACAGGAACAACTAAGTTTATGTGACCAACTCTATCACGTCTAACTTTCTTTTCTGTAACCTCTACTCCACAGCGATCACAAACAATTCCTTTATATCGAATACGTTTGTATTTTCCACATGCACACTCAAAGTCTTTCACAGGACCAAAAATTCTCTCACAGAATAAACCATCACGTTCAGGCTTATGAGTTCTATAATTGATAGTTTCAGGTTTAAGAACTTCCCCCCTTGAATTGCCGAGGATGACCTCTGGAGATGATAAACCAATAGTAATTTTATTGAACTTCTTTTGGGTAATAATTTCGTTGTTTTTAGGCATAACTCAATAATAATATTTAATTATTCTTCTAATCTGATATCCAATCCTAATCCTTTCAACTCATGCATCAAAACGTTGAAGGATTCAGGTAACCCAGGTTCTGGAAGCATTTCTCCCTTAACAATGGATTCGTAAGTTTTTGCTCTACCGATAACATCATCAGACTTAACGGTTAAAATTTCCTGAAGTGTACTAGAGGCACCATATGCCTCCAATGCCCAGACTTCCATTTCACCAAATCTCTGTCCACCAAATTGAGCTTTACCGCCCAATGGTTGCTGAGTAATCAAGGAATAAGGTCCAATAGATCTTGAATGCATTTTATCATCTACCATATGTCCCAATTTTAACATGTAAATGACTCCTACTGTAGCAGCCTGGTCGAAACGTTCTCCTGTACCACCATCATAAAGATATGTATGACCGTACAGGGGGACATTCGCTTTTTCAGTCAACTCATTAATTTGGTCTATACTTGCACCATCAAAAATAGGAGTAGAATATTTCTCACTTAAGTTTAGTCCAGCCCATCCTAAGACTGTCTCATATATTTGACCAATGTTCATTCGTGAGGGTACACCAAGAGGATTTAAAACAATATCAACTGGAGTACCATCCTCAAGGAAGGGCATTTCTTCTTCACGAACAATTCGCGCAACAATGCCTTTATTTCCATGGCGTCCAGCCATTTTATCCCCTACCTTAAGTTTGCGTTTTTTTGCTACGTAAACCTTAGCCAATTTTTTAATTCCTGCTGGAAGTTCATCACCAACACTTATTGTAAATTTTTCTCTCCTTAAAGATCCTTGTAAATCATTTTCTTTTATTTTATAATTATGAATTAAATCTGCGATTAACTTGTTAACTTCAGGAGATGTTGTCCAAATTCCCTTAGTTAGGTGAGTGTAATCCTCAACTTTGGAAAGCATTTTAATAGTATATTTTTTTCCTTTGGGTAGTACTTCCTCTCCGAGGTCATTTTGAACACCTTGACATGTTTTACCATTGACAATATTGAAAAGCTTTTCAATTAAAATATTTTTCAATTCATCAAACTTAACTTTAAAATCTTGATCCAATAATTCTAAATCTTGCTTGTCTTGATTACGTTTTCTTTTATCTTTAACCGACCGAGTAAACAGCTTTTTATCAATTACAACGCCATTTAATGATGGAGGTGCTTTAAGTGATGCGTCCTTTACATCGCCCGCTTTATCACCAAAAATCGCTCGCAAAAGCTTTTCCTCAGGTGAAGGATCGGATTCCCCCTTAGGAGTAATTTTACCAATCAAAATATCACCAGAGTTAACCTCAGCACCAATACGAATCATACCATTTTCATCTAAATCTTTTGTAGCTTCCTCACTAATATTAGGAATGTCATCGGTTAATTCTTCAGTGCCTAGCTTGGTATCTCTGACATCAATTGAGTATTCGTCAATATGAATGGAGGTAAATAAATCTTGCCTTACTACCTTTTCGGAAATCACAATGGCGTCTTCAAAGTTATAACCTTTCCATGGCATAAATGCTACTTTCATATTTCTTCCAAGAGCTAGTTCTCCATTTTGAGTAGCATACCCTTCAGAAAGAACTTGGCCTTTTGTGACTCGGTCTCCTTTTCTAACAATTGGCTTAAGATTTATACAAGTTCCCTGATTTGTTTTTCTAAATTTAATTAGTTCATAAGTTTTAGAGTCTCCATCGAAACTAACCAATCGTTCATCTTCTGTCATATCATATTTAATACTAATTTTATCAGCATCGACATATTCTACAATCCCATTACCCTCAGCATTTATTAATACCCTTGAGTCAGAGGCTACCTGACGTTCTAATCCCGTACCTACTATAGGTGATTCTGGTTGAAGTAGAGGAACCGCTTGCCGCATCATATTTGATCCCATAAGTGCCCGATTAGCATCATCATGCTCTAAAAATGGAATTAGAGAAGCTGAGATCGAAGCAATTTGATTTGGTGCAACATCTGTATAATTAATTTGGTCAGGAGTTACAACAGGAAAATCTGCTTGATCTCTGGCAATAACTTTTTCTGCAGTAATTTTTCCTGAATTATCATAAGGAATATTAGCCTGAGCTATTAAATTATTTTCTTCCTCCTCAGCACTTAAATAAATCGTTTTATTGAGGTCAATTTTCCCTTCTTCAACTTTTCTGTAAGGAGTTTCAATAAATCCAAGATTATTTACTTTGGCATACACTCCAAGAGAAGAAATCAAACCAATATTAGGTCCCTCAGGTGTTTCGATTGGACATAGTCTTCCATAGTGAGTATAGTGAACATCTCTGACCTCAAATCCTGCCCGTTCTCTTGAAAGCCCACCAGGTCCTAATGCAGACAATCTTCTTTTGTGAGTGATTTCAGCTAATGGGTTTGTTTGGTCCATGAACTGTGATAGCTGATTAGTTCCAAAGAAGGTATTGATGACAGAGGATAAAGTTTTAGCATTAATTAGGTCAATGGGAGTAAAAACCTCGTTATCTCTAACATTCATTCTCTCTCTAATAGTTCTTGCCATTCTAGCTAAACCTACACCAAACTGAGAGGACAGTTGCTCACCAACTGTTCTGACCCTTCGGTTAGAAAGATGATCAATATCATCTATTTCTGCTTTTGAGTTAATAAGCTCAATTAAATATTTTATAATGGTGATTATATCAATTTTAGTTAAAATTTGTTTGTCCATCTCAACTTCCAAGTTGAGTTTTTTATTCATTCTATATCGTCCCACTTCACCAAGATTATATCGTTGATCCGAAAAGAAAAGCTTATCAATTATTCCTCTCGCAGTATCTTCATCAGGAGGCTCTGCATTCCTTAATTGTCGATAGATGTGTTCTACAGCTTCTTTTTCCGTATTCGTAGGATCTTTTTGTAAAGTGTTATGAATGATTGCATAATCTGACATGTGAGCGTCCTCTTTATGTAGTAGGATAGTTTTTGAATCAGCTTCAAGAATCATTTCAATGTGCTCCTTCTCAAGAATAGTGTCTCGATCAATTATAATTTCATTCCTCTCAATAGATATTACTTCTCCAGTATCCTCATCCACAAAATCTTCATGCCAAGTTTTTAATACCCTTGCAGCAAGTTTTCGATTCAAAACTTTTTTTAATCCAGTTTTCGAAACCTTGACCTCTTCAGCTAAATCGAATATTTCAAGAATCTCTTTATCACTTTCATAACCAATGGCTCTAAACAATGTTGTCACTGGTAATTTTTTCTTACGATCAATGTAAGCATACATTACNCTATTAATGTCTGTAGCGAACTCNATCCAAGAGCCTTTNAATGGGATAACTCTTGCCGANTAGAGTTTTGTTCCATTTGCGTGAAANGACTGTCCAAAAAATACGCCCGGAGATCTATGTAGTTGAGATACAACAATTCGCTCAGCTCCATTTATAATAAAAGTACCACTTGGAGTCATGTATGGAATTGNGCCTAAAAATACATCTTGAACAATAGTTTCGAAATCTTCATGTTCTGGATCGGTACAAAAAAGTTTTAATCTAGCCTTTAGAGGCACAGAATANGTAAGTCCTCTNTCAATACATTCCTGTATAGAATATCGNGGTGGGTCAATAAAATAATCTAAAAATTCAAGAACAAATTGATTTCTAGTATCTGAAATTGGAAAATTTTCCTTGAAGGTGTTAAATAGACCTTCCTCAACCCTCTCATCAGACTTAGTTTCCAATTGAAAAAAATCTTGAAAAGATTTGATTTGAATGTCTAAAAAATCTGGATAGTTTGGTGAGTCTGTTGCAACAGCAAAGTCTACTCTTTTGGATGATGTATTCGGCATTAATGTTAATTTATAGATATCAAAATAAAGGTTTGCCCCATCGGGCTTTTAAACACGAAATGGTTTAGACTCAAGACAATAAATTCTAAGAGTCTAAACCTAAAATTTTTGAGGAAAAAAACTATTTAAGTTCTACCTCAGCTCCAGCTTCCTCAAGCGACTTCTTGAGTCCCTCAGCTTCATCTTTGGAAACTCCTTCCTTAATATTACTTGGTACATTATCAACTAAATCTTTAGCTTCCTTAAGACCAAGTCCCGTTAGTTCTTTAACCAACTTTACGACTGCAAGTTTTGAACCTCCAGCAGCTGTAAGCACAACATCTAATTCTGATTTTTCCTCAGCGGCTGTTTCTCCACCGGCGGCGGCTGCTCCTCCTCCAGCAACAGCAACAGCTGTTGCAGCAGGCTCTATGCCATACTCATCTTTTAAAATGTCTGCTAAATCATTTACTTCTTTTACGGTTAGGTTGACTAGCTTTTCCGCGAATTCTTTTAAATCTGCCATTTTGTGTTAATTTGAATTTCTAATTTTAAGTTTATAAATTTTAATTACTAATATTTTATTAATTATCTCTCAGATAATGTCTTTAATATTCCTGATAGATTAGACTTTCCAGACTCAAGGGCTAAAATAAGGTTCTTAGCCGGAGATTGAAGGATTGATATTATATCGCCTATTAACTCCTCTTTCGACTTAATAGATTCAAGATAGTCAATTTGATCATCACCTATATAAATAGTTTCTTCAATATATGCTCCCTTAATTAATGGCTTGTCAGATTTCTTTCGAAAATCTTTGATTAATTTTGCTGGAGCGTTACCAGTTTCAGAGATCATTAGTGAGGTGTTGCCTTTTAATACTGACTTCAATTCACCAAAATCTTTCTCAGAAGCTTCCATAGCCTTGGCTAAAAGGGTATTTTTAACTACTGATAATCTGATATTTGCATTGAAACAAGCTCGTCGAAGAGCAGTAGTTTGTATTGCATCTAAACCAGCAATGTCAGTCAAATAAAGATTTTTTACTGATGTTATTTCAGATGTCAAATCTTGGATTTCCTGAACTTTCTCTTGTTTTGTCATTCTTGTATTTTTAAATCTTAAGCAATTTTTGTTTCAATTCTAATACTGGGGCTCATAGTACTGGACATAAAAATACTCTTGATATACGTACCTTTGATAGATGAAGGTCTCATCTTTTGAACTGTTTTCAGCAATTCATTTGCATTATCCTCTATCTTTTTTGCATCAAATGAAGCTTTACCAATAGATGCATGAATAATTCCATTTTTATCAACTTTAAAATCAATTTTTCCGCCTTTTACATCAGTTACAGCTTTTTTAATATCCATTGTAACAGTTCCTGTTTTGGGATTGGGCATCAAGCCCCTCGGGCCTAAAACCTTTCCTAAAGGCCCTAACTTACCCATAACGCTTGGCATGGTTACAATAACATCTACATCAGTCCAACCATCTTTAATTTTTTGAAGATACTCATCAAGTCCGATAAAATCAGCACCCGCTTCTTTTGCCTCTAATTCTTTATCTGGTGTTACTAAGGCAAGAACACGGAGTAATTTTCCAGTACCATGAGGAAGTGATACAACTCCTCTGATCATTTGGTTAGCTTTTTTTGGATCTACTCCTAACCTAATTGCTAAGTCAACGGATGAATCAAATTTTGTTGTAGATATTTTTTTAACCAAACTGGATGCATCTGAAAGAGAATATATAGAATTGGAATCTACTTTATCTCTAGCCTCTTTTTGTTTCTTTGATAATTTTACCATAACTATTTTTTAAGGATTATCGGGAAATTCTCCCTTAACAGTGAATCCCATTGAACGAGCAGTTCCTGCTATCATCTTCATCGCGGATTCAACAGTAAAAGCATTTAAATCTTTCATCTTATCCTCAGCAATTACTTTAACCTGCTCCCAAGTTACAGAGGCTACTTTTGTTCTATTTGGTTCACCAGATCCTTTTTTTGATTTCGCTGCTTCCATTAATTGAACAGCTGCTGGAGGTGTCTTGATGATAAATTCAAAAGACTTGTCTTTATACACTGAAATAACAACTGGTAAAACTTTGCCAGGTTTATCTTGGGTTCGCGCATTAAATTGCTTACAAAACTCCATAATATTAACTCCAGCTGCACCTAATGCAGGTCCCACTGGTGGTGAAGGATTAGCGGCACCTCCTCGGACTTGTAGTTTTAATANTTTATCAATCTCTTTTGCCATTTTTAATTCGAACTTTNATTTTTCGGAGTGGTTTTAATTGAAAGCCAAAAAAACCTCTCACTAGGTCAACATTTATAACTTTTCTACTTGCATATAACTTAATTCCAAGGGAGTCTTACGACCAAATATTTTCACCATAACTTCNAGTTTTCTCTTTTCCTCATTAACTTTTTCTATATTNCCATTNAATCCATTAAAGGGTCCATCAATTACTTTTACATTTTCTCCACGAGTAAAAGGAATTGCAATATGATCCGTAGTCATGGTCAACTCATCTACCTTTCCAAGCATTCGATTAACTTCAGCTGTTCTTAACGGAATTGGATCGCCCCCCTTAGTTTCACCTAAGAAGCCAATTACATTAGTTACAGATTTGATAATGTGAGGAATTTCTCCAATTAAATTAGCTTTAATCATTATATATCCAGGAAAGTANACTTTCTCTTTATTAATTTTNTTCCCATTTCTAATCTGAACAACTTTTTCCATTGGAACCAAAATATCTTCTACTTGTTCAGCATGTCCCAANCGTGAAATTTCAGCCATTATATAGTCCTTAATCTTNGCCTCTTGACCACTTACTGCNCTNATAACATACCAACTTTTTGAAACAACTTCAGCCATTATTATCCATTNATTAATTTAAAATAAAACCCTACAACTTCTGAAAGTACTGTATCGGCNCCCCATATTGCTATTGAAAAGATCACTGAGAAAAGCATCACTACCACCACAAGACGCTGAAGCTCTTGGCGGGGAGTCCAGGAAACGTTATTTTTAAGCTCCTCAAATGAATCCTTAATGTAATTAAAAATAGCTGACATTTCTTTNTACTATAATTTGCACGGGTTGAGAGGCTCGAACTCCCGACACCTGGTTTTGGAGACCAGTGCTCTACCAACTGAGCTAAACCCGTTTTTATTTGATACAAAAGGCATCTACCATTGGCAGACACCTTGAGTATCATATTAAAAACTTTTTTAGTCTAAAATCTCAGTGACCTGACCAGCACCAACAGTCCTACCTCCCTCACGAATAGCAAATCTAAGACCTACATTCAATGCAATAGGNTGGATCAAATCAACTGTAATTGTAAGNTTATCNCCAGGCATTACCATTTCAACTCCATTTGGTAAAACTATGTTACCTGTAACATCAGTAGTCCTAACATAGAACTGAGGTCGATAGTTNTTGTGAAATGGAGTGTGACGACCTCCTTCTTCTTTTTTCAAAATATAAACCTCTGCCTTAAATTTAGCATGTGGTTTAACTGAACCTGGCTTACAGATAACCATACCTCTTTTAATATCAGTTTTTTCGATACCTCTAAGAAGNATTCCGACATTATCACCTGCTTCACCTCNATCAAGAATCTTACGGAACATTTCAACTCCAGTAACAGTTGAATCAAGTTTCTCTGCACCCATACCGATAATATCAATTGCATCTCCAGTATTNGCGACNCCAGTCTCAATTCGACCAGTGGCAACAGTACCACGACCAGTGATGGAGAATACATCTTCGACAGGCATTAAAAAATCTTTATCAACATCTCTTTTGGGAAGTTCAATCCATGAATCGACTTCATCCATTAATTTAAGTACAGTATCTACCCATTTTTGCTCTCCATTTAAAGCTCCAAGAGCTGAACCAAGAATTACAGGGGAGTTATCNCCATCATAGTCGTAAAAGGAAAGTAACTCTCTTACTTCCATTTCAACCAATTCTAATAACTCTTCGTCATCAACCATATCGGCTTTGTTAAGAAAAACAACAATACGAGGAATTCCAACCTGACGTCCGAGTAGAATGTGCTCTCGAGTTTGAGGCATCGGGCCATCTGTAGCAGCAACTACAAGAATAGCTCCATCCATTTGGGCAGCACCAGTTACCATATTTTTTACATAATCAGCGTGACCAGGACAGTCAACGTGAGCATAATGTCTATCATTGGTTTGATATTCGACATGAGATGTATTTATTGTAATACCACGCTCTTTTTCTTCGGGAGCATTATCGATTTGATCAAAGCTTTTTGCTTCAGACATTCCCGCGTCAGCAAGCACTTTTGTGATTGCAGCTGTTAGGGTGGTTTTACCGTGATCAACGTGGCCAATAGTTCCAATATTTAAGTGGGGTTTTGACCGATCAAAAGTTTCTTTAGCCATAATTTAAATGTATCTATATTGATTAAGAGGCTGCAAATTTAAAAATTTTTTATTATTAACATCCTTATTTTCAAACATTTTTAACTAATTTATTATAAAATAATTTGTTCTCTTTATTGATACAAATTTCATGTGTGAAAAATTAAATTTAATAGAACAGTTTAAATACAATTTATAATTAATAAACTTCATTAATGATGTACCAAAATATAGGAAAAAAAATTGCTTTTTTTGAATGTAGTTTATAATGAAAGTGGAATTTGATAATATTACAATCAAAAGCCTTTATTAAAAAATAATCATAGTAACATATTTTGTACTTTTACACGTTAAATTCAATTTGTATGGCTTTTGACATTGACATGATTAGGACAAACTATGCTAAGATTAAAGAGCGTGTGACTCTTGCNAAAGAGTTGTTGGGAAGGTCACTTACTTCAACCGAAAAAATTCTTTATGCTCACCTATGGGATAATCTTCCTTCAAATGCTTTTAGAAGAGGTGAAGATTATGTTGATTTCGCTCCTGACAGAATTGCTTGCCAAGATGCGACTGCACAAATGGCATTACTCCAATTTATGCAAGCTGGAAAANNAAGTGTTGCAGTTCCAACNACTGTTCANTGTGATCACTTGATTCAAGCAAAAGAGGGTGCGATTGTGGATTTAAAATCCGCTAATAANAGTAGTGCAGAGGTTTTNAATTTCTTAGAATCAGTATCCAACAAATATGGAATTGGGTTCTGGAAGCCTGGTGCTGGAATCATCCATCAGGTAGTTCTTGAGAACTATGCTTTCCCNGGAGGTATGATGATTGGTACAGACTCACACACAGTAAATGCAGGAGGTCTTGGTATGATTGCCATTGGAGTTGGTGGTGCAGATGCNGTAGATGTTATGGCAGGAATGCCATGGGAGTTAAAATTTCCTAAGCTAATTGGAGTAAAGCTAACTGGAAAANTAAACGGTTGGACAGCTCCAAAAGATGTNATTTTAAAGGTAGCGGGAATTCTTACNGTTAAAGGTGGAACTGGTGCAATAATTGAATATTTTGGTCCAGGTGCTGAATCTATGTCCTGTACTGGTAAAGGTACCATTTGTAATATGGGGGCTGAAGTGGGAGCTACAACCTCAACTTTTGGTTATGATGACTCGATGGAACGATATCTTAGAGCCACTGGCAGAGACGATGTTGCTGATGCCGCAAATGAAGTTAAGGAACACTTAACTGCTGATAAAGAAGTTTACAAAAATCCNGAAAAATATTTTGATCAATTAATTGAGATNAATTTAGATGATTTAATGCCACATATAAATGGCCCTTTTACACCAGACCTGGCAACTCCAGTTGGAGAAATGAGCTCAAAAGCTAAAGAAGGTGATTGGCCCATAAAGGTTGAGTGGGGCTTAATTGGCTCTTGTACTAACTCGTCATACGAAGACCTCTCAAGGGCAGCTAGTATTGCAAAACAAGCCGTTGATAAGAAATTAATCACAAAGGCAGAGTTTGGTATTAACCCTGGATCAGAGCAAGTAAGATATACTGCAGAGAGAGACGGACTTCTAGAAATATTCGAAGACTTAGATGCTAAGATTTTCACCAATGCGTGTGGCCCATGCATTGGCCAATGGGCTCGCAAAGGAGCTGACAAACAAGAAAAAAACTCTATAATTCATTCATTTAATAGAAATTTTTCTAAGCGAGCTGACGGTAACCCAAATACTCATGCATTTGTTGCATCTCCAGAGATGGTCGCAGCAGTTGCTATTTCAGGTAGGTTAGATTTTAATCCAATTACTGATTCACTGGTAAATGAAGAAGGTGATGAAGTTAAACTCGATCCCCCAACTGGGCTAGAACTACCCCCAAAAGGATTTGATGTTGAGGATAATGGATATTTGGCACCGTTAGCCGACGGCTCTTCAGTAAATGTTATTGTAAAAGAAAATTCTGAACGATTGGAGCTTTTAAAACCATTTGAACCATGGGATAGAAAAAATTTAAAAAATGTAAAACTTCTTCTCAAAGCTTACGGGAAATGTACGACAGACCACATATCGATGGCAGGACCATGGTTACGTTTTAGAGGACATTTAGATAACATATCAAACAACTGTTTTATCGGAGCGGTTAATGCTTTTAATCATAAAACTAATTTTGTGAAAAATCAATTGACCGGCGAATATGGCGGAGTACCAGAGGTTCAAAGGGCATACAAAGCTGCTGGGGTTTCTACTATTGTTGTAGGAGATCATAATTATGGAGAGGGCTCGTCTAGAGAACATGCTGCAATGGAGCCGCGTCACCTAGGAGTAAAAGTAGTTCTAGTAAAATCGTTTGCAAGAATTCATGAGACTAACCTTAAAAAACAAGGAATGTTGGGTCTCACATTTAAAAATGAAAAAGACTACGATTTGATTAAAGAAGATGATGTTTTTAATTTTATTGACCTTTCGGAATTTTCTCCTGGAAAAAAATTGAACATAGAAGTTGTTCATTCTGACGGAACATTAGACACTATTGAAGCAAATCACACCTATAATCAGCAACAAATTGAATGGTTCAAGGAGGGTTCGGCTCTGAATTTAATTAAAAAAGAAAATGCTAGCCAATAAGAGTAAAACATATGAATTAATAAATTCATATAGTATAAAATGCTGAAAATCAATTGTTTTATTAATATAAATTTCGTTTATTGTTATCAATCCAGAAAAATATTAACCATTTAAAAAAAATAAATCATGAAAAAGATATTCTTGTTATTGATTGCCTTAACTGTTCTTTCATGTAGTAAAAGTTCAAATAACGATAGCTCAGCGGAAATTACGGATCCAAGGATGGCTTCATCTGCTATTACAAATATATACGCAACTGGAAAAGTCTCAGAGCAAACTGCAGAACAGGCAAAAAAAACAATTTTTGGTAAATGGAATTTAGGTTCATCAAGTAATAGCTCAAAA
>NZOY01000065.1 GCA_002695445.1 Flavobacteriaceae bacterium
TTCAAAGGGATACAAAAATAAATAAACTCATTAACTCCAGAATTGAAGATTTTTATAAAAAGTACCTGTTGAAAAAAGATTTAGATATAGAAGTATCAGATTTATCTGTAAAATCAGCATTAATTAGAGGGGAAAGAAGGTAATGACAAAAAAAATAATCATAATATTATTATTTCCAGTTTTTTTATTTGGACAAAAATTGGATTATGCAGAGGAGTTTAGTTATGAGATCTACAGGAACCTAGATTATGTTGGAAATGGAAACATCCGTCAAGCATTAGACATTTACATTCCATACAATAGAATTTCTGACAAATTACCTTTAATCGTTTATATTCATGGTGGTGGTTGGAGAAGAGGAAGTAAAAATTTTGCTGGGCGTGGGATGCCATACCTAAGGACTGGTCGATATATTTTTGCTTCAATTAACTATCGACTTTTAGATGAAGCTAATATATTGGAAATGATTTACGACTGTAAAGCAGCTATTCGTTATTTAAAGTCAAATGCAAAAAAATATGGTATTGATAAAAATAAAATTGGTGTTTGGGGTACTTCAGCAGGGGGTCATTTATCGGCTATGATTGGACTCACCTCCTCATCACAGGCACTAGAGGGGGATATTGGAGAATATAAAAAAGAAAATGGTGCTGTAACCTGTGCAGTAAATGCCTTTGGTCCGTCAAATTTTATGACCCAATTTAATTTATCTATTGAAAAGAATTTAGAAAAAAATCCACGATTTAAATCTTTTTTTAATAGTGATACTAAAGCCATAAGTTTAGCATCTCCAATAACACATGCTGATAGTTCATGCATTCCATTTTTCATCTATCATGGAGTAAATGATAAAACAGTATTAATTGATGAGTCTGAAAATCTATATAGTAAACTAAAAGAATCTGGAGCAAAAGAAATTTACTTTCAAAGAATCACAAATGGTCCACATAGTGTTCGGCATGAGCGAATTACCCAACAAATGCTCAACTTTTTTGACAAATACCTGCACAACGATAAAACAGTAATAGTNGATGATAGTGAATTTTCCCTAAACTAAGNACNNNTGAAAATNTATATTAAATTTTTGCTTCTAATTTTTTTGTCAGTTAATTGTTCCAAAAACTCGGAATCAATCGAAACANAAAGTGTTCAAAATTCAGATAATAATAATACTGAACAAAATCAAAATACAAATACGGATAATAGTGAACAAAATGAAAATTCTAATGTTAACAATGATGAAAATTCAAATAGTTTCAAAAAAATTATTTCTGACAACTACGATAATGAAAATTTTAAATTTGGAGCCACATTAAATTTCTACCAATTTAATTCAAATGTAGAAGATTTATTCCTTAGTGAATTTAATTATTTAGTAGCTGAGAATTCTTTTAAACAATCAATTGTTCACCCAGAACCTAACATTTGGAATTGGTCCAGAGTAAACGCATTTATAGATTTTGCAAAAAAACATAACCTTGAAATGNGAGTTCATGGTCCAATTGGACCTCAATCATCAATTTGGGCAAAAACGGACTCAAGAACAAAAGAGGAGCTTTCAAAAAATTACGAGGAGTTTTTAATTGAACTTTGCAAAAAAATCAATAACGAANAAAATATAAAATGGATGGACGTAGTTAATGAGACAATTGATAAAAATGCAAATTGGACCTCCAATAAGGNAGGANCTGACAAATGGGAAAATCCATGGAAACAAATTGGTGAAAACGAAGACGGTATCCCAATTTACATAATCAAATCTTTTGAAATTGCAAAGGAGTATGCACCAAATATTAGTCTAGTTTTTAATCAACATGCAGGAATGGAACCCAAAATGTGGGATAAGGTTAAAGAAACTGTTTTGTATTTAAAAAATAAAGGATTAAAAGTAGATGGATTGGGATGGCAGNCNCATTTACGAGATAATGTNGTTCTTTCATTAAATAAGGAAAAACTTGACTACCTAAAATCTCTAATCGATTGGGCACATCAAAATGATTTAGATTTTCACATAACCGAAATAGATTATAGAATAATTGGAGATTCACCCTCTAATTTAGATTATGAAAGACAAGCAAATGGATATACAAATATTCTAAAAACTATACTATCTAGANGAAAAAATGGTGTTGTAACTTATAATACTTGGGGAGTATGTGATAAAAATGAGCCATCATTTCATGAATATAAATATATCTATGATTCAAATTTAAATCCAAAAAAAGCAGTTGAACTATTGAAAAACGCACTAAAGAGTAAAGATTTTCAAGTAAAATTATATGATTAGTTATTTTATTAATAATAAATTCATTAAGTTGCTGATTATTATATATTTAAAATATGAGACTTTTTATTTTACTACTACTTTTTTGCTTTAACCTAAAAGCTCAAGATAATTTTGATGAATATGAATTCAAGCTTTACAAAACAAGTGAAGAAATAGTTCCTTTGAAAAAAACCTCAGAGACAATTGGAAAATGTTGTCAACTTGGTAAGGCGATGTCTAAGCTAACTGGTGGATTGAGTGACGTATATTTAACACAAAGCGAGAGAAATATTGACGGATCATATACAGTTTTTTTTGTCAGCATGTTTTCAATTGGTTTTGATACTGAATTAACTCAGTTTGGAGTTGAAAATCCTACCGCAAAAATTTCAAGTTTTAACTTAGCAAATGAGGCTAAATTTGACCTTCTTCATGAGTTAATGATNAAAGGTTATAAAGAATTTAAAGCGCATCCTATTGTAAAAAAAATAATGTATGCAGATATTTCTCATGTTTTAGANGGTGGAGAAAATGAAGGTGATAAATTACTATTAAGATTTCATAATAAACGAATTGTTAAGTATGTATCCTTTCAATTATTTGACGGAGAAACAGGCGATAAAACATCTGGAAGACCAATTTTTTCCAAATTTATAGGTCAACTCTTTGGATCAACTGAGATAATTGATACAGATAATTAGATTAGCTGTTATTTGGATTATTTAATTTCTTGATTTATTCCTTACATTTAAAATAATGAAGCCTACTAATCTTCTCTTGTCACTTCTTATTTTATTATTATTATCCTGCAAACAAATAATAGATAACACCCCTCCTAACCTAATATTGATAATGACTGATGATCAGGGCTGGGGTCAGACGGGATTTTATAATCATCCTGTTTTAAAAACTCCAAACCTAGACGCGATGGCTGAAAATGGAATTCGATTTGACCGGTTCTACGCAGCTGCACCAGTCTGCTCTCCCACCCGCGCAAGTATATTNACTGGAAGGAGTAATGATCGAACAGGTGTACTAGATCACGGATATGCACTAAGAAATCAGGAAAAAACATTGGCANTGGCTTTACAAAAAGCAGGATATGCTACAGGTCATTTTGGGAAATGGCATTTGAATGGACTTAGAGGACCAGGGGTTCCTATTTTAAAAGATGATAGGCACAGTCCAGGAAAATTCGGTTTTGATCATTGGTTGTCAGTCACAAATTTTTTTGATATCAATCCTTTGATGAGTGAAAATGGGATTTTTATTGATTTAAAGGGTGATTCCTCCAAAATTATCGTTGAAAAAGCATTAGAATTTATCAAAGAAAAAAGTAATCAAAACATTCCTTTTTTTACCGTCATTTGGGATGGTTCTCCTCACGATCCTTTCTTGGCAAGCTCAAAGGATCGTAGTNATTTCANAAATTTAGATGAGCTAAGTCAAAATCACTATGGAGAGTTAGTTGCTTTTGATAGAAGTTTAGGTCTATTAAGAAAATCTCTTAGGGAGCTTGAGCTAGAAAAAAATACAATATTATGGTATTGTAGTGATAACGGTGGTTTAAGAAATATTTCACCCTCANCTNTTGGAGGTTTAAGAGGTTTTAAAACAACCATTTGGGAGGGTGGATTAAGAGTCCCTGCAATAATTGAGTGGCCAAAGGTTATTAAACCAAAAGTAACACAATTTCCTGCATCAACTATGGATATATTTCCTACAATTGCTGATATTCTTGGTTTACCAGATTCAGATTTATTAAATCCAATTGATGGAATTAGTCTTTATCCCGTTTTAAAAAATGACATTAGTAATCGTCAAAAAAAAATACCTTTTCGATACAAAGATCAAGGAGCTTTAATTGATAATAATTTTAAATTAGTAGCTACTAGTCTAAGTAAAAAAGAATTTGAATTATNTAATTTGAAAGAAGGATAAGGCAGAAACGATCAATGTAGCAAAACAAAATCAATTAATATTTGATCAAATGAGAGTGGAATTCTTAAATTGGAATAAGAGTGTAGATTNCAGTTGGGTTGGGAAAGATTACCCTGAAGGAAAAGTATTAAAACAACCCAAACGTCAATTTTGGATGAATGATGAGCGTTACGAACCTTATCTTAAAGATTGGCTCAATCGTTCAGAGTATAGAGATCGNATTTTAAGATCTAGATAATNTGAGTTATAAGCATTTAATTTTTAGAAATTAATTATCTAGATAAAGAAAACCCGAAGTTTGTCTTTCTTTACTATTATTCCATCCATAAAAAATAAAAGCATCCTTTATTTGATTTCCAAATCTATCTTTTATGAATTGAATGTTATTAAACCTCCATTCTGAACTGGTATTATTTGGTACAATTTTTTTATGGAAATTCCAATTTACTCCGTCCTCAGAAATCCATTCCTCTATTTCTCCTCCTCCATGTTTATCCATATAACCACCATTTAATTCATTAATTTTTGTCCAATTTTTTAAACCNTTNTGATTCAAAAATTTCNNAGCATCATCAAANGGTGTTTTTATCACTCTATCTCCAGTAATCAGNTANGCANGGTATCTATTTTTTTTTAGTATNATATCAGAATTATTCCATTGATGATTTGAANTCCGAATAGGAGATTTAAGCCATTTNTTNTTNAAAAAATGGACAAAATAATATTGAAATTCATTAATATTTTCTTCAGTAATTACATGAAGAAAAGCAGGATTNCCATTTTTATCTTCAATTATTTGTGGGGGAATACCCGAAGCTCTACCCTCAGTATTCCATATAATACAATCTTTATTTGCAGTATTAAGATCAACTGGCAATTTTATTGGCTTTCCAAGATAATTATATGCACTTTGAGTTTGCAAATCAATTTTTAAATAGTATAAATTGTATTTGTAGTCGTTAGTTACAATTGTATTGTAACGTTCATTAAAATATCTCCCTGGATTATTTTCTTTATTATCATCATATGATATAAATGCTATGTGCATAAACTTTTTATCATTACTAAGGATATAGGAATGGTATGAAGACCACTCAAACATCCCACTTACATCTAAATCAGTAGTAGGTAAATCTGTCTTTTTCCACACTTTTTCATAGTGCTTTTTTAAGGCATATGTCCAATTAGTTATATGACCTCCATTTCTAAAGTATATTATATCTCCAAAAGCTGATACTGAAAAAGATGGATAAGATACTGGATTTTCAAAAAAAGTACCTTTTTCCCAATCATCCAAAGATTTTCCTACAGTTAATTTTTTTTTTGAGATTAAATGAATACCCTGTGAGTTATGAGCACCATAAAAAACATTTAATTTTTTTTCTTTATCAGCCCAGATAATAGGACAATAGTGATGATCCGAAGAGGGGCTTCCAAGACTGTAGGAGTTTCCAAAGGTTTTAGTTTTTAAATTAAAACTGGTAATAATGGGCATTGTCTTTGGCTTTTCATCATTATTAACTCTATTACCATTATAAACTAGATAAATTTCATTTCCCTCTTTTAAAGCCTGTGGTCTTTGTCTTCTATCATATAACATTTTTAAGTTTCCACCCTCTCCAAATGAATAAACTGTATAATTACTAATCAATGTTGATTGGGCGTTTAATTGAAAAGCAATTAAAATTGTAGCTACGAAAATTTTATTTTTCATAAGATGATATCAATCGAGTTTTAAATTTGATGATTTAAAATTATCTATTAAAATTACATTGAAATGGGGTCCTTTGCAGGTGGATAAGTATCTAATTTTTTTAAAAGTTTTTTTACGACAGCCTTATTTTCAGCGGCAATATTAACTCTTTCTTGAGGATCTTTTTTATAATCATACAATTCGTAAACTATATTTTCTCGATCTTTTAGATTGGTCCAACGTATCATTCTATACCTTTTATCTCTAATTGCCTCACCGAGGTTACCTTGTCTTATAAATGAATGATATATGTGGTCTTTAACAGGATAATTGGGGTCATTAAGAAGTGGAGTTAAATTTTTTCCATCCAGATTATGAGTAGGGCTTTTTCTATCAAGATTTGCCAAAGCAGTTAATGTAGGGTAAAGATCAACTGTTTCAACAGTTTGATCACAGTAAGTATTTTCATTTGTAACTCCTGGTGCTTTGATGATTAGTGGGATTCTTGTTGCTTGCTCATAGTTGGTATGTTTGGTCCATATACCATGATCACCCAAATGCCAACCGTGATCACCCCATAATACAATAATAGTATTTTCATCAAGTTTGAGTCTTTTAATTTCACTCATAAGTCGCCCCATCTGCGCATCCATGTAGCTGATGCTTGCAAAATAACCATGAATTAGATTACGCTTGAGTTTATCGTTATATGGTCCATCACTGTTGGGATCAATTGGTTTAAAATTATTAATCTCACCACCTTTTTTTATAGCAAATTTTGGAGCACCATCAGGAGGCAACTCGAAATCGGGCAATGGAATTTCATCTTTGTTATATAGGTCCCAATATTTTTTTGGTGCGCTAAAAGGAAGGTGAGGTCTAACGAATCCAATGGCTAGAAAAAAAGGTTGCTTTTGATTTTCACTTAATAATCTTAAGCGACTTATCGCATGTCTCGCAACTCTTCCATCGGCATAGGCTTCATCGAGAACATCAGGCGATTCCCATGCGGCGCCCCTTGGAAGGGTTTTTATATCAATTTTTTCTTCTGCATACAAGTTGTAATTCTCAAACAATGCTTCCTCTCTTGTAAGCTTTCGATTATTACTCTCTGGAACAAGGTACTCAATAACTTTATCATCGTAATGTGGAACACTCCAAGATTCTTTATCATTTGTATTTCCGTGGCCAACATGATAGACTTTTCCACTCGATTCAGAATGATAACCGTTGTTTTTAAAAATTTGAGGGAGTGTTTCCAT
>NZOY01000066.1 GCA_002695445.1 Flavobacteriaceae bacterium
AAAATAATTTTTAATAGAAAATGTCTCAAGTAGGTGATAATTTATTAAGTGCTTTAGAATCAAAAATTTCATCTAGTACTTTACTAATGATTTGTGGTTCAAATTTTCTTTTAGATGAGTTCATTAATTTAAATCGTAACTAAACCTTGTATAATGATATTTTTTTTCTTGATGTTCTAAAATTAATTCTGACTCACTCAATTTAATGATTTTTTCTCGCCATTTATACCATTTTGTTTCAAATTCAATGAAATAATCATTTTCCTTGTTAACAATTTTAAAAGGACTCTCATCCTCAGTAACAATAAATTTATTTTCAATCAATGGCTGAGCTTTTTTTCTTATCCCATTCTTCTTTTCAACTGAATAATGGTCAACCAGCTTTGCTAGTCCATTTGGTCTAAAGGTTTCATTTTTTTGAGTAATGAAATTAATTTTCCAATAACCATTCAGCAATTCAAGATTAATTTTTGAACTATTACTAATGCATCCATTTGAATTAATTATAAAGACAAAAAGGAAATAATAGAAAAATTTCATTTAGTTCAAATTGAAAATTTCATAATTAGATTTGGTCGCTGCTAATGCAGCTTTTATTCTATCCTCATGAGTGTCAGAAATGAAGATTTGTCCTATAGTTTCGTTTTCGAATAGTTTAATGGTCTGAGTAACTCTATTTTGATCTAATTTATCGAAAATATCATCTAATAAAACAATTGGATTAATACCAGAAACTTTTTTTATAAAATCAAACTGTGCTAGTTTCAATGCAATGAGAAATGTTTTTTGTTGTCCTTGACTTCCAAATTTTTTGATTGGTACTCCTGCGATTTGAAAATTCAAATCGTCCTTATGAATTCCTACAGAGGTATATTGAAGAGATTTATCCCTTTGAAAATTTAGAGATAGTAATTCATCCATACCTTTTTCATTTAAGTCCGAGTAATAATTTATGGTAACGCATTCCTGACTATTACTGATGATATTATATCTATGCATAAAAATAGGAATGAATGCTTCTATAAAAGCTTTCCTCTTATCATGAATGGGTTGAGATAAATCAATCATCTGTTGATTATAAATCTCCAAATTTGTAGAATCAAATGTTCGGTTGATTGCAAAATATTTAAGCAGTGCATTTCTCTGAGCAAGAGTTTTATTGTAATCAACAAGGTTTTTGAGGTAGGTTTTGTCAGTTTGCCCAATCACTCCATCAATAAACCTTCTCCGGGTAATGCTACCTTCAAGAATTAAATCTCTATCAATAGGAGAAATTATTACTAAAGGGATTAATCCAATATGATCAGCAATTTTTATGTAACGTTTTCCATTGCGTTTAATATTCTTTTTTTGCCCTTTTTTTAGGCTACAACTTACTTTTTCTACTTTTGCCTTTATTTCAAAAAGACCTTCGATTGCAAAAAAATCTTTGTTGAATTTTATATTCTGTTGGCTTGATGGGTTAAAATAACTTTTAGTAAAAGCTAGGTGATATATACTGTCCAATATATTTGACTTTCCTATTCCATTATTACCTATAAAACAATTAATTGGAGCTTCAAAATCAAACTTTGAGGCCTCAATATTTTTATAATTGGTAAGTTTTAATTGTTTTAGAAACATTGATACAAATATAGTTCAGCTATGAAAGTTAAAATAAAATTTAAAACTTTAATTTAGATTCTTTCTGATAAACAATCTAGTTTTTGCTATTGGCACAAAAAAGATTAATTTTAAGCCCAATAATTAATGTATGGCAACCTATAAAAAAAGAGGTCAAAAAAAATCTTTAGCAACTATACCAGTCAAAGAAATAGAATCCGAAAGCACTACCGCTGAAGTTTTTGAAACCTTGGATACTAGTGCATCTAAGACTGAACAGTTGGTTTCCAAATACCAAAAATTTATATTAATTGCTATTGTATTAGTTACAATATCTGTGCTTTCATACTTGGGTTACAAAACCTATATTTATGAACCAAAAAAACTAGAGGCAGTTGGTGAATTAAGTCAAGCTCAATACTATTTTGAGCTTGCAGTTAATAGTCAAAATCCTGACTCTCTTTACTTACGAGCATTAAATGGTGGAGAGGGGAAATTCGGATTTTTGGATATAATTGAAAATTATGAAGGTACACCTGCTGGAATGTTAGCTAATTATAGTGCTGGAATGTCATATCTTAATCTCAAAGATTATGTAAATGCAATTGATTACCTCGATAAATTTAAATCTGATGATGTTATGTTGAGCGCACTTGCAAAAGGTGCCATTGGTGATGCATTTGCTCAAATAGGTCAACCAGAAGACGCATATGATTATTATGTTGCAGCTTTTGAAATTAGTGATAATCTTTTTAGCGCACCTAAATATTTATACAAAGCTGGTATGCTCGGATTTAATTTAGGGAAAATTAATAATGCTTTGGAATATTTCAAGCGTATAAAAGCCGAATTTCCTAATTCTAAGGAATCGAAATTAGTAGATGTTCAAATAGGTCGATTAGAAAGCCTAAAATAATGGCTTCTGCAAACAAAAACCTTTCAAAATATGATTCCTCTATGGTACCTAATGGAACTTCATTTAGAATTTGTTTGATTGTTTCTGAGTGGAACCATGAAATTACAAATCGACTTTATATAGGTGCCCAAAAAACCTTACTTAAGCACAATGTGTTACCAGAAAATATTGTCAAGATTCATGTACCAGGTAGCTTTGAGTTGATTTATGGTGCAAGTAAAGCACAAACTCAAAATTTTGATGCAATTATTGTCATGGGATGCATAATTAAGGGTGAAACTAGACACTTTGAGTTTATTGCAAATGCCGTTGCTCAGGGAATTAAAGACTTGAATGTTAACGGGAAATCTCCAGTAATATTTTGTGTGTTAACTGATGATAATATTGAGCAATCTTTTCAGAGAAGTGGAGGTAAAATGGGAAACAAAGGAGTGGAGTCAGCAATTACTGCTCTTAAAATGATTTCCATATAGCTTATATTTAATTAAAACTAGATTTGCATTTTAACTAGCTTTAGTTAAATTTGATTTCATTTTGTCTGCTAATTTTAACTTCTTGTTGAATTATGAAAATCAGCTTTTTTAAGCTAAAAAAAAACAGAAGATATAACTATACACCGAGATACTTTAAGGGTAAGGATAATGGTAACGTATTCGATTTTGATTCTAAATTTTCAAAGTTTAGGGAGAAATATAATGAAAATGATTTGAGTCAAAGATGGCAGGAAGTCAGATTAAAGATGAGAACAAGAGGTAATCGTGGACTTTCAACTAGATTATTTATTATTATCATGGTTTTACTTATGGTTTTTTTCTTTCTAATTGATTTTGATTTATCAATTTTTACTAATAATAGTTAATGGCAGACATAATTTCTCTACTACCTAAAAACGTTGCAAATCAAATTGCTGCAGGTGAGGTCATTCAAAGACCTGCATCTGTTGTAAAAGAATTACTAGAAAATGCTGTAGATGCTGGTAGTAAAGAAATTCAGTTGTTGATTAAGGATGCGGGAAGGTTAAAAATACAGGTCATTGATAATGGCATTGGAATGTCAGCTAATGATGTTTGTTTAGCTTTTGAGCGTCATGCTACTTCAAAAATAAAATCTGCCGATGATCTCTTCTCAATAACTTCTAAAGGCTTTAGGGGCGAGGCATTATCCTCTATTGCTGCTATTGCACATATTGAGGTTTTAACAAAAACTAAGAAAGATGAAATAGGCAATTACATTAGGATATTCGGAGGAAAAGTTAACAAACAAGAAAAATCAGTAGCTCCAAATGGAACTTCAATCTCGGTAAAAAATCTTTTTTTTAATGTACCTGCAAGGAGAAATTTTCTTAAATCAGATAAAGTCGAATTACGACACATCATAGATGAATTTCATCGAATAGCGCTCTCTCACCCTGAGATTAAGTTCACTTTTTTTCAAAATGATTCTGAATTTTTTTTTCTTCCAGCAACCAATTTCAGAAAGAGAATTGCAAATATTTTTGGTAATAAAATTGAAGAGAAACTGATTCCTGTCAATGAAATTACTAGTGTTGCAGGTATAGAGGGTTTCATTGTTAAGCCAGAATTTTTAAAAAAATCTAGAGGACAGCAGTTCTTTTTTGTAAATAAGAGGTTTATCAAAAGTTCCTTTTTACACCATTCTATTTGTAAAGCTTTTGAAGGACTAATCAGAGAAAAATATCATCCAGGTTATTTTTTACAAATACAAATTGATCCAAAAACGATTGATATAAATATCCACCCTACCAAAACAGAGATTAAGTTTGAGGAAGAACATAACATATATGCGATAATTAATTCCATGGTTAAACATAGCCTTGGGATGTTTCAGGTTTCACCAGTTTTAGATTTTAATCGTGATTCAGGCCTAGATATTCCCTATAATCAAGAAAAGATTACCCCAAAAAAAATTCCTTCACTAGAAATTGATTCAAGCTTCAACCCATTTAACAGAATACAAACAAGAAATTCAAATGCTTTTAAAAATATTCGGGAGAGCTTATTTTCTGGACTTGATACTACAATATCCAAATTAAATTTAGATGAGGAATTAAAAATTGCATTAGAACAAACACCAAAAGTTTTTCAATTAAAAAAATATATAATTACGACTACTCGCTCAGGACTGTTGATCATTAATCAAAACCGCGCTCATCAAAGGGTACTTTATGAAAAATTTCTAACTAGTTTTACCGAGAGAAATATCAATAGTCAACAGCTTGTTTTTCCNAAGGAAGTCGAATTATCCAATAAACAAATGATTCTTTACAATGAATATGAAGAAAATTTAAAGGTTATGGGTTTTGTTTCAGAACTTCAAGAAAATAAATTAATTATCGCAGGAGTTCCAGCTATTTGTGAAGATAGGCAAATAGAGAAGCTATTTGAAGATATATTTATTGATACTGAAAATTCAGAGGAAGTGGAAAGTTTTAGCCAAGGTGATTTTATAGCTAAATTAATGTCAAGGTCAATAGCAATTACAGGAAATAAATCGCTTACAACAATCGAACAACAAGCCTTAGTAGATGACCTTTTTGCTTGTAAAGAGCCACTTACCTGTCCCTTTAATCGTAAGATTTTTATTAATTTAGATATTGAAGAATTAGATAAGAAATTAAATTGATGCGGAATGTCACTGAAACAGTAAAGCATTTACTGATCATTAATGGTATTTTTTTCTTAGCAACCCTTACTCTAGGTAATCAAGTCTATGATTGGTTCGCATTACATTATCCCTCTAATCCTAAGTTTGAATATTGGCAGCCAATAACACATATGTTTATGCATGGTGACTTATCGCATATTTTTTTNAATATGTTTGGACTATGGATGTTTGGCACGCCATTAGAGCAAATGTGGGGTAAGCAAAAATTTATTTTTTTTTATCTATCAACNGGANTAGGAGCAGCATTTTTACAAATCATATTATACTACTATCAAATTAATTCAGTAAATACTTTATTATTAGAATCCGGATTAACTGGCTATGAGATAGATCAATTCTATGAGACTGCTCAGCTTTCTTCAAAAGCTATGAATCAAATTGGTGATCAAAAATTATCGGTGGGATACAATGCATTCAGGTCAGTGATGGTTGGTGCTTCTGGNGCATTGTATGGTGTATTGGTTGGTTTNGCNATGCTTTTCCNNAATGCTCAATTAATGTTATTATTTCCTCCAATACCTGTTAAGGCAAAAATATTAGTCCCAATTTTAATTTTGGCAGACCTTTTTTTCGGTTTTTCCTCATATTCAATAGGACCTATTGCACATTTTGCTCATGTAGGAGGAGCGTTAACAGGNCTTGCAATGATGTGGTACTGGAAAAAGAATCAGTTTAAAAATAANCGTTGGGATTTATGAGTAGTTTGGGNAANNTTNGATACAAATTAGCCACTTTCTCAGTNGCGGAAAAGATAATTTTGGTTAATGTATTATGTTTTATTTTTCCAATGCTACTTAACACATTACTCTTCTTACTAAATATTAGATCAGTGGGTTATATGAACTGGATTCAACTTTCTCCTAAATTTGAAACCTTTATTACTAGACCCTGGACAATAATTTCCTATAGCTTTATACATAGTGGTTTTTTTCATTTACTATGGAACATGATATTATTATTTTTTTCAGGCAGATTATTACTCAATCTTTTTCCAAACAGAGTTTTCGTTAATAATTACTTTTTAGGAATTATCGCTGGAGGGTTAATTTTTATTTTGAGTTATGCATTATTTCCAGTTTTTAAAGGGTCATATCCACCAATGATAGGTGCTTCTGCAGGAGTTATGGCAGTTTTTATCTTTATTTGCACCTATACCCCAAACCAGGAAATAAGAGTTTTATTTTTAAATTTAAAACTTAAATACCTTGGTATAATTTTTTTCTTATTAGACGTTATTCAGATTCCCAATGGCAATGCAGGTGGCCACCTTGCTCATATTGGAGGAGCATTATTAGGCTTTTTTTATGCAAATCAGCTTACCAAGGGACGTGATATTGGAATTGGATTTGAAAAAATTTGGCAATCACTATTTTTTAATAAAAACCTTAGAACTGTATACAAAGCCCAGGAAAAAACTCAATCTGAATATTTCTCAAAAAATGAAGAGATTATTCACCAAAAAAAAATTGACGAAATTCTAGACAAAATAAGTAAATCTGGATATGATACTCTTTCAAAGGAAGAGAAAGATTTTCTTTTTGAAGCAGGTAAGAAATAACTGCAAGTAATATTTACAATAAACTCCATAATAATGAAACTAAACCTTGGAAGTAAATTGTTGATGATAATTAACCTTGTGTTGCTAATACTCCAATTGTTCTTGATGGGAACTTTTGGGGATTTTTACAATTACCCCTTTTTAAATCTAATGGTCCCTTTTATTGTTTTTATAAATTTTCTTTTTTTTATTTTTTGGATATTAAAATTTAAGTGGCCGTTAATCTTATTTGTTTTTTCCTTCCTCATTGGTTATGATGATTTCAATCTGCTTTAC
>NZOY01000067.1 GCA_002695445.1 Flavobacteriaceae bacterium
ATATTAGCAATTATTAACCATAAATTATTTAAAATGAAATACTTTTTTCTTCTTATATCAATTCTTTCATTTTTAGATTGCAAATCCCAAAAGTTATCAAACGAAAAGAAAAAATTTGATGAAATATTTAAGTTAGTATCCAATAAAGGAAAATGGGGGGGAAGGGATAAAAAAGGAACCGTTAATTACATAGATAATAATAAAATACTATCTGCACTTCAAATTCCAAAAAAAGGAATTTCAGTTTCTTTATCGTTTGATATATCAATTGATTCAACTCAAATTAATCACTCTCACTTTGATGAATTTACTGATTATGACCATCAGGCATCTTCAGTTGAGTTTAAGGGTTATGATTGGGCAACAGACAATTATTGTATCTCTTATCATGGTTTTACAGTTTCACATATGGATGGTTTAGCCCATTTAGGTCAAAATGGTAAATTATATAATGATTATGATGCTACAAAAATTACTTCACAAGGATTTGAAGAACTTGGAATAGAGGCTTTTAATGAGGGTATTATTTCAAAAGGTGTTTTAATAGATATTCCTCTGATGTATAATAAGAAATATTTGCAGGCGGGCACTAAAATTACAACAGAGGATATTTTAAATTTTGAAAAAAAATATAACGTAAAGATTGAGAGAGGAGATGTTGTTTTGATCAGGACAGGAAGGTGGTCGGAAAAATCTATTATTGGTGACTGGGATTCTTCTAAACTTAGTTCTGGGTTAGATTACAGAGTACTAGTACTTTTAGATAAGCGTGAAGCTTCATTACTTGGGTCTGATGGTACAAATGACGCGCAACCGTCAGGCATACCAGAAGAGGGCAGTCCGGTTCATAAGTTGACACTTGTTTCAATGGGGATGCCATTATTAGACAACCTGAATTTGGAAAATTTATCTGAGGAAGCACAAAAGCAAAAAAAATGGGAGTTTATGATATCAGTGCAACCATTAAGATTTAGAGGAGGTACAGGATCCCCAGTTAATGCTGTAGCACTATTTTAGATTAATTTAAAATGAAAAAATACATTTTATCATTTTTATTGCTTCCCATTATTGGGCTTTCCCAATTTGAAGAAATTAAAACTTTTCAAAAAAATCTTATTAAAAAAGATATTACAGGAAGTAATGTAGCTATGGTTTATAAAAAGGGAGAAATAATTTACAAGAACACTGTAAATTCAAAAAAAGAAGGTGATAGAAAAATATCTACAAATACAATATTTCCAATTTGGTCAATGTCAAAGCCAATTACTATCGTTGCAATGATGACACTCTTTGAAGAGGGAAAGATAAATTTTAATGACAACGTATCGAAATATCTTCCAAGTTTTAAAAAAATAAAATGTAAGGATAAAAAAGGAAAAGTATATGATTGTAAAAACTCATTAAAAATAATTCATTTAATGACCCACAGATCAGGCTATAAATATTATAAATGGAATGACTCTAACCCATCAAAGGGCTATTCTTCAAATCAATTTATAAATACCTCAAGATTTACTGATTTAACTGAGTTTACTGAAGAGGTTTCAAAACAACCACTTGAATTTGAACCAGGAACAGAGTACCTATACGGAATTAATCAGGCAATTTTGGGTGGAATTATAGAGTCTGTAACAGGAATCCCATTTTACGAGTACTTAAAACTTAAGATTTTTGACCCTTTGGAAATGTTCAACACAAAATTTTATTTAACAAGTGAGGAAAGGAAAAGATTTCAGCCTCTATACATTAACAGTGGAGCACTGAAGGGTTTTACTTATTTGTTAGATGAACTAAGCTATGATATCAATAATAAAGCTCACTTTGGTGGTGAGGGACTGGTTTCAACTTTTGGTGATTATTCCAATTTTTGTGCTATGCTTTTGAATGGAGGCAAATTTAATGGATCAAGAATAATTTCTAAGTCGAGCATTGAAATGATGACCAAAAAATACTCTGATGGAGATGATGATAGCTTTTATTATGGTTTTTCAGTTTTTGTTCTTGGGGACNCAGGNAAAGANGGGAGAAATTCTNCAAAAGGAATTTTTGGTTGGTCAGGATATCACAATACACACTTTTGGATTGATCCAAGGGGAGAATTATTTGCATTATTTATGACTCGAGCAAGAGAGTATAGCGATGAAATTAGGTACGAATTTATGGAAGCAGTTTACTCATCAATTTACTAGTAGTATTCCTTTTTTTTGATTTTATTATATTAGTTNCATGANNCATTCAATTANGNCACTTATTGGTATNACTTATTTNAGTACCTATNTGCTCTTCTCTCAAGGCTTCAAAATTGATACCGATCACGGTACTGAGTTTATCCCCAATAAAATGATATGTAATGGTCGCCATTGGACTGAAGCTGAGGGTAAAACCAATATGCAGAAATTTTCTCAGTTATGGAATGATTCTGAATCTTGGAGTAAAAGAGCAAAAATCATAAAAGAAAATATTTTAAATGGGATTCAATGGGATAAGATTGCCCTCTACGATAATAAGCTTAATGTAATTAAACATTCNAAGAAAATAATGAATGGNTACAGCGTNGAAAANATNGCNATTGAGAGTTTTCCTGGGTTCTACATTACAGGGAACCTATACCGCCCTCTNGNAGANNAAAAAAANTATGCAGCTATTTTAAGCCCTCATGGACATTTAAAGGACAAACGTTTTACAGACTATGTACAACTGCGTAGCGGGTATTTAGCACAAAAGGGAGCAATTGTATTTGCTTATGATATGGTTGGGTATGGTGAGAGTACACAGGTAAGACATAAAATGCCAATAAGTATGCTACTTCAAACTTGGAACAGCAAGAGGGTACTAGATTATCTTCTCAGTCTCCCAGAGGTTGACAAAGAGAGGGTAGGTATGACTGGAGGATCAGGTGGAGGAACTCAAACTTTTGTTCTTACTGCTATCGATCAAAGGATCAAAGTATCTGTCCCCGTTGTGCAAGTTTCAGCACATTTTTTCGGTGGATGTGTNTGTGAGAGTGGTATGCCAGTTCATAAAACTCAAAATTTTCAAACGAATAATGTTGAATTTGCAGCACTTGCTGCCCCTAGACCACAGCTTTTAATATCAAATGGTGATGATTGGACCCGAAATACCCCAAATGTTGAATTTCCTTATATTCAAAAGGTTTATGCCACTTTTGGGGCAAGTAATCAACTTGAAAATGTACATCTAGCTAATGAAAAACACGATTATGGTTATTCAAAAAGAATTGCTGCATATGCTTTTTTTACAAAACACCTAAAGCTAAATTCTGAAACTGCATCAGATGGATTNNANNTNGATGAAAGCTTTATTGAAGTCCTTTCCCCAGATAAACTTATGGTTTTTAATGAAAATAATCCAAGACCTACTACCGCTCTTAAAAATGAACTTGAAATCATGCAATTTCTTAAATTTCCAATTGATAAATCACCCTATAATTTTTATAAAAAATGACTTCTGAAGTCCATCGGAGCTTTTTCCAATCTTGTTATTTCATTTATTTTACATTAATAAAATAGGTTGACAATCTGTTAGTTTTGAGAATAAATGATTCCCTAGAATTTATTTATTTAGCATATAATAGAAAAAGCTTATTTTTGGTCACGTTATAATATTAGGACGCGTAGCTCAGCTGGATAGAGCATCTGCCTTCTAAGCAGACGGTCACAGGTTCGAATCCTGTCGCGTTCACTTTAAGTTCATGTTTTAGTCAAAAACAAATAATTGAGAAAAAAAATATTAAAGTTTAATCTTTACACTTTTTTTAATCTTCCTTCAGCATGGTGGTCTGGTGTTCGAGTAACGAGTTTTGACGATAATGTGGCTGAAGTTTCAGTAAGGCATCGTTGGGTTAATCAAAATCCGTTTGGATCAATTTTTTGGGCAATACAAGGAATGGCAGCTGAACTCTCTACTGCAATATTTGTAATGAGAGAGATAAAAAAAACAGGTTATCCTGTATCAATGTTGGTAATAAACAATAAAGCAACCTTTAAGAAAAAAGCAAAGGGATTGATTAAATTTCAATGTAATCAGGGCCTGGAAGTGGCTAAAGTAGTTCAAAATGCTATTGATAATAATGAGGCAAAGAAAATNACACTTAAATCAGTTGGAAAAGATACCGTAGGTGATGAGGTGTCAGCCTTTGAGTTTGAATGGACAATTAAAAGAAAATAAAATGGATAAAGACTTTTATAAATCACTAGACTTACCAGTAATTGCGGCCCCTCTATTTCTTATATCTGGACCTGAAATGGTCATCGAATGTTGTAAAAATGGAATAGTAGGAACTTTTCCTGCATTAAACCAACGAACTACTGAGGGATTTGAGGACTGGGTAATTCAAATTAAAGATGCTTTAGCATTATTTGAAAAAGAAACAGGAAAAAAACCTGCTCCATTTGGTGTAAATTTAATTGTTCACCCAACTAATATTAGAGTAAAGGCTGATTTAGATGTTTGCGAAAAACATAAAGTGCCACTAATTATAACATCCCTTGGTGCTGTACCTCAGATAGTTGATATTGTTCATAATTATGGTGGACTTGTATATCATGACATTATCAAAAAAAGACATGCTGAAAAAGCATCAGAGGCCGGAGTTGACGGACTTATATTAGTTGCTGCCGGTGCAGGTGGGCATGCTGGGACCCTTCATCCAATTCCTTTAATTAATGAGGTTAAGAAAATCTTTAGTAAAACAATTGTCCTTTCNGGTTGCCTNAGCAATGGTAATGATATTGCCAGTGCTCTGCAAATGGGTGCAGACATAGCTTATATGGGAACTAGGTTTATTAATGTAAAAGAAAGTAGGGCAGAGGATAACTATAAAGANATGATAATGCAAAGCAGCGCTGAGGATATAGTATATACTGCAGCAGTCTCAGGTGTNAATGCAAACTTTTTACGACCTAGTCTTGAAGCTATGGGTATTACTGAAGANCAATGGAAAGACACAAAAAAAATAGATTTTGGAAANACCTCTGATCTNGCTGAATCAGAGGCAAAAGCATGGAAAACAATTTGGTCAGCAGGGCAAGGTGTCACATCAATAAAAGATTCNCCCAGCATTTCAGAGTTAGTTCCACTGTTAAAAGAAGAGTTTGTTTTTGCTCTTGACAAACAAAAAAAACTACTTGACACATACAGTTAAACTTCCAATTTAAATATTCTTTGTTATAGACTTAACGATTTTATTATCGAATAAAAATTCCTTTAAAATTACTTTTAAAGAAGTGTAAAGTGGAATTGCTACAATCATCCCAGTAGTTCCCAACAAAGTTCCCCCAACAAGAATTACTATAAAAATTTCCAATGGGTGAGATTTAACCGAATTTGAAAAAATATAAGGCTGACTAAAAATATTGTCAATTAGTTGTCCAATTATAAAACCTATTAGTACATATATTGTTTTTGGTAAAATAACAGTACTAAAGTCAGCTCCAATATTACTTGTCATGGTTAAGAACATCATTAGAAAAATACCTATTAGAGGGCCTATGTAAGGAATTAANTTTAAAAGGGCACATAAAAAAGCGATTACAAATGCATTTTCAATACTGAAAACTGTNAAAACTATAGTNTAGAAAATTAGTAGAATACTTATTTGTAGGAGTAAGCCTAAAAAATATCTTGACAATAAGTTTTTAATCTTCTCTATAGACTTTTCAAGTTTTTCTTGATTTTTATCATTAACTAGCAAAAGGATNGTGTTTTCAAGAATTCTACTGTCTTTGAGTAAAAAAAATGAAATNAACATCACTGAAAATAATCCTGCTGTGAAACTACCNAATAAACTTAAAAGATAGTTTAGGAAATTAGGTATTGCCTCCAAGTTCTCAATATTTAGTATACTATTTAGATTTCTTGAATTATTAAAGCTATCTAGATTGAAATAATTTGATATTTCAATCATTAATTGATTAAGATTACTCTCTAAAGCCTTTANATTAAGTAANGATAAATTTTCTCCCTGCTTTAAAATTAGAGGAANTATTAAAGATATTAAACCAAAAATTAAACTAACTAAAAAAAGTAAAGTAAATAAAGCTGCGAAGAGTTTTCTAAATTTGAGTTTTTCCTCAAGTAAAATAACGATTGGTCTCCCAATAAGAGATATAATTGCTGCAACAATGAAATAGATTAGTACAATATTGAGTTTTAAAAATATGAAAACACCAAAAGCAATTAACGAAAGCTTTAAAACTGCATTAACAATGCTGTTNGATATGTTCTTATTTTCCACAATTCAAAGATAAGTAAAATTAAAGCCTAATATTAATTTGTCCTTCTGAGAATCTCTACTGAATTACAAGCAAATAGTCCAGCAGTCTCGGTTCTTAACCTTTGATTGCCAAGCGAGATTTCAATAAATGAATTTGTCCTTGCTATTTCAATTTCTTTTTCTGAAAAATCTCCCTCAGGCCCAATNAGAATTAATAGTGGTGATTGAATTTTTTCTATTTTGTGTAGCTCCTTTTTGNTTCCCTCTCTACAATGAGCAATCATTTTAATTTCTGAAAAATTTTTTTCCATAAAACTTTTGTAATCGCAAATTGGGTTTATTTGGGGAAGGTAAAATTGGTTTGATTGTTTAATAGCCCCAATTAGAATTTTTTTCATTCGTAAANCCTTAATGACTTTTCTTTCAGAGTGATCGCAAATTAGAGGGGTAATCTNACTAATCCCAATTTCAGTNGACTTTTCTATAAACCATTCCATNCTATCAATATTTTTAGGCGGNGCTATTGCTATATGAAGTTTNGGTTTTTTATTTTTATGAAGAATTGAATTAACCTTTTTTGCAGTTACTTTCCGATTACTTGAAATAAATATTTTTCCATTCCACTGAAGCCCTTTTCCATTAGTTACAGAAACCTGGTCTCCATTTTTTTTTCTCAAAACTTGAACAATATGCCTGCTCTCTTCTGANGAAAAAACTACATTTTGTTGATTACTCTCTATATTTTCTTGATAAAAGAGCTCCATAACTAAATGACTAGTCGTGGATCGACAGATTGATACATTTCTCCTAATTCATTTTTTTTGAGTTTATAATAAGCTACAATTCCAATCATTGCAGCATTATCGGTAGTATACTCTANGGGAGGTATAAATATTTCCCAATCAGATGAAATTGACATATCATTTAAAACTCTTCTAATTTCTGAATTTGCTGCAACTCCTCCTCCGATTACAACGCGATTAATTTTCAATGAATTTGNAGCCTTTTCTATTTTATTNATAATTATTTCAACTAATGTTTTTTGTATTGAAGCGCATAGATCATTGAGATTATCTTTAATAAAATTTCGGTTTTTATTTATGTTTTTTGAAATTAAATTTAAAAATGCTGTTTTAACACCGCTATATGAAACGTCAAAGTCNTTNACTTTTGGTATTGGAAATTTAAATGCCTCTGGATTACCATTTATTGCCAATTTATCTATTTCTGGCCCTGCTGGGTAATCGAGACCCATTGTTTTTCCACATTTATCAAAAGCCTCCCCTATAGCATCATCCAAGGTTGTCCCTATTTCAGTCATTTTAAAAAAATCTTCTACCAATATTAGCTGGGTATGTCCTCCAGAAATAGTTACACCAAGAAAAGGNAATTTTGGAGGCTTTTTTTCTTTNTTTTTAATAAAATGACATAGTATATGTGCCTGCATGTGGTTTACCTCTAAAAGGGGGATGTTTAAGCTCAAGGATAATGATTTAGCAAAAGAACTTCCGACAAGAAGTGATCCTACTAATCCAGGACCACGGGTATATGCAATTGCAGTGAGCTCTTTTTTATCGATATTTGCAATTGATAAGGCTTGTTGAACTACAGGAACTATATTTGCCTGGTGAGCTCTTGAAGCTAATTCAGGAACTACACCGCCGTAGTCTCGGTGGATTTCCTGATTGGCGATGCAGTTGGAAAGTACTTCGTTGTCCTTTAAAACTGCAGCTGCTGTATCATCGCAAGAAGACTCAATCGCGAGTATGTATGACGATATTTTTTTCATATTAGACTGCAAGATTATTAAACAAAAATAAAATTTTACCATTAAAAAGAATTATAAAATACTTGTCATATCCTTACTTGCTTCAGTAGGTTTTTTAATAGTTACTTTAGTTGTTCTCAGTATTCCTTTTGTCCAGACTAAAGTTGCTTATGAGATAGCATCTAAAATCAATGAGAATTATGATACTAATATTAGAGTTGGCGGCGTTTCTATAGGGGCTAATGGTTCAGTTTCATTAAAATCTTTTTTTATTGCTGATCACCACTTAGACACACTATTTTTTGCTGAAAATTTCAAAACTGATCTATACAGTTTTAGTCAATGGGTAGATGGTAATTTGTTTTTTAGGACAGCGGAGCTAAAAGATCCATATGTTAAGATTAGAAGATATAAAAATGAAAGCAAGAATTCATTTTCTCATTTTTCTAGTAAACTACTTTCTCATCTCCCGCCTGAGCAAAGGAATCCAGTTTTTATTAGATTAAACAAGATAAAAATTTATGATGGCCAAATTTCATTAAACGATAGCCTCATTCAGAAAAATACTTTAAAGATTGATGGTGTTAATCTTTTGGCTGAAGATTTCTACATTATTAATGATTTATTTCAGGTTAATTTAAAGGATTTTTCACTCAGATCAGATGATTTTGGAAACTTAACCTCTTTAAAAACAAAAGTTAATATAGACCCATGTGAAATTGGATTTGAGTCATTTCAGGGAAAATTAGAAGAAAGTATTATAAATGGAAGTTTTAAGTTGGAAAAACAAAATCCTGAATTAGGTTTTCTAAATAATCAGTCACTTATTAATCTGACCCTTAATAAATCAAGTATCTCTGGTAAATTGATTAAAAAATTTATATCAGTTCCACAAAATTTCCAACCACTAAAAATAAGTTTCAATGCAAATGGTTTATTATCCGACCTTCAATTAAATCAATTAATAGTTAAAAATCAGCATTTAGATTTCGCTGCAAATTTGAATATTGAAAATGCCCTATCAAGTAGTTTTTTTAAGGTTAGTTCAAATATTAATAATTTAACATTTACGCCAAGTAATCTCAATTCTTTCTTACCCAATAGTTTAATTGAGAAAATACCAAAGAAACTTCTAGCTTATGAAGAGGTTAAAGTTTTTGGAGATGTTTTCTATGAGGGTAAATCTTTGACTACCAATTTAAATTACTCGATTAATAATAGCAATGTAATACAAAAAGGTGTGTTAACTTTTCAAGATAATAAACCAAATCAGTTTAATGGAACCTTTAATATTAATAATTTGTCTCTAAAACCTTTAGATGAAAGACTTGATGGATTAGATGCTAAGTTATATGTTTCTGTAAATAATATTCTTAAAGAATCTATTGATTTAAATTACAATCTATNTGTAANTAAGTTAATTTTCAATCAAACACCAATATCAAATTTATNTTTTAATGGTAATTATAGATCTAATAACTTTTATTCAGATATTTCTATAAATGACAATCAAATTTCTGCGAAATCNGCAATAAGGTTTTCTTTATCAGATTTACAAAAAAAGTATCAATTTGATTTAAATGTAGGTCATTTAAACCTTGGTTTATTCAATGAGAATTTAGCCTTTGGAAAAGCAATTTTTTCTGGTGATTTAACTCTTTTTTTGGTAGGNAGTTCTTTTGATGAAATTCAAGGTAATTTATTATTTAAAAATTTAAAAATCGTAAATGCAAATGAAAGTTATAGCTACAATGACTTTATAATTGAGACAAANTCTCNTAATGGATTACGTTCTTTGAAAACAATTAATTCTAATCTTATCAACTTTGACCTATATGGTGANTTCTTATTATCAGAATTACCATATTTATTCCAAAATGCTATTGCGGAGGTTTATACTTTTATACCAACTAGAAAAGTTCAGCCAAAACAAAATGTGACATTTGATTTAAGTCTATTTTCGGACAATTTAAACCCTATTTTCCCTGATTTATCTTTATATGAAGGCGTATCCTTTAAAGGAGTTTTATCAGCTGATAAGCAAGTCTCAAGATTAAGGTTTAATATACCTAAAATAAGCTACAAGGAAANATCTTTTCAAAATATTGATTTTCTNTTAGATAATCAAAACCCNTTTTTTAATACTTATTTAACGATTGGAATTATTAATACAGATGCTTTTGAAATCAAGGAATTTATTACAATGAGTAAAGATTCGAAAGAGGGACTCCTATTTAGAACGGAGTTTGAGGGAGGAAATAGTTTATCGAATATGTTTGAACTTAATTATATTTATTTCCCTGATAATGATAAATCGACTTTTGAATTAAAAAAATCAATTGCATTAATTAATGGAAATCATTGGTTAATTAATCCAAACAATGAATCAGATCACTTCTTTCAATTTGATAATCTAACAAAACAAATCGATATAAATAAGTTTGAGGCCTCTTCTGGAGANGAAAAAATTAATTTTTCAATGAGTTATTTTGACAATAATGATTTTGATTTTCAATTTTCTGCAGACAAAGTTTTAATTGAGCAATTAGATTTATCAAATAAAAACTTTCAAGTGNNGGGGNTACTTAATNTNGATTTAGCTTATGAAAGATCTAAATTAAAAAATANTTTAAATGTCGACGGTAATGTTTATGGATTNAGCCTTAATGATATAAAAATGGGCGATTTAAGTTTCTTTACAGATGGAAATACACAGTCAAATTCATTTGATATTAATTTATTGCTTTCAGATAAGGGAAATGAAANACTTGTTGGAAACGGAAAAATCATTGGAATTAATTACAAACCCAATTTAGATATTGATTTATANTTAAAACAATTCAATTTATCTTTTCTNAATCCAATTGGAAGGGGAGAAATTGATAANATTAGAGGTTTGGTTTCGGGNGAGATTAACCTGAAAGGTTCAATTAAAGATTTAAAACATGATGGAAAGCTTATTCTTGAGAATGGAGGTTTAGCAATTACTGATGTAAATACAGACTATANCTTTNAATCCGGCACTATTGTAAATTTAAATAATCAAACTTTTAATTTTCAACCAACTATTTTTAAAGATNTTAAGTTTGGTACNCAAGGATTAGTNAGTGGTAAAATTGAACACAATAGTTTTAGGAATTGGACATTTGATTTTGATATNTCTGCAGATAGAATTTTGATGATGAATATTAAAGAAAATGATGANTCCGTTTTNTTTGGAGATGGATTTATAGGAGGTAAAATTNATCTNTATGGTCCATCAAAAAATCTTTCCATCGATGTTGTTGGATCNACAAAAGAGGGGACTAATATAAAAATTCCATGGTCTAAAGATTATGGTTTAGTTGACACTTCTTTTATAAAATATGTTGACAAAAAATCCCTAAATAATTCAAAATATAAGTCTNCTAAANTTNGTGAACCNATTAAAGGATTAGAGATGAACTTTGAGCTNGATGTCAATCCTAATGCTGAAATTGGAATTGTAATTGATAAAGAAACAGGTAGCTATTTAAGTGGACGTGGTGCTGGGAATATTTTGATGGAAATTGATACNAAGGGAAAATTTAATATGTGGGGTGATTTTATAACATTNGATGGNATTTATAATTTTAAAAACTTAAGTNTAATAGATAAAAAGTTTAACCTNAAACAGGGGGGNACAATTGTATGGGAGGGAGATCCTCTTTCAGCTCAAATGGATTTGGAGGCTGTTTATATTGTTCCNGGNGGAGCTAACCCTGCATTGCTACTTGATAACCCTAATTTTAATAGAAAAATTCCTACAGAAGTTCTTGTTCGTCTTCAGGGAAATTTATTAAAACCTGANGATCCAATATTTCAAATTGATTTTCCTAACACAAATGCGGTGGTTACCTCTGATATAAATTATCGTTTGGCTGATCCACAGACAAGCCAATTACAGGCAATTTCTTTACTGTCTCAGGGTATATTTATAAACGAAGTAAGTGTAAGTGTAGAGGGTATAACCAATAACCTTTATGAAAAAGCCTCTGATATATTTAGTAATATAATGGGTAATGATGAGGGTAAACTCAAAGTAGGNCTGAATTATCTTCAAGGAGATAGNAGTCAAGTATTGGATGTTGATTCAGAGGATAGGCTTGGCTTCACACTTTCAACACAAATAACAGATAAAATATTAATTAATGGTAAAATAGGTGTTCCGGTAGGAGGTATAGAAGAGACTTTGATTGTCGGAGACTTACAAATAGATTTTATTTTAAATGAAGAAGGAAGCCTAAAGGCAAAGGTATTTAATAAGGAAAATGAGTTTAGATATATTGGCGATGAATTGGGATATACTCAGGGATTAGGGTTGTCCTATCGTGTTGATTTTGAAACGTTTAAAGATTTGATATTTAAAATAGTAAATGGTAGTAATTCTGATGGTATTACATCTATTAATACNGAGACCAGTAATTCAAATGAATCAGGGGTAAAATTAATCAACAAAAATTAATTTAAAAAANATCTTTACATACTGGTTAACTATGGATTAATAGTTAAATTTGACNCATTATTTAAGTACTTATGCCCAGTAAAATAAACAAGNTTGGTGTTCTTACATCNGGTGGAGACTCTCCTGGAATGAACGCTGCAGTTAGAGCGGTAGTTAGAGCATGTGCTTTTCATAATTTGGAATGTGTTGGAATTTATCAAGGTTATCANGGTNTAATTGATAATAATTTAGCTTCTATGAATGCCAGAAGCGTAAAGGATATCATTAACAAAGGAGGAACATTTCTTAAGTCTGCGAGATGCCTAGAGTTTAGAACGCCTGAAGGAAGAAAATCTGCTTTTGAAAATGTTAAGAAAAATAGAATTGATGCTTTAGTAATAATTGGAGGTGATGGTTCTTTTACTGGTGCTATGATTTTTCAAAAAGAATTTTCAATTCCAGTGATTGGAATTCCAGGAACAATTGACAATGATATAGGTGGAACTCGTTATACATTGGGTTACGATACNGCGCTAAATACAATTACTGAAGCAATNGATAAAATTAGGGATACAGCCAGCTCNCACAATAGATTATTTTTTGTTGAGGTAATGGGAAGAGATGCTGGACATGTAGCCTTAAATGCCGGAGTTGGTGCAGGTGCNGAGGAGATTCTTATTCCNGAGGAGAACATGGGATTAGAACGTTTGTTAGAATCTCTTAAGCGTAGTGAAAAATCCGGAAAAACTTCAAGTATAGTTGTTGTTGCTGAAGGGGATAAAACTGGTGAAAATGTTTTTGAAATTGCTTCATATATAGAGCAAAATCTTCCTTATTATGAAGTAAGAGTTTCTGTCATGGGACATATGCAAAGAGGAGGTGCCCCTACATGTTTTGATAGAGTTCTTGCATCTAGGATGGGAGTTTTTGCTGTTGAAAGCTTAATGAAGGGTAAATCTAATGTAATGGTTGGGATTAATGACGACCAAATCACTTTATGTCCATTAGAGGATGCTATTAAAGGAAAATCTAAAATCGATAAAGATCTAATAAGGGTCTCTGATATATTATCAATATAATTTAATTTAAANTTTTTTTAAAATGTCAATAAAAATAGGAATTAATGGTTTTGGAAGGATTGGAAGACTTGTCTTTCGTTCAGCTATGAAACAACCTGATGTATCAATTGTAGCAATAAATGATTTATTGGAAGTTAATCACCTTGCTTATCTGTTAAAATATGACTCTGTTCATGGCCAATATGATGGTGAAGTAAAAGTTAAGGGTAACAATTTATTAGTTGATGGTGAGGAAATAATTATTACCGCTGAGCGGAATCCCGCAGATATTGGTTGGGGAGTAATGGGGGTTGATATAGTTGCCGAGTGCACAGGTATTTTTACAACTTTAGAAAAAGCACAATCGCATATCGATGGTGGAGCAAAAAAAGTTGTTATTTCAGCTCCATCTGCAGATGCACCAATGTTTGTTATGGGTGTTAATCATAAAGAGGCAACNGCTGATCAAAATATTGTATCAAATGCATCTTGTACAACAAATTGTTTAGCTCCAATTTCAAAAGTGTTAAATGATAATTTTGGAATTACTGAAGGATTGATGACAACTGTCCATGCAACTACTGCAACACAATTTACTGTCGANGGCCCTTCAAAAAAAGATTTTAGAGGAGGTCGAAGTGCGCTAATNAACATAATGCCAGCATCTACAGGAGCTGCAAAAGCAGTTACCAAGGTAATACCCTCATTAGTTGGTAAATTAACTGGAATGGCTTTTAGAGTTCCAACTGCAAACGTTTCTGTTGTTGATTTGACTGTAAAATTAGATAAGGAAACTTCGTATGATATGATTAAAGAAGCTATGAAAAATGCTTCTGAGAATGAAATGAAAGGAGTTTTAGGTTACTGTGATGATNTATTAGTTTCCCAAGATTTTGTNGGTGATCCAAGGACATCAATTTTCGATGTAAATGCTGGAATGGAGTTAAATCCAAGTTTTTACAAAATTATTTCTTGGTATGATAATGAATGTGGTTACTCCAANAAGNTAATTGATCTCGCAAAACATATAAATCAACTGTAAAANTTAATAATGATTTTTATTGTTGATAGTGGTTCCACTAAAACNGATTGGATTGCTCTNAATNAAAAAGGAAATGTCCTTTTTTCAACTCAAACCTTGGGTTTAAACCCACAAGTTTTACCAAGTGCNATTCTTACNGAAAGGATAATCAATAATTATGATCTTTATCAGAATAGACAAAAAGTGTCACATATCTATTTTTATGGAGCAGGCTGTGGAGTTGATACACCTGTAAAAAGAATAGAAAAAGTATTTAAAGANATTTTTATTAAAGCTNAATTCTCAATTAAAGAAGACACTTATGCGGCTGTTTATTCTACTTCAACTCCAGGCGAGGCTTCAATAGTATGCATAATGGGCACTGGTTCAAATTGTACTTATTTNGATGGTGAGGAAATAGAGCAGCGAATAGACTCACTTGGTTATGTACTTATGGATGANGCTAGTGGAAATTTTTATGGAAAGCAATTAATAAGAGCTTATTATTTTAAAAAGTTGTCAAGTCAATTATCAATGGAACTAGAAAATCAGTTTGACTTATCTGCAGATACAATAAAAGAAAATGTATATCGTAAAGAGAACCCTAATACTTATCTTGCTAAGTTTGCTCANTTTGTTATNAAACATAAGGAGGTTCCTGAAATGAAGGATATTATTTTTAATGGTCTTCAAAGATTTATATCCCATCAAATTCTTCAATTTAAAGATGCTAAAAACATACCTATACATTTTGTAGGATCAATATCATTTTATTTAAAGAATGAGGTAGAAAAAGCTTTAACTAATAATAGTTTAACCCTAGGGAATGTTGTTAAAAGACCCATTGATGGTCTNGTTGAGCACCATAAAAGAATTTTAAAAACTTAAAATATAGTTTTATTTTACAGCTATCATTGAAATTTCAACTCTAACATTTTTCGGTAATGTCTTNACAGCAACTGTTTCTCTAGCAGGTGCNGATTCATTTTCAAAATAACTGCCATAAACTTCATTTACTTCGTTAAAATTGTCCATTTCAGATAGAAAAATACTTGATTTCACAACATTTTCGAATTTCATATCTGCTGCTTTCAACAGATAACCAAGATTTTTCATCACTTGTTTAGTTTCCNTTTTTATGTCNCCAATAATTAGTTCATTATTACCTGCATTTAATGGGATTTGTCCAGATATGTAAAGAGTATCATTTACCATAACAGCTTGGTTGTAAGGTCCTATTGGTTTGGGAGCATTTAAACTTGATATTATTATTTTTTTCATACTACTTAATTTATCTTAATTTTCTATCAGGCTCTCTGTTTTTCTCATATTTAATATCACTTAATAATCCTGATTTAATCCCTATAAAAAAGTTCCAAGATGCCCGGTTACTGAAAGGAATCCAGCTGAAGTCTAAACGCCAGCTGTCAAGATCTCGNTTAAATCTTAATTGGGTGTAAGTGAATCCATGATTTTTGAAATCGAACCCTGAAGATCCNCCAATTTTCCATTTTGGAGTAAGCTCTACATCACCTGAAAACATTAATGAATTATTTGAAAAATCATTTTGACCTCTTGAATTATTGTAAGTTAGNGAGTATGTTAATCTTANTTTCCATGGAATTTCAGATCGGTATGAGGGATATTTTACTNTATCACCTTCCTCCTGACTCTCNTCTGACTCATATGAATAGTCTTGATTTCCTCTTCCAATTGTGTCACCGAAGAGATCATCTGCNCTNCCACCTCCAGTAGCATTTTCATAATAACTAAATGGATCCTCCTCTTCATCCTCTGTTTTCTTTTTTTTATCTTTTTTAAAAGTATCACTGGAGAAACTATAACCAGTATTTAAATTAGCACTAGTTATTCTAAAAAGACCTCCATCNGTATCAAAGTGAAATTTATTNACCCTAATTTTATCTTCGTTTAATCCATATGGATCTAGAGTAGCTCCAAGGTTAACAGCCATTTTTTTGTTAAATAAATCTATACCAGTTGAAACTCTGACTGGACTCCATTTAAATTGGTCAGCTATAAAGTTATAGCTTGTACTAAAATTTAGTTGTTTAATTAATTGAATTTTTTTTAGCTCTGTTTTTGTTGAATCTGGATCAACTACTTTTGCCTCAAAAAGATTATTTACACTAATACCCATGCTTTTAGAAATACCCCTTGAGGGTTGTCCAAATAGTCCCCCTTCAAATTCAGTATATTCTCTAGTATTTCCGTCCGCATCAATAATATATTCGTCATAGTATTGATCAAAGCTGGGAGCAGAACTATAGCTAATTGACGGTCTTATTGTATGACGAATAGATCGAATTTTCCCATCTCCTTTAAAGTTAACTGTCCCATAAATATTAGTTGCCATATTAATACCATAGTTATATGTCCTAAAAGCTTTTAATCCACTAATTGTATCTTTTACAGCAATACCTGTAGTTAGATTATAGTCATTATATTTAATTGTCTTTGGTTGCCATACCTCCAAGTAATTTACACTAGCGGCCATATTAAAATATTTGAGAATTTTAAAATTTGTACTTAATGGAATTGTNTGNTGAATTCCAGTNCTTGAGTTTTCAAACATTTTNCCNGTAAACAAGTCGTCTTCTGTTGTNTGTATTCTGTTCTCAGCCCTAGTACTATACTGAAAATTTATATTTTGAATTAGACCTTTTTTTGGTTTGTCTTTAGGTTCAAATGGAAAAATTCGATCCATATTTCCCTGAAAAGTGGGAAGCGTAAGATTAACACTTTTAGTATTTGAATTCTGAGACAAATTAGCATTAATAGACATATTTATATTTGGAGAGCCAGGAATTCTTTTTGAATATGAAATAGATGAACTTAAATTGTTATTCAAAAAATTTGGACTATTTAGTTGATTGACTGACTCCCGAAAATAATCACTACTACCAAAGTTAACTGATGCAGAAAAATTTGAGTTTGGACTAGCCTTTGAGTCTTTTGAGTGATTCCATCTAACGTTGAATACCGTTGACTTTGAATAACCTGGTAGGCCTTTTTCACCACTGATTAAATTTTCAAATCTTAAACTTAATGCTCCACTAAAATTATACATCAACCTGTATTCAGAGTCAACTCTTATTCCATAGCTACCATTACTATAGTAATCTCCAGTTAAAGCAAGATCATAATAATCTGATAAAGCAAGGTAGTACCCACCGTTTTGCAAAAAGTAACCTCGATTATTATTTTCACCAATTGTTGGAAATAAAAAACCTGATTGTTGCTTTTGTGAAGAGGGGAAATAAGCG
>NZOY01000068.1 GCA_002695445.1 Flavobacteriaceae bacterium
AGGTTGATTTTAATGGTTTGACTAACAGGTAGTTATGATTGGGTTCGAGTCCCGTCCAGACCGCTAAAAAAAGATAAACCCCCTTAGGTTTAAAACTTAAGGGGGTTTGTTTTTTTAAATAGGTATAACTAGTTGTAAAAAGCCTTAAAAATTAATTATTTACACCAACTTGAAGCTCACCATAACATTTTGGAATTCCAGGGTATTTAGTACAATCATAACACCACTGATTGGCTCCCTCAAACATATCTTTTACAGCTTTTTGCCATGAAAGATTTGGATCTTGGGAGTAATAGCTAAAATATCCATTAAACTTAATTTGAGATTGATCGCAGTGATAAGCTGTACCCATTGACGATGTCATTACATTATTGGATAAGCAATTGTGATCAAGGTTTAGAATATCATGACCCAATTCGTGCCAAATTAACTTTAAAGCATGAGGGACATCAAAATGTACTCCATTTTTATTATAACTAAAATTATTCCTCCAAAACCATACAATTTCACCCTCAGCTATGCCATCACCATCTTTATCAATATTGACATTTCCTTGATCATCAATACGCGCATAAATCCAATCTCCTGTTTTTAGCTTTTTAACAAACGTTCCATGATGACTTTCCTTATTGAATATGGTGTGCACTTCATCATCCCTGCAACTTCCCCTTGCTCTAGCTCCAGCTCCAATTTTTGATTCTATTGAATATGAAATTTTTCCATCTAACACATAATTTAAATCAAGACCATGTCTTTCAGCATCTTTAACAAATGCGGTCACTATTTTTGTCCAGGCTTCTGTTGAAGTGTCTCCTGTTGTTAGTTCGTCAGGGATGTCATAGATAATATTTCCATAAATTTCATCAGACCATATGCCCATACCAGAATAGTCTGGATTATTGAGATCTAAAAAATTTGCTGTTATATCTTTGTTTGAATCCATTATTAAAGTAAGAGGATTTTCATCAGTTGGATTATCTAAACCATCTCCATGCCATCCAATAAATTCAAAACCATCTTCAGGGGTTGCCTGAAGTTTTATAATCTCTCCTATTGGTTGCTTGCCAGATTCGTAATTTACCGAACCATTATTATTAATTGATATATCAAGAACGTAAGAATTACTCTTTTTTTTACAAGTGATAAAAAAACACAGGATTGTCAATAAAAATAAATTCTTTAATTGAAAAAGGAGGGTCTTCTTCATTTTAAGCGGTTTTATATAAATACTAATTTATAATTTTTCAAATGAACCAACTTAGATATTTTAAATTTTTAATCTCCCTTAGTAAAATTATAACTGAGAATAATCTAAAATTCAATAATGATAAATTATTGATTTAAATATGGTTTTTATTTAATTAACGTATTAATTTAAAAATACAACCCGTAAGGAAAATCGTTATTGTCCCAAGAACAATAGTTAAATAAGGATGCGCTAAGCGTTCTTCAGTTTGATTAATAATATGATATGTTTTACCTCTTTTATTGAAAAAACCTTTCAATGTATTCATTATATTCCTTATGGTTACAATAAGTTTTGTTTCCAAAAATTTTATACCTATTCTTTGAAATAATTCTATAGAAAAAATCTCTAAAAAATTTTGGAGTTAATCCTAGAATAAAGGACAAAAATCTGTTAAATCCTTTTAAATTTTTTAAAATAATCAACATCGCATCTGATTCAATAAAAAAAGAATTTTCATAAAATAAAATTACTGTTTCACCTGAGTCTTTAATTTTATTGGAGATTAATAAATTTTTTGCAAAATCTGACTGAAGAGAGCTAAACTTAAATACTTTTAATTTATCATTCTTAATAATGTACCTTATCGTATTGTCACATAAGTTACACTCTCCATCAAAAAGAATAATATTTTCCTTCATCCTAACTAAAGGCACAAATTTATTAAAATTGAGATTGATTATAGCTGAAATTCAGTTATACTTAAACCGATTTATAGGATAAATCTTTGTAAAGCTATGACCACAATTGATTGTCAAAAATTTTTTTTTACTAGAAAAAATAGGGTCATCTTAATTTTAGGCGGTTTAAAGAAAAACTAATTTTTACTTTTTCAAATGAACCAACTTCGATATTTTAAATTTTTAATCTCATTAAGTAAAATTATAACTCTGAATAATCTAAAATTCAATAATGATAAATTATTGAGTTAAATATGGTTTTTATTTAAGTAACTTATCAATTTAAAAATACAACCTGTAAGGAAAATAGTTATCGTCCCAAGAACAATAGTTAAATAAGGATGCGCCAACCCTTCTTCAGTTTGATTAATAATAGGATATATTGTTAAAAATATAATCATAATGATTCCTGAAAATAGACCTACAACTCCAGATCTGTTATCAGTTTTTGTGAAAACCCCCAATAGAAATAACCCCAGCATACCTCCACTTAAAATTGAAGCATATTTCCACCATATATCTAAAACACTTTTAGCATTAACCATTGCAAGTGCAACACATATACTCAGAATAGCAATTATCAAAGAACTCGTATACAAAAAAATCATGCTATTTCGTTCAGATTTATTTTTTCTAAATAAGCGGTTGTAGTAATCCTCAAGAAGAATTGTTGAAGAGCTGTTGAAACTAGTAGAAATTGTACTCATTCCAGCTGCAAAAATAGATGCTATCAAAAGCCCAGATACTCCTACTGGGATATGATTAACAATGAAAAAAGGAAAAACTTTATCAGTCATTATTTGATATTCCTCGGGTAAACCTCCTAGAATGCTAAAGTAAGCATATAGGGATGTACCAATTAATAAAAAAAAGGCCGATACAGGAATATATAGGAGACCTCCCATTAAAGCAGAAGTTTTTGCTTTTTTGTCAGAGTCTGATATCAAATATCGTTGAATGTAATTTTGATCAACTCCATAGTTTTGAAGATTAATAAAAACTCCATAAATAAAAACAACCCAAAATGTTGATTCAGTTAATGAGGAGGAAAAGCTTCCAAGGCTAAACTTATTATCATTAAATGCAACATCATATATTTGAGCTGGACCATCAGGCATTTTTAAGTGGATTAATATTAAGCATATAATAGCTCCAACAATTAAAATTATTCCCTGGATTGCATCTGTCCAAAGAACTGCGGTAATTCCTCCTAAAAGCGAGTAGAGTAGCACAAAAAATCCAGTTAGAACTATAACTAAGTTAATTTTCCAACCCAAAATAAAATTTAGTGAGATTGCAAGTAAATATAAGATTGTTCCAACCCTAACAATTTGAGTTAATATGTAACATAAGGAGGCGTAAACTCTCGCCCACAAACCAAATCTTTTCTCAAGATAAAAGTATGCTGAGGTACTTTTCATCCCTCGATAAATAGGAACAAAAAATTTGATTGCCATGATTGAGGCCAATGGGATGGATAGGCTAAATACAAATGGGTTCCAGTTAGAGCTGAATGAGCTTCCAGGTAGGGCCAAATAGCTAATACTGCTTACAAAGGTCGCAAAAATTGACATTGATACTACCCAATTAGGAATATTTCCATAGCCAAGTATGAATGACTTAGCACTTCGTTTTGTTTTATAAAAAAAGAAGCCTAAAAGAAGAATAAAGATCAAGTAAGCCAGAAAAACAATCAAATCAATTGATTCCATAATTTGATTGATTTAATAGGTAAGAACAACGTGTTTAATATTTTTTCTGTCGTAGGTGTATGAGATATGGATTTTACCATCACTAGATTCTATTACGGCAGGATAGCTAAATTCAAATCCTTTTTTCTCCTCCAGAATAATTTGGTCCTCCCAATCAATTCCATTTTTTGATATTGCTACAGATAATTTTTTCCTGTCGTCACCACCATTTTTAAGAGGATTGTATACTAAAAGATGGTATCCGTTTTTCAGCGTAATTGCATCTGTTCCTGAATTAGGATTAGGAAGCTTAGTCCTTGTTACCTTTCCCCAATTAAGACCATTGTCATAAGAATATGCTTGCATCAAAGAATTATCCCTACTCCTGCACAATAATTGTAGCTTTCCTCCATCGTGAATCAATACACTTGGCTGAATTACGTCAAACTTTGTCTCTTGATCTATAGGTATCCTTTTCCAATTATCACCATCATCAGTACTCATCTCAATGTGAATTTTCCATGATAGTCCTTCATCATTTTTAATCTCAGTACTAGAAGGTGAAATTATCGTTCCATTTTCAAGTTGGATTGGCTTGTTTTTGATTGGTCCTAAAATTCCATCTGGTAATCTTATACCAGAACTCCAATTGTTTCCATTATCTGATGATGTTTTAAACATACCCCACCATTCTCTTGGACTAGGGCCAACCTTGTAAAAAAGAGTTAATTTACCTGAATTAGATTTAAATAAAACTGGATTCCAACATGGATAATCTATCCCATCTAATGATATACCTGTATCTATCATTTTTGGTTTCGACCAGTTATTATTTTGACTTTTAGATAGCCATATAGAAACGTCTTTATTCCCTTCTCTAGATCCTCCAAATGCGGCAATCAGAAATTTGTTTTCCCCAACCTCTAAAATTGTTGAAGCATGGCATTCTTTAAATGGAGGGGGGGAATATATCATCTTTTCACTAATCTTTTCAAGTTTTATTTGAGCATTTAAATTAGAAAAAATCAATATGTTTAAAATTAATGTGGTGAAAATTAAAGCTGGCATAAAATTATTTTCTACTAATTTAACAAAAACATTTTGGTGGTTTGAATCTCTTTTTTTTCAAATTTTTTTCTATCAATTATCATTGCATAAATGCTATCATTTTTTTTACTACATTACATACTAAAATTAAATTACGAACAAAATATAGTAGGTTAATAAATCTAACTTTATAGATTGTAAAAATATTTTCATTGTGTATTTAATTAGTTAAAAGACCTAAATTAAATTTTAAAAATTATAAAAATGGGAATTCTAGAACTATCAACCATACTATTGACACTTGCCTCAATTTTCTCATTAATCAATATTAGGATTCTAAAATTACCTCAAACAATAGGTTTGATGATTTTAGCTCTTTGTCTCTCTATTATAACAACTATTTTAGGAGCTATTTTTCCAGATTTTTTGCAGAGTGTAATTGAGATTACTAAGAAATTTGATTTTAGTGAATTACTTGTTAATGTTATGTTACCTTTCCTTTTGTTTGCTGGAGCTATGAGTGTTAATGTACATGAGTTACTTAAGGATAGACTTACCATTTTACTTTTAGCAAGCTTTGGAGTGATTTTTTCAACTTTTGCAGTTGGCTCTGGAGTTTATTGGATTATTAATCAACCATTTTTTGGGCTTTCCCAAATGGGTCTATCATATATCGATTGTCTTTTGTTTGGTGCTTTAATAGCACCAACCGATCCTATAGCTGTTCTTGCAATGATTAAAAAAATGAACTTGTCCTCAGTAACTGAAACGAGAATCGCTGGGGAGTCATTATTTAATGATGGCATTGGAGTTGTGGTTTTTTTGACCCTTTTAGCTATAAAGCAAGATGGTGTTGAAAATATCACTGCTGTTTCTGTAGCATCACTTTTTGTTACCGAGGTAATTGGAGGTATAGCTTTAGGTACTTTTATGGGTTATTTTGGACTTAAGCTCCTAAAATATATCGAAAATCAACATACCGAACTAGAGGTGTTAGTTACTATTTCAATGGTCTTATTGCTCCCTATAATTTCACATTATTTTCATTTTTCCGCTGTACTAGGAGTTGTTATGATGGGATTATTTTTGAATCAAAACCTTGATGTAGATAAAAAGGAAGAGGGAGTTCAAAAAGCTATGGGTGATTATGTTTATAAATTCTGGCATCTTCTGGATGAAACTTTAAATGCTATTTTATTCATTTTGATAGGTTTGGAAATAATAGTTGTTTTTGAGTCATTCCAGCTTCAATTTATAACTGTTTGTGTTTTGGTCATTATTTTAGTGGTTATTTCAAGGGGAATTGGAGTTTCTATNCCAATTGCAATACTTTCAATATTTAAAAAATTTGAAAAGAAAACTGCTCTAATAATTACTTGGGGTGGCCTAAGGGGTGGCCTAAGTGTTGCCCTTGCCTTAAATCTGCCTGATTCGATTGGAGAGGGAAAAGGACTTATACTTTTTCTAACTTACGTAGTAGTTTTATTNACGATTTTAGTTCANGGGTTAACACTAAAAAAGATTGTAAAATAGGTCTTTAAAACTTCACATATTTTTTCCAAGNCTCTAATTCGGTCATCATTTCCTTAACTAACCGTNGGTTTTGTTCAGCTATGTCTAATGTTTCTCCAAGATCCTTCTCAAGATTGAATAGTTCAGGAATTTTATTTTTTCTTCCAATTACTAATTTCCATTTACCTTTTCTCATGGCTAAATTGTTATTATATTCCCAGAAAAGGGATCTGTCTTCAATCTTTTCTCCATTAAGCAAGTGATTTTTAAAACTTATTCCGTCAATTTCCTGATCGGGAACTGCACCGATTAAATTGGCAACAGTTGGAAAAANATCCATTGTCATTATTTGTTGATCACTAACTCTTCCAGCTTTAATTAATTNAGGAGCCCAAACCAAAGCAGAAACTCTATGTCCACCCTCATAAACACTACCCTTNCCAGCCCTTAATTCACCATTATTTGAGAGTTTTGTCCCCCCATTATCAGAAAAGAAAAATACAATGGTTTTTTTGTCTAAATTTAATTCGCTTAAAGTCTCAATTACTTTCCCAATTCCCTCATCCATNACCTCAATCATTTCTTTATAGATTATTGATTTACTTTTTTCAGAACTAAAAGCATTAGAACCTTTTCCATTTACACGATTACTTCCCCTCTCTGGNGGAGATAATCTTCCTTGTATGGGATAGTGGGGAGCTTCATGAGCAATATATAATAAAAAGCGCTGGTCCTTGTTTCTTTTGATGAAATCGACAGCNTGTTCATTAATTAAATCGGTGCTATANCCTTNCTCTTTTTTAAGCTCACTTCCAAACCACCAATCCTCGTATCCTTCTTGATCAATATGAGAATGATAATCTACATTTCCAGAGACAAATCCTATATATTCGTCAAATCCCTGTTGAGTTGGATTAAACTTTGGTTCATATCCGAGATGCCATTTTCCAAAAATTGCAGTTTGATAGCCAACTTGTTTGGCAATCTCTGCAAAAGTTTTTTCTTTCAAAGAAAGCCCAACATGTCGGTGATTTTTTGCAGTGATCACACCTTTAACTCCAACTCTTTGTTGATATTTTCCGGTCAGTAAAGCTGCTCGAGTAGGACTGCAAACAGTTCCATTAGAATGAAAATCCGTGAATAATAATCCATCATTTCCAAGCATATCAATATTCGGAGTTTGAATTTTTTTATTCCCATATATAGATAAGTCACCGTAGCCGAGATCATCTGCCATAATAATAATAATATTGGGGCTGTTATTTTTAGAAATATCTATCTCACAACTAAAAAAAAGTGTAGTTATTAATGAAAAAATTAATGGTCTTTGGCACATTTTTTTATGATTAAAGAAGTTAAGATAAAATTATTTTAGATGTTTTAGTTCTCTCTCAAAACTTTTCATAACATAAAGATGCATCTTGGCTTGTGTGAGTCTATAGATTGCCCATGGTAGTTTCGGAACATATTCATGAATTGCAGTAATAACATATTCATTTTCTAATATTGATCTAAATTCTAACCAACCAAGATCTTTTCTCTTAGTTAATATTCCCCCCGTAATATAAAATAGCTGTCGATTTGGAGTGCTTCTGTCTTCAATTAATTTAAGCTCTAATAACATTATTCCAAGTAAATAAAATCTTAAATAACTCCCATCGAACTTTGAATTAATAATTCCAGCAAATTTTTTGCTAAGCCAAACAGGGTAATATTTTGCAACCCATTGAGCATTTTGTTTTTTCGGATTATAAATTCGCTGGACACTTCTTACAGTATTTTTCTCGGTGTTTATAAAATTAAAAGAGGGTAAGTCAGGNGCTTTTTCAACTAGAGCTCTNTTAATACTTTTTTCAATGGGGGTAAAATTAATTTGANAAAGTTCATCTGAATCCTTACTTGGAGTCATCTGGTGCTTTAGACTTTCTACTAAAGGAGATACAAAATTTATACTTGTTCCGCTAAATATACTAACCCACCACTTTGATAAACCAACAGTAAAAAATGGAATTGAAAATATCAACCGACTTTTATCCATTTGTTTTGAAGTCATTTGAAGTAATTCCATATAACTCATAACCTGATCACCTCCAATTTCAATATCTTTATTGTATGTTTTCGGGTTACTTATACATTGTTTTAAAAGTGATAAAATATCAAAGACATCAATGGGTTGGTTTTTTGATTTTGTCCATTTAGGACATGCCATTACTGGAAGATTTTTCACTAAGTTTTTTATAATTTTAAATGATGACCCCCCAGGCCCAATAATAATACCAGCTCTAATTGCCGTAAGTGGAGTTGCTCTTGCNCCTAANGTTTTTTCAACCTCATATCGAGATAAAAGATGGTTTGAAATCTCGTGTTTGTCTTTAGGTAGGATTCCTCCTATATAAATTATCTGTTTTAGATTGTTTTTTTGAGCTGCACGAGAAAAGTTGTCTGCCAAAAGCAGATCGGTATCNTCAAACTTGCCTTGGTTTAGTCTAGTTGATGGAAGCATTGAGTGAACAAGATATATTGCAATTTCAGCACCTTCAAGTGCTTTTTCAGTACTTGACATGGAGTATAAATCTACCTCTCTCCACTGTATATTTTGGTTGTGATTGTATTTGACTTTCTTTCTGCTTAGTGCAATGATTTGAAAATCTTTTTGGAAAACTTCTATTATCCACCTACCAATGAATCCCGTGGCACCTGCCAAAACAACCTTTCGTTTCATCTTATTCAAAATTACGTATTATACTTCATTGATATAATTAAAAAATATAAGATTATCATGAATTGGAATTGGATAAAGCATAAAAATACTTAAGTTTGTAATGAAAAAATAAAGGGTTNTAAATCCTATAATATAAAGAAGTTGTGTGTTGTTAATATTGGGAAACCAATTAAATAGCAACCTATGAGAAGCTTTCCAGTTTACCGGAGAGCTTTTTTGTTTTTTGTATTATTAAATCAATTTTCAGGAACTATCAAGCTAAGTTTTTCATTAAGTACTCTTATTTCATCTGATTTTTTATGGGTTTTAAAAAATTCACCATCAATTTCATATTCAATTGCTTCATCTTTTAAGTTGCTTATTTTCATTTTTGAAAGTGAAAGCCTAAAAATTTCTTTAGACTTAATTTCTTTCCTTTGAAAAACTAAAACTATGAACTTTAGTATTTTAAAAATGTTTGATCTCTCAATACAAATCATCTCAAAATTCCCATCATTACTTTTAGCATTTGGAGTTAAGGTTAGGTTATAGCCTTGTTGGTTTAANTTTGAAAATAATAATACCAAAGGTCTCAACTCCCTATAATTTCCCTCCCATTCAACCTTTAGTTTTGGATAATTAAAGCTTTTTATGGCTTTAAAAAAAGCAAGGCAGTAAGCNTAGAATCCATGTAAACCTTTTNTATTATAATACTTTATAAAAGTCGATTCGAATCCGAAACCAAGGTTTCCCAAAAAATATTTTTCATTAAAATGTCCTACATCTACTTTCACATCATTACCCTTAATAATTATATTAATTGCCTCCGATAAATTTGAAGGAATGTTAAAATGACCAGCAATACCATTTCCTGAGCCCATTGGAATTATACCTAATGGAATTTTTTTACCCANTAATATACCAGCAATTTCATTTATTGTTCCATCTCCACCGCAAGCAATAACAGCATTAGCTTTTTCATCAACAGACTTTTTAGCAAGTAAAATAGCATGCCCTTTGTGAGTAGAATTTAAAATTTTGAATTGAAAATTAAATTTATTTGCCTCAGTAAATATTACCTTTTTTAGGCGTTTAATTTTTTTTTGACCAATAGGTTTAACTATGAAGTATATTTTTTTTATCATTCCNNGCAAACTATTTTTTTGGAGCCATTAATGTATTAAAATAGTTTTCTAGAAAAAGACTACATTTTTTTTCCAAGTGAACCATGAGCTGGTTTTTTTGGGAAATAATATTATTTTCAAAATTCTTATCATCTAATTCATAAAAACCAATTGCCTTNTAACCATTGTGAACACAGATATAGTTTTCATCCATTATAAAATAACTGCCACCACTAAAATAATTAATTACAAATGGATCATTTTTTTTATCTGAAATTAGGCTTCTTCCCCAGCTTCTAAATGGCTTAGGGTAATCNATTAAATCCGCAACTGTTGGAAAAATATCCATGTGACTTGCCAATTGATTNTCGACTCCCACTAAGTCACTATTTAATTTGTATATCATTAAGGGATTTGCAAACCGATTTACCATTTTTTCATAAAAGGGATAAAAAGTCTGATTAGCGTGGTCCGCTGTAAAAATAAAAATGGTATCTTCAAACCAAGCGCTATTCCTACAAGACTCAAAAAACTTCTTAATAGAGTAGTCAGTATATCCAACGCATTGATGCATTGGTAGATTCCCTTTGTCAAATTTACCTTCATATTTTTTTGGAATTATATATGGTTCATGAGAGCTGATGGTAAAAATTGTACTTAAAAATGGAGTTTTTTTCTTATCTAAAATGGATTTTGTATACTGGAAAAATGGTTCATCCCAAATCCCCCAGAAACCATCGAATTCTTCGTCATTATCAAATTCAGTCCGCCCATAATACTCATCATATCCCAAAGTATTTGCAAAACCCGAAAGGCCCATTGACCCATTAGCGGCTCCATGAAAAAAAGAGGTATTATAATCTAGTGCTTCTGCAACCGAAACAATTGATTCAACGTTTTGNCTTGAATACAAAGAGGAACTGTAAGAAGTTTCAAAGGATGGTATTCCTGCTAAAATTGAAGGCATCCCATGAATTGTTTTTCTGCTAGTCGCAAAATGGTTTGGAAAAATTAAACTGTGTTGAGCCAAAGAATCTAAAAATGGAGTATAACTTTTAAAGCCAGGAATATTGTATGATGCATTCATTGAACCCCAGTACTCCCTCCCCATGCTTTCAAGAATAAAAATTATTACATTAGGTTTTTTATTAAAACGTTTTGAAACAGGGTAATGCTTTAATGGATTTAAGACCTCATTTATCTCCTCCTGGCTGAACTGATTTGATTTTTTTACCTTATTCATTCCTAAAGTTTTAATTATTGTAAAGGTGCTATTCAGAACTACGTCAGAATGTTGAGGACTTTTAACATCATTCATCGCATCAATAACTGTTATCGGTCGTGTACTTTTTTTAAAATCTCCCCCCCGAGCTGCTAAAACAAAAAGGGCGATTGTTCCTAGAAAAAAAATGATAGAACTCAGAGAGTAATGAATGTAGTTGTCGATTATGATTGGATAAACCTTGACCTTTTTATAAGCCCACCCTAGAAGAAATATAACTGCAAAAAAGAGTATAAATAAATAGTAATAGACTTCTACAAAGTGGAAAAATAATGTNGCCTTATTAGTTTCAAATTCTATAACTTCAAGAAAATTACTCATCAACCTGTTATTGTTAAATCTATAATATGCAAAATCGATGAAATTAAAACTTAGAAAAAAAGAATTAAAAATTAAAAAAATCCAGTAGAGGATTTTTTGATAAACCCCAGATGTTGTTATTCTCCATGGAATAATTGACATTAAAATAAATAGCAAGTTAGAGTAAACAATTGCGACATTGTCAAATCTTATTCCATGGTAGCACAAGCTAAGCAACTCAGAAAAACTTTCCAGTTGTACAATATCATTATTAAAATAAACAAAAAGAATTCTGCAAATAGTATAACATATGTAGACAAGAAAAATTCTGTAGTAGAGAGATATGAATTCCTGGAATCTAAAATTCATAAAATTTTTATTAAATAAAATTTTGGTAAAGGTAGGGTATTGTATCTTTAGATTGGTTTATTGATGTAATCTAAAAATTTGAAACTATGAAAATGAAAAAAATAACAATTGTTTTAATCTTTGTTGGAATTCTCTTCTCATGCTCAGAGGACAGTTCAAGNGGCTTTTCAGAAAATTTAAGTACAACAACTGTGTTAGAAACAATAAATGCCATATCATTTGATGAGGATATGGAAGAATTGGTATCTGAAGCCCTTGAATTTAGATCAGGCTCATCCTCAGCAAGAAACTTAGATTCGTCNGANAAAGGACCAAAAAAATTTAATGGAGGCAAGTATGGCGATTGTGCTACCGTTGAAATTGACGAAGAAAATAATGTTAAAACTGTAACTTTCTCCGGTGATTGTAAGGGTAAACGTGGTCAAAGTAGAAGTGGAACTATGATAATTAGTTACTCTGACCAGCGCAATGAGGCTGGTAGTTTCCGTCAAGTAGAGTATTCAGACTTTTATATGAATGATGTTAAAATTGAGGGTACTAGAAGAACTGAGGTAATATCTGTGGATGAAAACGGCAATAAAACAATGAGAACTACATTGACTGATGGAAAAATGATTTATGAAGATGGAACATTTAAAACTAAAAACTCTGAAATGACTCGTTTTACTTACAGGGAAGGTGATAAAAAAATATATACTACTTTGACTGGATCTTCCTCAGGAGTCAGCACTGAAGGANTTAATTTTAGCATGCAAATTACTTCTCCTATTAAGTTTTCATATGAGTGCTTTATTGACGATAAAATGAGAAAAGGGAAAGTTCCTATTGAGGGAACTAAGGTAACAAATGATGGTGATAGTTCAATAATTACTGACTTTGGTGACGGTGCTTGCGACTCTTTGGTTGAGGTAACTAAAGATGGAGAAGTTGAAACCGTTGACTTGAAAGATCTTAAAAGGGGTGACCGTTTTAAAAACATATTAAAAAGTAAAAAGAAAAAGAAATAATTTTTTTGAAATTACCTATTAATTTTACCTACAATTCCTATGATAATTTTATCTTAGGAATTGTACTTAATTAAATAAATTGACCGCAGAAGATTTTAAAATGATTTATAATACCCACTTTGATAACCTTAGACGATACCTTTACTATCGATCAGGAGATCAAAATTTATCTCAAGATATTGCTCAGAATGTTTTCATGAAGATTTGGAATAAAAAAATTGATACCTCAACGGGAAATATAAAAAGTTTACTTTTTAAAATTGGATCAGATGAATTTATTAATCACTACAGAAGATTGAAAGTTGAAAGAGATTATTTAGACTCACAGGATTTTAAATTAGTCCATGAAGATGATAATGAAAATGATCTTTTTGAAAAGAAAAAAAGATTTGAAAAAGCATTACAGTNACTCACCGAAAAACAAAGAGTTGCATTACTAATGAATAAAATGGAGGGGCTTACTTACAAAGAAATTGCAGAAAGCTTAAATTTATCTCAAAAAGCAATAGAGAAAAGAATTGGTCAAGCACTAAGTAACTTGAAAAAAAACTTAAATAATTTATGAAAAAAGAAAAACAGTTTTCAGACCAAGAAATTGATGATTTTCTTTCTCAAACAAAGGTCCCTCTGGGTAAAGACAAGAACCTTATTTGGAATGAAGAGTTTGAGTCATTAATTAATGATGAAAATAAACTTAAATCTGATATAACTTCATTATTTAAATTAAATTGGAATTATGGTATTGCTGCATCAATTGCTATTTTAATTTCCTTAATGATTTTCTTTAATCCTCTTGAGTACACTAATACAGAATTAGTTTCTNTTGATTTTAATGGAACCGAAGAAGAGTTATTAGCTGACGAGACTATGATTGAATCCCTTTTTGTAGATGACAGTGAATTTGATGATTGGTTTGAGGAACGTTATGTATTAAATACAGTTAACTAATTTCAATGNTACATAAAAAATATTTTGCTAATCTGCTTGTTATAATTTTTCTAGGTACTTCTTTACTATTTAGTCAAGATGCAATTACTATACCTGAGAATATTTATACNCCAAATCAGTTGGAAATGATAAGGGAGCAAAGAGATATGGTAAAAAAAAATCGGGAAACATTTAGAAATTCTCTTTCTGAGGAACAAAAATCCCTGCTTAAAAACAGTAAACTAACTATCAGAGAAAGGCAATCAGCATTAATGAAATCTTTGTCCGAAAATCAAAAAGAGGTTTTAAAAGGTAACCGTGAATCTGTCAGAAGGTTAAAAGAGTCATTTTCCAAGTCTTTAACCAGTAAACAAAAAATGGTTTTGAAGAAAAGAAGAGATGATCTAAAGGACAAAAGAGAAAGGCTTAAAGATTATAAGTCTGGATCAAATGAGCGAAGNGATAAGTTAAAACAAAAACAAGAAAATTTTATGGACCGCTCAAAAAAACNAAAAAATAATCCAAGGCCTAATCAAAAATTCGGAGGCTAAAGTTCAACCCTTTTAGTATATTTAGCCAATGAAAAAAATAATTTTCATTAGCTTTTCTCTACTACCTTTTCTAATCTTCTCTCAAGCCGATGAGGAGGAAATTATTTTAAATAGTGTTTTAGATCAGCTTTTTGAGACGGACAGTCCTTTAGTTGATTTAGATCGTTCGGATTATCTCTACAGCACATTCTCTTTTGATGATAAGGTTTATTTTGCTGGNAGGGACTTTGGAATCAATCAATATAGCTTTACCCCTAATATTAGTTATATGAGGGGTCAAAACTTCTTTTTGAGTTTGGGGTCAGCTTATTTTAGTGAGCTCAGACCTAATTGGGATTTTATTTCCTTGAGCTCAGGTTACTCAATTTTTTTAGATAAGTCCAAGCAATTTAATCTAACAGGAATATATAGTCGAATTTTCTTTTCAGCAGATGCTGATGAACTTAATCCAAATCGATTAGCATTCTCATTAGTTTTTAATGAAAAAGGTTTTCGAACAAGACTATCTGGAGGATATCTTTTCGGCGGATCTGCTTCTTTTTACTCTGCTTTAAGTNTAAGTTATGATATTAAATTAATTGAAAATTATAAATGGGATTTAGATTTTAGTCCTGAACTTAGTTTTTTATTTAGTCAACAATCGGTAAGCGAACAAATTTCATCAGGTTTCCTNTATCAACAAACCGANCAAGATGTTTTTGAATTAATAAATANAAAGCTAGAATTACCACTAGAAATAGATTTCGGACGTTGGGATTTTGAAGTTTCTTATAATCTAAATTTTCCCAACCCATTAATTAGCGAGACTAACATAAGTAATACCTCATTTTTAACTTTCACAATAGGTTATTTTGTAGGTATATAGTTTTGATTGNAATTTAAANTAGATATTTATNTTTGAATAAAAACCAAACTATGCTCAAACCCNTTNCAATCTTCATNATANTATTTCTNCAAATATTTTTATTNACAAGCTCCTGTAAGTCTAAAAAATCAACAAAATATATACTAGCACCTTTTTCCAATTTAGACACACTTTCAACAAATGATTGGTGGAATCGAAAAACCAGTCAAATTATTGAAATGAAAGTCCCAAGAGAGCAGGTAATTGCTTTTGGGATTTATACTACATCTAATAACACCCTGAAATTATCGGCTCAATTATATCCGCTTTATCCAGAGGAATCGCGTTTTATAAAATTAGCAATTTACCAGGAAAAAGAATGGAGGGTAATTCAAACACAAAAGATTAACGAAATTGGATGGTCTGCTCTTTTTAGAATTGAAAATTGGGATATGAATAAGTCTGTAAAATATAAATTAATGCATGGCGAAAATGCTACTTATGAGGGGTTTATTCGAAAAGATCCGATTAGTAAAAAAGAAATTACATTGGCCGCGCTATCTTGTAACAGTAATAAAGACCGTGGGGATAGGAACAAGTATGTAAGAAACATAAGTGCCTTAGATCCAGATCTAATTTTTTTTGCTGGTGATCAATCATACGACCACAAAGAACATACTGCGGCTTGGTTAAAATTTGGTATTCAATTTAGAGAGCTCTTTAGAAATCGTCCATGTGTTACTATTCCTGATGACCATGATATTGGACAGGGAAATCTTTGGGGAGAGGGAGGAAAGAAATCTTTAATCAGACAAGGCAATGATGGAGGATATTTTTATCATCCTGAGTATGTAAAAATGGTGGAACGCGCTCAAACATCACATTTACCAGATCCATATCATAAAGAACCACTTCAGCAAGGAATTACTACCTACTTTACCAATTTAAAAATTGGTGAAGTTGATTTCGCTATAATTGAGGATCGAAAATTTAAATCTGGGCCAAATGGAAAAATACCTAACCAAGGACCGAGACCAGACCATATAAATGATCCAAATTACAATCCAGAGTCTATTAATCTGCCTGAGTTGGTCTTACTTGGAGAGCTGCAGCACGATTTTTTAGCCAAATGGGGAAAAAACAAAGAAACTAAAATGAAGGCTGTTCTTTCTGCAACGGGATTTTGTGGCGGAGCCCATCTTCATGGGAAATTAAGTAACCGACTCCACGCAGATTTAGATTCTAATGGATGGCCTCAACATGGAAGAAATACTGCCCTTAGCCTAATTCGGGATGCTGGAGCCATACATATTGCAGGAGACCAACACTTACCAACAGTCATTCATCACGGAATTGATGAGTTTGATGATGGGCCATGGGCTTTTGTAGTGCCAGCGATTGTCAATAATTACTACAGCCGTTGGTGGTGGCCAGAGGATGAAAAGCCCGGAGAAAACTTTAATGATAATTTGCCGTGGACAGGTCGATATCTTGATGGATTTAATAATAAAATCAATATGCGAGCTTATGCAAATCCAGATTCTAAATCAAATGGTGCAGGTTTTGGATTTATTCGCTTCAATATTCTAGATAATCAAGTAACATTTGAATGTTGGCCTCGAAATGTAGACCTAACAAAAGATGGTGAAGAACAATTTAAGGGTTGGCCTGTAAAAGTAAAACTATAAGAAGGTGATGACTAGAATATTTTACATTTTATTTTGTTTCATCTTAATTCGTTGTGCTCATGGTAATAATCAATTGTCCAAGAAACCCAATGTAGTATTTATTCTTGTAGATGATCTTGGCTGGAAAGATTTGGGCTGTTATGGAAGTTCATTTTATGAAACACCAAATATTGATCTTTTGGCATCACAGAGTTATCGATTTACCAATGCTTATTCTTCTAATCCAGTATGCTCTCCTACACGAGCATCAATTATGACAGGAAAACATCCCTCTAGAATTGGAATAACTGATTGGATTACACCTGAAAATCCTCCCAGTGAGTCATGGAATAAACTCCGTAAAAATCAAAAACTTATCCAGCCCAAAAACAAACATGCTCTACCTCTTGAAGAGTTTACCATGGCCGAAGCACTCCAGACCGCTGGTTATCCAACTTTTTATGCTGGAAAATGGCACTTGGGAGATGAAGGATTTTTCCCTCAAGATCAAGGTTTTCAAATAAATAAAGGGGGACACATTAAAGGGTCTCCTCCAGGAGGGTATTATACACCATATAAAAATCCACAGCTTAAGGATGGTCCCAAGGGTGAATACTTAACAGATAGACTAACTGATGAGTCTATAGCTTTTATTGAAGAAAATAAAGAAAAACCCTTCTTTCTTTACCTAGCATTTTATACCGTTCATACACCAATTCAGCCAAATTTAAAATTTTTAAAGAAATTCAAACAAAAAAGAAAGCTACTAAAAGATAGTTTACCAATTAAGATTAAAGAGCAGAAGGGTTTCACAGTTTTAAATCAATACAACGCATCTTATGCATCAATGGTTTATGCTTTGGATCAAAACATAGGCAGGCTGATTGATAAACTTAATTCTTTAAAACTTCTCGAAAATACACTTATTATTTTCACCTCCGACAATGGCGGATTATCAACATTAATTAGTAAAACAGTTAACGGGAGAAGTGCCCCGACAAGTGTTTTACCATTAAGAGCAGGAAAAGGCTGGGCTTATGAGGGAGGAATTAGAGTCCCTCTAATTATTAAGCCTCCAAATAACTTTCAGGCTAAAATAATTGATGCTCCTGCCAATAGTATGGACTATTATCCAACAGTTTTAGATTATACAGGCATTGGATTAAACCCAGGTCAACACATGGATGGGATTAGTCTAAAACCTCTTTTAGATGGTAAAACAGAGGTTACACATAAACAAATTTTTTGGGACTTTCCCCATTACCATGGAAGTGGCTGGACTCCTGGAAGAGCTATGAGAAATGGTCCCTGGAAGTTGATATACTTTTTTGAAAATGACATTTATGAACTTTATAATTTAGATAATGATATTGGTGAACAAAATAATTTAGTGTCGATTTATCCTGAAAGGTTCGAGGAGATGAAGAAATTATTAAATGTGTGGAGTGAAGAAATAAACTCAAAAAAACCAATGATAAATAAAAATTTTAAATGATTTTTATGTCAAAATGAAGAAGTCAATTTTAAACATATTTTTATTAATCCTTTTTTTAGGGTTCACAAATGAAAATGTCAATCATGACTATTTACAATCTATTCCTGGAACAAAACAAAAAGTCGATATGGTTTACATTCCTGGAGGTAAATTTACCATGGGCAGCCCAAAGTCAGAAAAAAATCATTTTGGCGATGAGGGCCCACAACACGAAGTTCAAATAGCCCCTTTTTGGATGGCTAAATATGAAATAACTTGGGATATTTATGAATTATTTATGGCTCGAGAAATTGATTCAAAAAAACCAACTAAAGCACTTGGTGGAGAGGTTAGCATTGATGTAGATGCTGTGTCAGGTGCAACCCAGCCATACACTGACATGAGTTTTGGTATGGGAGTTGAGGGGTATCCTGCAATTTGTATGACTCAGCTCTCAGCTTTGAAGTTTTGTAAATGGCTATCTGCCATGACTGGTAATTTTTATCGTTTACCAACTGAAGCGGAATGGGAGTTTGCTTGTCGCGCGGGAACAAAAACTGCTTATTCATTTGGAGATGACCCAGTAGATTTAGATATTTATGCTTGGTATGAGGGAAATAGCGAGGGTACTTACCAAAAGGTAGGTCAAAAAAAACCTAATCCTTGGGGACTACATGATATGCATGGAAACGTTTCTGAATGGACTTTGGATCAATATATTCCTACTGTTTATAACAAAAGAAAGAGAAAAACAGTATCAAATCCTCGAGTGATTCCTACAAAAGTATACCCTAGAGCTGTTAGAGGGGGTGCATGGACTGATAAGCCAAGTAGGCTTAGAAGTGCGTCCAGAAGACCCTCATCTAAACAATGGAAAAAAAGAGACCCCCAAATCCCTAAAAGCTTATGGTGGCATACTGATGCACCATTTGTAGGCTTTAGGATTGTAAGACCATTGAATACCCCTACAGTAGAGGAACAAATAACATATTGGAACTAAATAAATAATCAGATGAAATCAAAACAAAACAATTTGCTAAGCAGAAGAAATTTTGTCAAGAGAACTACATTAGCAACCACAGGTATATTATCATCAGGACTTCCAGTGGGAGCTGTGGCAAATGTAAATGGAAATAAAAAGTTAAAAATTGCGCTTGTAGGATGCGGTGGACGCGGAACTGGAGCTATTGTTCAAGCTTTACAAGCTGATGAAAATACTGAACTAATCGCAATGGCTGATGCTTTTCAGGATAGAGTTGAAAAAAGTTTAAAAGCAGTTCAGGAGCATTTTGATGGTGTTATGAAAATCAAAATTAAACCCAAAAATCTTTTTTCTGGATTTGACGCATACAAGAAAGCAATTGACCTGGCTGATGTTGTTATTCTTACAACACCTCCTGGATTTAGACCTTATCATTTTGAGTATGCAATTGAAAATGGAAAGCATGTATTCATGGAAAAACCAGTTGCCACTGACCCTGTTGGTGTAAGAAAAGTTTTAGATGTTGCCAGAGTAGCAAAAGAAAAGAGGCTTAACGTTGTTGTGGGGTTGCAAAGGCACTATCAAAAAAAATACATTGATATTCTCAATAAAATAAATAATGGTAAAATTGGCAAAATTACTGGGGGTCAAGTATATTGGAATAGCAGTGGTGTATGGGTTAGGGAGCGTCAGCCAGACCAATCTGAAATGGAGTATCAAATGAGAAATTGGTACTATTTTAATTGGTTATGTGGAGATCATATACTTGAGCAGCATATTCATAATATTGATGTTGCTAACTGGTTTATTGGAGACTATCCCTTAAAGGCTCAAGGAATGGGTGGACGTCAAGTCAGAAATGGGAAAGACCATGGTGAAATTTTCGATCATCATTTTGTTGAATTTACTTATAAAACAGGTGCTGTTATCTCCAGTCAATGCAGACATCAACCAGGATGTATGAGAAGGGTAGATGAAAGCTTCCAGGGAACTAAAGGTAGTGTCAACATGCGTTATGGAGATATTGTCGACTTAGAGGGAAAAGAAATTTACAGATATAAAAGTGGGAATAACACAAAAAGCTCCAAACCAAGTCGTTCTATTGCTAATGGTTTGAATGAACCAAATCCATATCAGGTTGAGCATGATAAACTATTTGCTTCAATTAGGAACGGCGGAGTTATTGCAGATGCTGAGAATGGAGCCAAAAGTACTTTGACCGCTATAATGGGAAGGATGGCTACATATTCTGGCAAGGAAATTACATGGGACCAAGCGATGAATTCTAAATTAGAGTTAATGCCTGAAAATCCAGACTGGAATACCAATCCCCCGACAATGCCAGACTCAAATGGAATCTACTCGATACCAACACCTGGAATTACAACTTATTAATTCTAAGATGAATAGAAGAACATTTACTGCTTCCTCAATTTTAACCTCTTTAGGATTGGCCGCTGCCCCCAATATAATAGCTGGTCAAAATAAATTTAATAAACATAAATTTAATTTAAAATATGCACCTCATATAGGAATGTTCAGAAATCTAGCAGGCGATGATCCGATTGATCAGCTAAACTTCATGGCTGATCAAGGGTTTACCGCATTTGAGGATAATAATATGGGAACCAGACCTATTTCACTTCAAGAGAAAATGGCTTCCACTATGCTAAAAAGAGGTCTGGAAATGGGTGTATTTGTTGGCTATAAAGATTTTAAAAACCCGACTTTATCTGGTGGTAAAGATGAGGCTCGAAAAGATTTTTTAAAACAAATTAGGGGCTCAGTTGAAGTTGCTAAAAGGGTCAATGCTAAATGGTTTACTGTTGTTCCAGGGACGATTGAGTTGCGATTAGCTGAAGATTATCAAACCGCAAATGTGATTGAAAGCTTGAAACAAGCTACATCGATACTTGAGCCTAACGGGTTAGTTATGGTCCTAGAGCCACTTAATTGGTATAGAAACCATCCAGGCTTATTTCTTAGAGAAAGCCCCCAAGCATTTAATATTTGTAAAGCGGTCAAATCCCCCTCATGTAAAATACTTTTCGATATTTATCATCAACAAATTCAAGAGGGAAATCTTATTCCTAATATTGAAAAATGTTGGGATGAGATTGGATATTTTCAAATTGGAGACAATCCAGGTAGAAAGGAACCCACAACAGGGGAAATTAACTACAAAAATATTTTCAAATATATTCATGGAAAGAAGTTTAGTGGTATACTTGGTATGGAGCATGGAAATTCTAAACCAGATAAGGTTGGGGAGCTAGCAGTTATTGAGGCATATAAATTGGTAGATTCATTTATGTAAATATTTAATTGTAATTTGTGATGAATTAATTTTTAGCACAACAAGATTAATTGAAAAATTTTACACCATCAAGTTCAAACCCTTGGGACTCTTCTAAGATTCAACTCGTTTTTAGAAGGTTGGGCTTTGGTTGTTCCCTCTCTGATATTGATAAATACTCTAATTATACCCCTGAGCAGACTATTGAAGATATAATTGACAATGCTAAATTAACAGATTTAACAGCAGCCCCAGAATGGGCTGATTGGGATAATAAGACTTTTAATTCTTCAGGTAATAATAAGGCTTATTATCACACAATACTTCAAAAACAGGCATTGAGCGATATGATTAACAATGGATTTAGAGAAAGGCTTAGTTTATTTTGGAGTAATCATTTTGTAGTAGAGTATTTAGATGTTAACCAACCAGCATATTTGTATAAATATTACAAATTAATTCAAGAGAATTGTCTTGGAAATTTTCAAACATTTGTCCGTAAAATGGGACTTGCTCCTGCAATGTTGATGTACCTAAATGGTTATCAAAACAAAAAAAATAGTCCAAATGAGAATTACGCTCGTGAATTATATGAGCTTTTTACTTTAGGTGAAGGAAATGGATACACTCAACAAGACATTGTAGAAACGGCAAGAGCCCTTACAGGATTCAACAGAACAAAAACTTATATGGGCGAAATTGAGTTTAATGAAAACACATTTGACAAAGGAACAAAAACAA
>NZOY01000069.1 GCA_002695445.1 Flavobacteriaceae bacterium
AACAGAAACTTTAGGTAAGTTTCGATCTCTTCCACTTTTTCTTGTGTGACCTTTTGAAATAAAATAATAATCCCAGGATAAAGAATCTCCAGGTCTATTGTTTCCATGGAATATTTTACCACCTCCTTTAGTAGTATAACCATTTGATTTTAAATATTGCATCAATGTTACCTCATTAGGAAGAGTTTTTCTAAAATTATTTCGGTTTCCATATACCCCGGTAGTGGATGGGTATAGACCAGTCAATAGTGCAACTCTAGACGGATTACACAGTGGGGCTATGGTATAAGCTTTACTAAAACCAACTCCTCTTTTAATAAGCCTATCAATATTTGGAGTTTTAGCTTGAGGGTGCCCACCAAGATAACCCACCCAATCATTTAAATCATCAATTGCGATGAATAAAATATTTGGTCTTTCTTCTTCTAGTTGAGAAGAATCGCAACCAATCAAAAGTGAAATTAAGAATACTAAAAATCCAAAAAAAATAGACTTTGTCAAAATGAAAAAAATTATAATTCAAAATCAGGATTCAATTCTGTTGGAATTGGAGCATTAGTCTTTTCCCACCATGATTGCAAGTCACCAATTAATTCTGAAGCTTTTTCAGTTTCAGATTTGGATAAATCTTTTTTCTCCCCAACATCATTTTTTAAATTATATAGCTCAATTTCTTCATCTTCAAAATAATAATGTAATTTCCAATTACCCTTTCTAATTATTGAACCAGGTCTTGTTCTAAAAAGGGAGTCCCTGTTTTCATTGTCTTTTATGTTATATCCCTGGAGATAAATTGGAAAATGCCAAAAAAGTGATCTTTGCTTAAATTCAGCTCCGTTTATTAATGAATTCAAGATTGAATTTCCGTCAAATTCATCATCCATTGAATGATCACCAATAGCATCCATAATAGTTGGAAAAATATCTAGATGAGAAATTGGTGATGTATTATTTATACCATTCTTAATCTTACCTTTCCAATGGAATAAAAAAGGAACCCTAATTCCACCTTCATAATAACTTCCTTTTCCAGCTCTGAGTGGTTTTTGCATTGTAATTTTACCATAGTAACCCCCGTTGTCTGAAGTGAAAATTATAAGGGAATTATCAAATAGATTTTTCTCTTTTAATTTCTTAATTAGATCCCCAATATTACGATCCAAATTATCAATCATTGTAGCATAATTAGGATTTTTTTGTCCCTTATAAGGAGGCTTATTGGTATACTTTTTCATTAGAGAATCAACTTTGTGAATTGGAGTATGGACAGCATAAGGAGTATAATGAAGGAAAAAAGGCTTATCAACTTTATCTAAAAAAGAGAGTGTTTTGTCCATTATAGCATCTGTTAAATATTTACCCGTTTCCGAACTTATATTCACCTTATATGGGTGATTGTCCTTTCCATAGGGATGATAATAACTAGCTGGGTGACCTATATGTCTTCCACCAATATTTACATCAAAACCGTAATCTAAAGGGTTTTCACTAAGGTGCCATTTACCTGAATGACAGGTAGTATAACCGGACTCTTTTAGCTTCTGTGCAATTACGGTAAACTTTTTGTCCAGAGTAGTTGTATTTTTGATTGGTACTAATTTTCNATGNTTTGACTCTCCCCTATCTGAATTACTTACAGTATAGATTTGATGTCTGGTAGTCCATTTACCTGTATTTATTGATGCTCTACTTGGCGCACAATTAGCGGCAGCTGCATATCCTTGGGTGAATACCATGCCGTTTTCGGCAAGTGAATCAATATTTGGTGTTTNATAGTACTTACTACCCATAAAGCTNACATCATTCCAACCCATATCATCAATATTTATAAAAACAATATTAGGAAGGTGATTAGTATTTTTATTTTGTGTGCAGGAAAAAAAGAATACTGTAATTGCNAAAAATTTAATGTATTTAATCACGATAGAAGTTTTTCTTTGATAATAAATTTAAATGAACATAAAAAAACCAGTGTATTACTACACTGGTTTTTTTAATATAAATCAGTTTTTATCTGTATCCATTATTTGTAGGATCAGTATTTAAAAGATTAGGATTCAACAGAATTTCATTAAGTGGGATAGGCGCATACTGATGTTTGTCTTGAACATTTTGTGCAGCTGGCGCATTATGCTTTTGAAATTGAGTGTTTCTTATATGATCTACATAAATACCCCACCTAACAAGATCAGGTTTTCTGTGACTCTCACCACATAATTCATGTAATCTTTCCTCATACATCTCCTCTCTAAATTCTTGCTGAGTCATATTACTCCAAGGCTGATCAGGCTCAAAAGCTCTTTCACGAACCTTGTTTACATACTGGTATGCATTTCCAGGTCCATTAAGCTCATTTTCAGCTTCTCCAGCCATTAAATATATGTCAGCTAATCTGATCATAACAAAGTTTTCCATTTTATTACCTCTAGGAGACAACTCTTTATTTAAATTCCATAATTTTTTTAGGTATTTAAATTTTAGAGGAATTNCNTCGTATTCTTGAGTAATGGTTTCATCATATCTCAAGTCTCCAGCATCCCAAGATGACCTATCACCCAATAAAGGAAGAGGTGATGCACCTCCATAGCCACCAAATTCATGTCCATTAGCAGCAAGAGCAGCTTTTAATTCACCTTGTCTTCCTTTTTTGTCCTTTGGCTCATCTCTGAGTCTAGGAACAAAGTCGTGTCCTCTTTGAAAATCATGCTCNTTGTTTGTACCTAAACCAGCAGCAGGAAGACCAGTAAAATCNATCCATAGAATATGTTCTGGTTTNACTTTNTTAGCATANGTTGCATTTGACCAATTAAAAATATCACCAAAATTTTCCATAAGGGTATGGGGAGAATTATCGATAATGTCTTTAGAAGCAGTGAGCATTCCCTGCCAATTTTTTGCGAACATATGGAATTTAGCTTCTAAAGCCCGTGCAGCCCACTTACTCATTCTTCCTAAATCAGAACCAGACCANGAGTCGGGTAACAATCCATATGCAGTTTGCAGATCAGCTATCATGGCGTCTCTAATTGTTTTTACAGGTGTTCTCTCGAGTGAAGCTAACTCCTCAGGAGCAAGAATTTCAGTAAAAAACGGGACATCACCCCAAACACATGTCAAATCATAATAAGCAAGTGCTCTAAGTACATATAGTTGACCAAGCGATTGATCTCTTGAAGTTTGAGATAACTTATCATTTCCTGAAATATTATTTATTGCATCACTTGAATTTCTTATCGTCTCATAAAGAGTATTCCAATATCGTTCTCCATCTCCAACGCCCTCGTCCCAAGTAATATTATGAGCTTCCTTAAAAATATTTCTAGTAGAGCTAATTTCGTCTGCAGCTATTTGCCACCAGGCNGGTCTNTCTCTGTGTTTNAACCATCCACTTGAAGTTAACATCGAGTANACTCCATCTACAGCAATTTGAGCTTCAGCATCNCTGTTATAAAAAGTAGCAGGAGATAGGCCATCTCTGAAGTCTTCGGCTAAATACTCCTCACAAGCTGATGGGATTATGATAAGGCATACTACCATCAATAATTTCGTTAAATGTAATTTAATATTTTTCATAATCTATGTTATTATAAGTTTAACCTAAAACCTANTGCTACCGATGAGGCATAAGGATACTGATCATCAGCAACTCCTTGAGCTACAGTAGCAGATCCTCCATCACTTACCTCTGGATCTCCCCACTTGTAATCTGTGATCAAAAGTAAATTATTACCAGTCAGATAGACACTTGCCGAATCAACAAAAGGAAGGCCAGGAATTTCACCGAAGTCATAATTAAGGGTAACATTTTTAAGACGGATATATGATCCATCAACGATGTTCAAACTACTGTTAGGTCTGAAACCACCAGCTGTAGTTCCTGCTCTTGGAATATCAGAAGTTGGATTTGAGGTAGTCCATCTATCAACAACAATAGGTAACATATTCGTTTCTGGACCACGACCATAATAGTGTTCATAAATAGAAGCATCAAACATCTCATTACCCTGCATACCCTGAATAAATACATCCATAGTCCANTTTTTGTATGTCAATGTATTTCTNAATCCATAATAAAAATCAGGTTGTGGACTTCCCAATACCACAAAGTCGTTTTGATTAATCGCACCATCTCCATTTTGGTCCACATAATTTGGAGCACCAATACCATCAATCCCTGCTCTTTGGTCTGCATCAATTTCAGCTGCAGATTTGTATGTTCCTTCATAAAGAGCACCATAAAAACTAGGCATAACTTGACCAGGAACAAGTCTAACAGCCCCGGCACCAGCCTGTGAGTGGTTTGGGTTTCTCAAAAGAATCTCAGGAGCTTCTCCAAGACTTACTACTTTATTTCGATTCGCTGANATTTGCAGATTTGAACTCCACACAAAATCAGGTTTTTCTATGTTAACAGAATTCAATGTAAATTCAAAACCTTTGTTTTCAACCTCACCAACATTTTCAAGTCTTGTATCTCCAGCAGTTCCAGGAAGTGGCTTCGCTAATAACAAGTCTTTGGTTTGTTTGTTATAATAATCGATTTCAACTGAATATCTATTATTTAAAAATCCTATTTCAACACCAATATCAGTCTGNTGNGTTTTTTCCCACTCTAAACCAGTACTTGGAAGTGATGCCAAAATAACAGAAGGGGAGATTGACTGATTAAAAAAGATATTTCTAGGAGTATATTTGGCNAGTGAATTATATGGATTAACACCTTGTTCACCAACGATACCATAACTAGCTCTTAGTTTCAGACTACTTATTGCTTCAATATCTTGCATAAAATCTTCTTCACCAATTTTCCAAGCAGCCCCAACAGATGGAAANAAGGCATATTTTTTACCTTCCTCAAAAACTGAGGATCCGTCTCGCCTACCAACTAAAGTAAGAAGATATTTATCTTTAAAACTATAATTTATCCTACCTAAAATTGATTCAAATGTTCTTTGATTNTAGTCAGATCCAATAACATTTCTTGCAGCATCTGCTCCTAGAGAAAGATTGTTAAAGGTTACAACGTCATTTGCGTAACCTGCTCCTCCAGCATTAACACCACTAAATGTGTTTTTTTGCATTGTGTAACCTGCTAACACTTTTAGTGAATGGTCTCCAAAATCATTAGTGTAAGTAAGAGTATTTTCATTCAAGAAGTCTGTTGTACGACCCATTGAAACATCGGCGTCACCTCCTGTTCCGCCACTAATTGTTTGAGGGTCAAGGTTACCAACATATCTGTTTCTTTTATTGAAAAGTAGGTTTGATCCAACAGAGCTTCTAAATGTGAAATCTTTAGCAAAATCAAACTCCACATAAGCATTTGCAAGGATATTTGTTACAAAGCTGTGATCAATTCTCTCATTAATATCGTGTACAGGATTCCTTGTCAAATTACCNGATACCGGATTAGTTCCATTATAACTTCCATCATCATTGTATACAGACATCGTAGGAAGTAAAGTGTAATAGACATTTTGAAAATTAACTTTATTATGCTCCTGTTTTCTATCAGTAATCATCATTCTAACACCAGTCCTAATATTATCAGTAACGTTAACATCAAAATTTGCTCTTAAAGAATTTCTAACCAATCCAGATGCTTTAATAATTCCTTCCTGAGCAAATCTATTGTATGAAATAAAATAATTAGCTTTTCCAGAATTACCACTTATATTAACATCTGTATTATCTATTCTTCCATCTCTAGTAACAAGTCCTCTCCAATCGGTTGGAACAATACTTTGCCAATTAGGAGCATGAATAGCATTTCCTGCCAATGAAGGATCGTTTGTTCCATAATCTGTATCAGTGTATGTAACACCTTCATTCCAATATTCAGCCCAAACGCCAATACTTGCCATTTCAGGATAATTGTAAACTATTTGAGAAGAAGAATAATGGTTAATAGAGACATCTACTTTACCTTCTTGAGTTGATAAACCAGATTTAGTGCTAATTAGAATAACCCCAGCAGCACCACGAGTTCCATAAATTGCAAGTGAACTTGCATCTTTAAGAACTTCGATTGACTCAATGTCATTAACATTTAAATTTGAAAGGTTAAAATTAGTTCCAACTATNAAACCATCAACTACAAATAAAGGTTGGTTATTTCCATTAATNGANCTCATACCACGAATTCTTATGGTTGAAGCAGCACCAGGCTCTCCACTTGTNGAAACCACATTTACTCCNGCTGCCCTACCTTGTANCATATTATCAACTCTAGCAACAGGTTGGTTTAAAAGTGCTTCACCTTTAATTTGTGAAATTGAAGAAACAAGATCTTTTTTTGCCGTTGATCCATATCCTGTTATAATCACTTCATCAAGTTTTGCGTAGTCCTCTTGGAGGGAAATACTCAAATTAGTTTCCTCACCAACAACTAGTTCTTGTGTTGTGAAACCGACAAATGAGATTGTTAATACATCTCCGTCATTGGCCTGAATTGAAAAATTTCCATCAAAATCAGTCACTACACCTTTAGTTGTACCTTTGACAATAACATTTACCCCAGGTAATGGAACTGCCTCTTCATCAGAAATAACCCCAGAAATAGTTTTTTCCTGAGCAAATAAAAGAGAAGTACTTAAGAAAAAAGCTACTAATAAAGTTACGATTCTATGTACATAGTAATTGCACAAGAAATTCATCTTTTTTAGTAAAATCATAGTTAATGTTTAGTTTAAATTGTTTGTTGCAAATAAATTAGCAATAAACTTTATTCATTTGCGAAAGCTAACTTAATAAATATTCTTTTATTTTAACAAATAATTAAGAAAAAAATTAAACCTTTTTCCTTTCTGTATGTCTAATGGCCATTTAAATTTTACAACTATAAAAATTCTAATAATTTTGATTGTTTTATTTACAGTTATAGGTTGTGAATCAAGTGAATCAAAACCAAATATTATATTTGTTATTTCTGATGATCAGTCCTATCCGCACTGCTCAATTTATGGAACAAAATGGGTTAGAACACCTGGTTTTGACAGAGTTGCAAAAGAAGGTCTGCTTTTCAACCACGCATACACAACCAATGCAAAATGTTCGCCCTCCAGATCAACTATTTTAACAGGAAGGGACAGTTGGCTTTTGGAAGAAGCGACAAATCACGTTCCTTTTTTCCCTGAGAAGTTCACAACATTTCCAGAGATTTTAAAAGAATCGGGCTACAAAACAGGAAAAACTGGAAAAGGATGGGCCCCTGGAGTTTCACTAAAAAAAGGTAAAAAAAGAGATTTAATTGGAAAAGATTACAGTAAGTCTAAAGTTGTTCCTCCTGCAAAGTTTATTAGTGATAATGATTACAGTGGAAACTTTAAAATTTTTCTAGACGATAAAGAAGATAATCAACCATTCTTTTTTTGGGTAGGTGGTTTGGAACCCCACCGAAGATATGAGTATAAGGCTGGAATAAAATTTGGAGGTAAAAAAATTGAACAAATTGAAAAAGTTCCAAAATATTGGCCTAATTCTGATAATATAAAAACAGATATCCTTGATTATGCTTTTGAAATTGAATATTTTGACTCTCACCTAGTAAGAATTCTAAATGAATTGGAGAAAAGAAATTTATTAGAAAATACAATTATAGTTGTTACTTCAGACAACGGCATGCCTTTTCCTAGGGTTAAGGGACAGGTATTTCCATACGACAATAGACTTCCTTTAGCAATAAGATGGGGGAAGGGTATAAAAAATCCAGGAAGAGTAATTAATGATTTTGTGAGTTTTTCAGATTTTGCGCCTACTTTTTTGGAATTTGCTGGAGTTGATCTTACAAATCATAAAATGGAAGATTTTTCTGGAATCAGTTGGAGAGATATTTTTAACGATAAATTAATTAATAAGAAAAGAGATTATATAATAATCGGAAAAGAAAGGCATGATGTAGGTAGAGAAAATGATAACGGCTATCCGGTAAGGGGAATAATTACTGATCAATATTTTTATAGTATAAACTTTAAGCATGAGCGCTGGCCTGCAGGTAATCCTGAAACAGGATATTTAAATACAGATGGAAGTCCAACTAAATCCGAAATATTGAATCTAAGAAGAAAAGGTATAAATGAAAATTATTGGAACCTCTCATTTGGAAAAAGAGACCAGGAAACTTTGTATGACCTAAAAAAAGATCCTGACTGCATTAAAAATATTGCAAAATTCGATAAGTATACATCTCTAAAAGATAGTCTTAAAAAAATTTTAATAGAGGATTTAACAAAAAATAAGGATCCTAGAATAACTGGAGAGGGAGACATATTTGACAATTACATATATGCAGAAAAAAGAACCAGAAACTTTTATGAGCGTTTTATGAATGGAGAATCATTGGATTCAGATTGGGTCAACCCAAGTGATTTTGAAAAAAACTTTAACTAGATCTTTAATGTTGATCTAATACTGGAATGTTAAATTTTTCCAGCGAAGCTTTTGTNTGAGCAGATTTCATAATCAATTCTATCTTTTCAACTATTTCAGGATGTTCGTTAGCTAAATCATTCAATTCTTTTGGATCTGTATTAAGATTATACAATTGAAGCTTGGCTGGACCGCTAAAGAGTTTCTTCTTNAAACCCTTCCACTNGTTNATCCTTACNGCTTGTTGNCCGGNGTAAGCTGGAAACTCCCAATACAAAAAGTCATGTTCNTTTTGATTCTCTCCAATTAAAGAGGGTAAATAACTTTTTCCATCGATTTTATAGTCAAGCTCAGCACCAATTATATCGCAAACTGTCGCAAAATAATCGTAAAAAATACAAGGATGATTTGAACTTGAGCCTGACTTAATTCTTTTTGGCCAGGAAGCAATTGTAGGTACTCTTATCCCTCCCTCGTTAACATTTCCTTTGACTGTATTTTTNGAGTTTACAAAAATCCCTGTACTATTAAAAAAGTGAATGTCTGCCTGTTCATCTTTATGAGTNGGACCATTATCGCTTGAAAAAATAATCAGAGTATTTTCATATTGACCATTTTCCTTTAGTTTCGCGACTATTTCACCAACCTGTTCATCTAAATATGAGATCATTGCTGCATAAGTAGCTCTAGGAGAAAAGTTGGGAAAATAACCTTTATCTCCAAGGTAGGGCTTTTCTTTTCCAAATTTTTCTCGATAATAATTNACCCATTTTTTCGGAGCCTGAAGTGGCAAATGAGGAAGTGGACTNGCATAATAAAGGAAAAATTTTTGATTTTTATTTCGATCTAAAAATGCCAACGCCTCTTTATGCATTAGTGATGGAGCATAATCATTTTGGTGATATAAGGCATAACTTTGCTCTTCCAAAGGATTGAGATGAGCAGGGAGTTTACCTTTATTAACAATTGTATTATTTAAAACATGTCGTTCAGTATTTCTCCACAAATGTGATGGGAATAGATTATGAGCTTGTCGCTGACAGTTATAGCCATAAAAAAAGTCAAANCCTTTTTTGTTTGGAATACTGTTTGTATTTGGAGCTCCAAGCCCCCATTTACCAACCATTCCNGTNTTATATCCCTTAGATTTTAGAACATCTGCTATTGTCTGAATAGAGTCTGGCATTGGACGTTGTCCTTCAAGGTTTGGATTTTCATACATAGCCTTAAAACTCCATACATCTCCTCTTTCCCTCCACTCACTATTTCCTCTAACTGGATTGTGACCAGCATGAAGACCTGTCATCAAAACAGCTCGAGCAGGAGCACANACTGGNGCTCCGCTGTAATGATCTGTCAAAATCATACCAGATTTTGCTAATGANTCAAGGTTTGGAGTTTCAATTAATTGTTGTCCTAAAACTCCCANTTCACCATAGCCTAAATCATCAGCAAGNATAAAGATAAAGTTTGGCNAATCTTTNTCTGATTTTTTAGTTTGNGANCAAGAAATTAAGAATAATGATATGTAAANTAAAAAATGTTTCATTTGAAGTTTTAAAANGGACCTTTNGCATTAATTCTTNTGGCATCGTTTGCAAATCCTGGCATTTCNCCCCTTACACNATGATTTTCAGTCCTGTTACTTGTTTTTCCTTTTTTTATATTCTTTTCATTGTTTTTTACAGGTTCACGTAAATACCAATCTTTAGTTAAATTCTCTGGTANATTATCTCCNGTTGCAATAGACCATTCTTCCAATTTGTTTCTTAAAGTAATATAGATTTCTGGTATTTCACTACCTAGCATCAAATTATTAAATTGATAAGGGTCATTAATCAGATCATAAAGTTCTTCATTAGGNCNTGGAGCTANAAATATATCTGCNTGNCGCTCTGTAATTAANCCATNTTTCAAGGCTTGTTTAAGNTCAGTGTATGTTGGACTATTTACTGCATCNAATGGGCCTCGCTGGGCAAACTGGGGCCTTTCATTTTTAATATACATAAAACNTTCACTACTAACCATTCGTTCATAGGCTTGATAATCATGCCAATTGTGTTCAGCAAAAATATAATTTCTAAATTTTTTAGTTGGGTCAATAATAAGATCTCTAAAGCTTAATCCTTGAAAATGATCTAACGGTTCAATACCAGCGAAATCTATCAATGTCGGTGCAATATCAACAGCACTTATTAGGCTTTTGCATACTGAATTTTTTGTGCTTTTAATTTTTGGATAATGAACAATAAATGGTGTTTTGACGCCCTGATTATTTACTCTTGTTTTGCTATGGGGAAATGGTCTACCGTTATCTGCCATTATAATAATAACAGTATTTTCATATTCTCCTTTTTCTTTTAGTTTTTTAACAACCTTACCAATGTANTAATCAAAACGGGCAATTTCATCATAATAATTTACCAANTCTAATCTTGTTTTTGGACCATCAATTAAATACTCAGGTACTTTGATTTCATTTACATTATGTGTTCCTGTAAATTGATTTTCACCCCAATTTCTGTGAGCATCATAGGAAGCAAACCACATAAAAAAGGGTTGATTTTTTGGTGCATTTTCTATTGCTTTCTCCCAATATTCCTCTCCTCCTTCCCCATTGATTGTTTTATTATCGTTAACCTGATCAAATCCTCTTAAAGCGTAATCTCCCATATGAAATTTCCCTGCCTGAAGTGTGAAATAACCTTTAGATTTTAATATTTCAGGGAGTGAAATCATTTCAATCGGTGGCATGGTATGTAATTCGGCTGCACCAGTATTGTGTGGATAACGACCAGTGATAATGGAGTTTCGACTTGGGCTACAAGAGCTAGTGGTCAGATACGTATTTTTAAAAATAATTCCTTCACGAGCTAATAAATCGATATTAGGACTTTGAACATCTTTGTTTCCATAGCACCCCAAATCATCCCAACTAACATCATCTGCAATAAATACTATAAAATTAGGGGGGGATTCTTGATTTTTATCAGTGGAACAAGAATAAGATTGTATAATTAGGTATACAGCAAAAAAATAACTAATAATATATAGGTGTCTAATGTTCTTCATAGTTTAGTTTTAGAGTCTCATTTGGCAATTTAATCTTATTTTTTTATTCATCACCATTTACAGTTATGACTATTTTCCTTGCCCCCCCAAGATTCCTATGCTCACATAAATAGATTCCCTGCCAGGTTCCTAACAATAGACTTCCATTTTTGATTGGGATATCCACACTGCTTCCAAGCAAGCTACTTTTAATATGTGAGGTCATATCATCTGAGCCCTCTAATGTGTGAAGAAAATGGTTAGCCGTTTCGGGTACCATAATATTAAAATGGGTTTCAAAGTCAACCCTGACGGTAGAATCGGCATTTTCGTTAATTGTCAAACTAGCCGATGTATGTTTTATAAAAACATTGACTACACCTGTCATTTGAGGTAATTCTTTTTTTATATAATTAGTTATAAGGTGAAACCCACGTGGAAATGGAGGAAGTATAATTTCTTTCTGAAAAACCATATTCTTAAATTTAAATAAATTTAGATAAATAAAGATTTATGCTTAAGCCAATATCTATTAAAATCATGTTTTTGTCAATTGTCACAGCGTTAACCGTAATTAATTGTAACAAACGAACCTCTCCCATAATAATTGGACATCGAGGAGCAATGGGACATGTTACAGAGAACACATTAGAATCAGTACAAAAGGCCATGGATTTAGATGTGGATGGAATTGAAATCGATATTTTTAAATGTAAATCAGGTGAATTAGTTGTTTTTCATGATAAAAACTTAAGTCGTTTAACCGATTCTAATGGATTAATTGAATCTTTGGATTTGGATTCAATAAAAAAAATCAGACTACAAAAAAAATACATAATTCCAACACTAACTGAAGTGCTTGATTTAGTTGGAGGTAAAGTTTTTTTGAACATAGAGCTAAAAGGAAGTGAAACAGCAATTCTGACAAATCAGTTAATCAAAAAGTATATCGAAAAGGGAAATTGGACATCAGAAAAGTTTATAATTTCTAGCTTCAACTGGCTAGAACTTGAAAAATTTTATGAAATCAATAAAGATGTGCCTATTGCAGTATTGACTGATGCTGATCCTCTTGATGCTCTTCCAATAGCAGAAAAATTAAATGCTAAAGCTATAAATCCAAGTTATAAATCATTAAATCCTAAGAATGTAAAAAAAATCCATAAAGCTGGATATAAAGTTTATCCATACACAGTAAATTCAAAGGAAAAAATTTCGAAACTAATTTCTTTAAATGTTGATGGTATTATTACCGATTATCCTGAACGGGTCAGCGAGATAATTAAAAATCCTTAAACTAGTAAAAGGTAGATGAAACCCGCAACAACACCTCCAGTAAAGGGCCCTAAAATTGGTATCCAAGCGTATGACCAGTCTGCATCTTTATTTTTTCTTGGAATCAATTGATAAACAATTCTAGGTCCAAAATCACGTGCTGGATTAATTGCGTAGCCTGTTGTCCCCCCTAAACTCAAACCAATTACCCAAACTAAAATACCAACTGGTAGTGCTTCAAGTGCTCCTAATCCAAAACTGGAAACCTCCAAACCATCAATTTCTATGTTTGGAATGGCAATGAATAATACACCAAAAACCAATACAAATGTTCCAATGAATTCACTAAAAAAATTATTTTTTAAATTTCTAATAGCAGGTCCTGTGCAAAAAGTGCTTCTAACGGAATCCTCATCTGAGGTAACCTTGTAGTGATCAATATATGTAATATAACAAATCCAACTTCCCATCATNGCNCCAAGTAACTGAGAAATTAAATAACCTGGTACNAGAGTCCAAGAAAACTTTTCAGCAACTGCGAGTCCGATAGTNACAGCNGGATTAAGATGGGCTCCACTAAATTGACTAGTAATAAATACTGCTACAAAAACCGAAAAACCCCAGGCACTTGTTATTAAGACCCAAGGCGTTTGACCCTCAGCGATTGTTTTTTTTAAATTAACGTTAGCTACAACTCCCTCTCCCAATAAAAGAAGAATAAAAGTACCAATAAATTCAGCTATATAAGGATCAATATTCATATGATATAATTTTTAATTATTTTGTTANNGNAANATAACTCATTCTTTATCCAAGATTCNTTTTTATTTAAAANTTCTGCCATTATTTTNGCAACAGTTGGGGCGATTTTTTTCGTTTCCTGAGCATCCAAAAATAAACATCTTGTTCTTCGAGCTAAAACATCATCAAGGTGAATGGCCATCTCCTTTTTAATGGACCAAATAATCAAATTTCTACTAATGTAAAATTTATCAGATAATGAATCATTATCTTTTTCTGTGCCAATNTTAGAAATTTCATCAGCATCAGAACCNTATGCATGTAATGGGTGATTAAAATCAATATTTTCTTTGAATCCTAAAAGTTTTAGTTTGTGTGTATTGCATTTAACCTCTTTTAAACCAGCAACTACTGAAGCAGTATTTATAGCATCCTCAGCCATTTTTCGATAAGTTGTCCATTTACCACCCAAAATACTAATTAGTCCAGAAGTAGATACATTTATNTTNTGNTGNCGAGAAATTTCCTTTGTTTCACTATCACTTTCTTGATTTGCAGCCAGTGGTCGNAGTCCTGCAAAGACACTTTTTACGTCTTTTCTTTTTGGTTTTTTAGTCATGTATTGTCCAGCATTAGCCAGAATAAAATCNATTTCTTCCTCAATTGGTTTGGGTTCTTCCAAAGTCTCATCAATTGGGGTATCTGTAGTTCCTAGGACTACATGATTGTGCCAAGGCACAGCGAATAAAACTCTCCCGTCTGATGTGTGTGGAATCATTATAGCATGAGGACCGTCCAAAAACTCTTTCTCTAAAACCAAATGAATTCCCTGACTGGGTCGAATCATAGGTTTAACATCTGGTTGATCCATTTTCATTATTTGATCACTAAAAACTCCAGTAGCATTAATTACCNCTTTTGCCTTAACAGTGAATTTTTTATTCGATTCTCTNTCAACTACCTCTACTCCAGAAATTAATTCATTCTCCTTGATTAATTGTTTTACCTCTACATAATTTAATATTGTGGTACCAAGTTCGCTGGCAGTTCTTGCTAAACTTATAGCCATTCTAGAGTCATCAAATTGACCATCATGATAGATTACACCTCCTCGCAGTCCCTCATTTTTCACATTGTTAATTAAACTAATTGTTTCTTTTTTGTTTAGTAATTCAGATGGTCCAAGTCCTAACTTTCCTGCCATCATATCATATACTTTAAGTCCCAGCCCATAAAAAGGTCCATTCCACCAATCATAAAAGGGAATCACAAAACTCATATCTTTAACCATTTGAGGAGCATTTTTTTTCATAATACCTCTTTCCTTCAAGGCCTCAATAACAAGCGATATATCACCATTTTGAAGATACCTTACACCACCATGNACTAATTTCGTGCTTCTTGAAGATGTTCCTTTGGCAAAATCATTTTTTTCAAGCAAAAGGGTTTTGTANCCTCTCTGAGCAGAATCTACAGCTGCTCCCAATCCACTTGCTCCTCCACCAATGATTATGATATCCCAAACTTCAGTAGAGACTAAATCCTTTAAAAATTTAGATCTATCCATAANTTAAGATAATACTCTTGGGACCCTATTTTCCCATAAACGAATTATACTCTTTGTATTATCATCTGGATTAGGTTCAAAAGAGTAATCCTCTTTCCAGAGTTTTTCTATATCCTTTGTTGATTTCCAAAAACCAGAAGCTAGTCCGGCCAAAAAAGCAGCTCCCAAAGCAGTTGTTTCAGTTACTTTAGGACGAATAACNCTTGTGTTTAAGAGATNNGCNTGAATTTGCATTAATAAATTATTGTTACTCGCTCCTCCATCTACTTTAAGATTTGAAAATTTTATTCCAGCATCTTTTTGCATCTCAACAATTATGTCTCGTGAGCGAAGTGCTATTGCCTCCAGTCCAGCTCTNGCAATATGAGCNTTATTGGTACCTCTTGTAACTCCAAAGATTGCTCCAGTTGCGTGAGGGTCCCAATAAGGTGCACCTAAACCAGATAAGGCAGGGACAATAGTAACTCCACCACTATCATTAACACTTTTGGCTAAATCCTCAATCTCTGGAGCTGAGTCAACCATATTCATCTGATCTCTCATCCATTGAATTAATGCACCAGCAGTGAAAATACTACCCTCAATTGCATAAGTAACTTTTCCATTTATTTTCCATGCAATAGTAGTTAACATCCTATTTTTTGATTTTACTGCCTTATCACCTGTGTTCATAATACAGAAACATCCTGTCCCATATGTATTTTTTACATCCCCAGGCATTAAACACATCTGACCGAATANGGCTGCTTGTTGATCTCCNGCAATNCCACTAATTGGAATTTCNGAGCCAATAATTGATTTGCTTATCGTTCCAACTATTTCAGAGGAATTCACAACCTTTGGCAACATAGATTTAGGGACACCCAAAATCTTTAACAATTCTTCATCCCATTTACCTTGATGTATATTATATAATAGTGTTCTACTTGCATTNGTGGCATCTGTTACATGTTTAGCTCCTGCAGTTAATTTCCAAATTAACCAACTATCAACTGTTCCAAATGCAAGTTCACCTTTTTTTGCAAGATTCATTAATTCTGGAGAATTATCTAAAATCCATTTAATCTTAGTTCCAGAAAAATAAGCATCAATCAACAACCCGGTCTTGGCTGAAAATATNGGCTCTTGTCCAGCATCAATAAGATCCTTGCAAATTTTTGCAGTTCTCCTATCTTGCCAAACTATAGCATTATATACTGGCTCACCAGTANTTTTATTCCAAATTATAGTTGTTTCCCTCTGATTAGTAATTCCTATTGAATCAATATTTTCAGGGTTTATTGAAGACTTTTCTATAACTGTTTTTATAGAATTTAGTTGAGTTTGCCATATTTCATTTGGATCGTGTTCTACCCAGCTCTTTTTTGGGAAAAACTGGGAAAACTCTTCTTGAGCCACAGCAATTTGGTTTCCACTTTTATCAAAAAGTATTGATCTTGAACTAGTGGTGCCAGCATCCAGTGATAAAACATAGTTTTTCATTTGTTATAAAATTAATTATCAGCCAGTAAAATAGAATAAAATTGAAATAACAATTCCTAGAAGTATAATAGATAATATAACATCTATTGTGTTAAATGATTCTCTAAATTCCTGTCTCATTTTTTCTGTCATTGTACCAAATGATAAACCTTCAATTCTAGCATAATCAGGAACAATCGAAACCAAACTTACTCCAACACAAAGGAAAACAGAAAAAATAAACATAAATATTGCCATATGAGCGAAATTTATTGTTGCAAACGCAAAAGCAATTCCCGAAACCTTTAAGCCCGATATAATCTCTTCCTGAAAGTATATCTCAGTTCCTAACCTTAAAATGAGTAATATCAATCCACTAATCAAAGTAGTTATAGCTGCATCAGAGGTTACTCGCTTCCAAATAATACCCAATAAAAATACAGCTGTAACTGGAGGAGCAATGTAAGATTGAACATTTTGAAGATATTGATACATAACACCTCCACCTATCTTTTCCATTATTGGAATCCAAATAATTCCAAGAAAAACAATAATTGCAGTAGCTATTTTCCCAATTCTAATTAAAGATTCCTCAGACTTATCAGGTCTTATTTTTTTGTAGATATCAATTGTAAAAATAGTAGAACAAGAATTAAAAACTGAAGCTAATGAGCTCATTAAAGCTGCCATTAAGCCGCCAGCAACAAGACCCTTTAGGCCAACTGGGAGTAATGTTTTAACTAACATTGGAAATGCCCTATCAGCTTTTGAAACCTGGAAAACTTCTGGCTGTTGAAGTGTAAGAGCAAATGCTATTATACCTGGTACTAAAAAAATTAAAATTGGTAATAATTTTAAGTAAGCTCCAAAAATGGCACCTCTTCTTGCAATTGTGATGTTATTTGCTGCTAAAGTTCTTTGAACTATATACTGATCCGTACACCAATACCAAATTCCAACAATGGTTCCACCAATTAATAAACCAGTCCANGGAAACTGGGGGTCANTCATAGGNCGCCACATATTAAAATGATCTGGACTAACCTCAATAACTGTCTCTCTAAGCTGAGCCCAACCTCCAACCTCTTGCAAACCCAAATAAGTAATAACTACAGAACCAAAAATCAAAACTACAGTTTGAAGGGTTTCAGTATATATTACAGCTTTTAAACCACCTATAACCGTGTATATTCCTGTAAAAATAACAATGCCAATCGCACCATACCAAAAGGGTATACCTAATAGTTCAGAGACCACAATTCCTCCTGCGTATATTGTAATCGAAACCTTTGTCAATACATAAGCTAACAAAGAAAATACAGAAAGAAACCACCTTGATCGGCTGTCAAATCTTTTTTCTAAAAACTCAGGCATTGTAAAAGCGCCACTTCGAATATAAAAAGGAAGAAAAAGCCAACCTAATAGTAAAACAATCCAAGCATGTAATTCATAATGGGCCATTGGAGTACCAGACTCAAAACCAGTACCTGCAAGACCAACTACGTGTTCAGATCCAATATTTGAGGCAAAAATTGACGCACCTATAACAAACCAACCTACATTTCGCCCTGCTAGAAAATAATCCTCTGTATTTTTATTTTTTTGAATTAGAACCCAAATAGCAACTCCGATTAATGCTAAAAAATAAATTGCTAATACTACCCAATCTAATTGCTGAAGTACTGAAGTCATAAATTGAAATATTAATATGTTTTTTTATAATTTCTTTCCTAATATATAACAATTCTTGATTTAAATTTCTCATTATACCATATGTGATAGAAATAGTCCTATGTTGAATTAATTGTTATATTTAAAAAATTAAAATATAGATGCAAAGCATATCAAGACGTTCATTTTTAAAGTCAACAACAGCAGCAACTTCAGGTCTTTTATTAATTCCTGGCTGCATAAGTAACCCTCCCAATAACCGTTTAAATATTGCAGTTATAGGTGTTGGTGGTCGTGGTAAAGCCAACTGGTCAAAAGTTCCAAGAGAAAATATTGTAGCTATGTGCGATGTAGATGAAATGAGAGCTGCAGCTGGTTATAATATGTTTCCAAAAGTTAAAAAATTCAAAGATTTTAGAGTAATGTTTGATAAAATGGCAAATGAAATAGATGCTGTTATTATCTCTACTCCTGACCACACACATTTTGCCGCTACTATGATCGCAATGGAATTGGGAAAACATGTATATGTAGAGAAGCCATTAGCACATAATATATGGCAATTAAGAACACTTAAAAAAGCTGCAAAGTATTACAATATTGTATCTCAGATGGGAAACCAAGGACATACCACTGACGGAATACGATTAATAAAAGAATGGTATGAGCAAGGATACTTAGGTCAAGTTAAAGAAGTTCACGCTTGGCATGGAAAAATTAGATTTGCACCAGGAAAATATTTTACAATGCCTGATGCTTTTCCTCCGCCAATTGATACTGTTCCTGATCATTTAGATTGGAATCTTTGGCAAGGACCTGTAAAATCCAAGCCATTTAATACTACATACGTCCCAAAGTCTTGGAGAGGTTATTATGATTATGGAAATGGATTACTAGGAGATTGGTCTTGTCACACACTTGATGGGCCATTTTGGGCACTTGATCTTGGTATGCCACATACAGTTACTGCTGAATTAACTAATCCTAGGGTCGAACACAATTTTGTTGCTGATCAATCTATTGTTACCATGGATTTCTCTGCTAGGGGAAGTAAAGCACCAGTAACTCTAAAGTGGTATGAAGGACCCCTTCCTGAGATGATACCAAATAATAATCCTGATTGGAAAATTAAAAATTTTGATAGGTCAGGGATGATGATGATTGGAGATAAAAACACATTAGTGACTGGCTCAAGGCCAAATTTTGGTCCTAAATTAGCTATTGAAAATGAGGCTTGGGAGGCTTTTAAAAAGTCACCTCCAGAGAAGACTATTCCTAGAACTCATGAAGAAAATCCTGTCAAAGAGTGGACGGATGCAATTAAAGAAAATACTCTTCCCGGATCTAATTTTGATTATTCAGCAGATTTAACTGAAATGGCTCTTGTTGGAGTTTTAGCCCAACGCTTCAACACAAAAATTAATTATGACGCTAAGAATATGAAAGTCATCGACAGACCAGATCTGGACATATATATTAAAGAGCCAACCAGAGAGGGATGGTCGTTTGGTGAAAATTTATAAAAACCAATAGATTGACTAGAATTCTCCTGTTGCTGATGATTAGTACGAAAATAATCATGGCCCAAACTGAAACGCAGCCTTACGAGATTATAAAAAAAATTGAGGATGGTGAAATAAGGTATTATCCTCCGATCATGGTGGCAGAGCATAAATCAAGAAATCCTGGTTCAGGATTTGGAAAACTTTTTAATTATATATCAGGAAACAATAATGCAAATACCAAAATTGCAATGACTACTCCAGTTCATATTAAAAAAAATGAAGACGAAAATTCAATGTCGTTCGTTCTTCCAAGAAAGTTTAATCCTGAGAGTGCTCCCTTACCAATAGATGAATCCATTAAAGTTTATGAGAAGGAGAGTGGATATTATGCCGCTATTAGATATTCAGGATATACAAATGAATCAAAGGAAAGATTGTTCAGTAGAAAATTACAAAATATTCTAAAGAAATTTGAAATAAAAACTTCTGGAGAGGAAGTTATATTAGTATATAATAGCCCATACAGATTTATAAATAGAAAAAACGAAATTTTAATTCCCATAATCTATGAAAATTAATAATGAGAAGGAATAAAATATCAAATCAAAAATTCAAAAATATTCTTCACATAAGAAGTAAATATTATAATTTATCTGAATGTTATAATTAGTATAATGAAACGAATCCTATTCTTCTTTTTTTTTACTCAAATTTTGATTTGTCAAAACCAATGGCTTTTAAAATCAATTAATGAAGAACCAATATTTGATACAAAACAACTTTTCTATGGAGAAAGAATGCCCAATGTAGTTGTTGCGAAGGATGGGACAATAGTTGCAAGTTTTGGTAAAACCGAATTTGTGGTAAGACGAAGTGAAGATGGTGGTAATACATGGGGACCCATTATTAAGGTTTCAGAGGGAATCAATGGTGGTGGTTT